>NZ_JABFAY010000003.1:21203-40924 GCF_017168495.1 Micrococcus sp. KRD096 | reverse complement strand
CCCCCCAGGCGCCCACCGGATCCGGGGCAGCGTCCCGCGGCCGCCGTCCCGAGGGCGGGGAGCGCGCATGAGCATCGGCACCCTCCCCCTGACCGACCTGGCCCCGCTGGCCGTCATGCTGCCCGTGCTGGGCGCGGCCGTGACCTTCATGCTCGTGCGCCGCCCCCGCGCGCAGATCACCGTCACGGTCTCCGCGCTCGTGCTCACCCTCGTGCTGGACGCGCTGCTGCTGGCCGCGGTCTGGGACACCGGGATCGCGGCCGTCCACCTCGGCGGCTGGCCGGCCCCGCTGGGCATCACCCTCGTGGTGGACCGGCTCTCGGCCCTCATGCTCGTGGTGTCCGCGCTGGTCACCCTGGCGGTGCTGCTGTACGCCTCGGCGCAGGGGCTGATCAACCGGGACGAGGGTGGGCCGGTCTCGATCTTCCACCCCACGTTCCTGATCCTCGTGGCGGGCGTGTCCAACGCGTTCCTCGCCGGCGACCTGTTCAACCTCTACGTGGGCTTCGAGATCCTCCTGACGTCCTCCTACGTGCTGCTGACCATGGGGGGCACCGCCCAGCGCATCCGCGCGGGCATCACCTACGTGGTGGTCTCCGTGCTCTCCTCGGTGGTGTTCCTGATCGCGATCGCGATGATCTACGCGGCCACCGGCACCGTGAACATGGCGGACCTGGCCGTGAAGCTGGGCGAGCTGCCCACCGACGTGCAGATGGTCCTGCACGTGCTGCTCCTGGTGGGCTTCGGCATCAAGGCGGCCGTGTTCCCGCTGTCCTTCTGGCTGCCGGACTCGTACCCCACCGCGCCCGCCCCGGTGACCGCGGTGTTCGCGGGCCTGCTCACCAAGGTGGGCGTGTACGCGATGATCCGCACCGAGACGCTGCTCTTCCCGGGGGAGCACATCAACGCGCTCCTGCTCGTGGTGGCCGCGCTGACCATGGTGGTGGGCATCCTCGGCGCGCTGGCCCAGACGGACATCAAGCGCATCCTGTCCTTCATCCTCGTCTCCCACATCGGCTACATGATCTTCGGCCTGGGCCTGGCCACGGAGGCGGGGCTGGCGGCCACCGTGTACTACGTGGCCCATCACATCACCGTGCAGACCACGCTCTTCCTCGTCACGGGTCTGATCGAGAACCGCGCCGGCACCGCGAACATCGACCGCCTCGGGTCCCTGGCGAAGGTCTCCCCGTTCGTGAGCGTCCTGTTCCTCGTGCCCGCGCTCAACCTCGGCGGCATCCCGCCGTTCTCCGGCTTCCTCGGCAAGGTCGGCCTGCTGCGCGGCGGCGTCGAGCAGGCCACGCCCCTGGCCTACACGCTGGTGGGCGTGTCCCTGCTCGTGTCCCTGCTGACCCTGCTCGTGGTGGTGCGCGTGTGGACCCGCGCGTTCTGGCGCCGCGTCGAGGACGTGGAGCACCCGCCCGCCCAGCTCGTGGCCGCCTACGAGCGGGCCGTCGCCCGTGGCGAGCGCCCCCGCCCGCTCGAGCCGGGCCTCGTGCTGCCCACCACGGCGCTCGTGGGCCTGACGCTGGTGTTCACGGTGGCCGCCGGTCCGCTGTTCGCCCTGGCCGACGAGGCCGCCACGGACATGCTCGACCGCTCGCCCTACATCGCGGCGGTGCTCGACGACGCCGCGGCCGAGCGGGCCGCGGCCACCCTCAGCGTCGACCCGACGGAGGTGCACGATGCCCGGAAGTGACTCCGCCCGCCGCGGCGTGGTGCGCCCCGACCGGATCCGGGGCATCGTGGCCCAGTGGCCGCTGATCCTCGTGATGGTGGCCGTGTGGTGCGCCCTGTGGCAGGACTTCGCTCCGCACGTGGCCCTGACCGGCCTCGCCTTCGCGCTGCTGATCATCGGGCTCTTCCCGATGCCGGACATCCCGTTCAGCGGCCGTCTGAACCCCTGGTGGTCCCTCGTGTTCACGGTGCGGTTCCTCGTCGACGTCGTGCGCGCCTCAGTCAACGTGACCGGGACGGTGCTGCTGCGTGGCCGCCGCGCCCGCGGCTCGATCGTGGGCGTCCCGCTGCGCAGCCACGACGACCTCATCATCACGCTCGTCAGCCACGCCCTGGCCCTGGTGCCGGGCTCGATCGTGCTGGACGTGGACCGGGTCCGCTCCGTCCTGTACCTGCACGTGCTCGACGCGACCACGGACGAGGACGTGGAGGGCTTCCGCGCCAAGGCCCTCGACGTGGAGGCGGGCATCATCCGCGCCGTCGGCACGCGTGAGGACCTCGAGCTGGTCCGCCGCTTCCCGAGTTCGGCGCCTCCCGCCGCCCGCCCCCCGAAGGAGGAGGCCTGATGGACCCCATGGACCTGGCCACGTGGGCCGGCGGGGCGCTGCTCGTGGTCGGCGCCGTCGGTGCGCTCTACCGGATCGTGCGCGGCCCCTCGCTGCTGGACCGGGCGGTCGCCACGGACGTGCTGCTCGTGGTGTTCTCCGGGATGCTCGTCCTGGAGATGGCCGTGCACCGCCACACCCACCACGTGGTCCTCGTGGTGCTGGCCGCCACCGTCGGCTTCGTCGGCTCGGTGACGGTGGCGCGCTTCGCGGAGGACCGGCGTCCGGACCACTCGCTCGAGGACCAGGCGCGCGTGCCCGGCACCACGGACGTGCCGGGCGGGGAGGAGGGCCGATGACCGACACCGCCACGCTCCTGGACTGGCTGGCCGCGTTCCTGCTCGTCAGCGGCGCCTTCTTCTCCCTGGTGGCCGGCGTGGGCCTGTTCGTGCTCCCGGACCTGCTGGCCCGCATGCACGCCGCCGCCAAGCCGCAGGTCCTCGGCCTGCTGCTCATGCTCGCCGGGCTGGGGATCGTGTGGCGGTCGTGGGTGTGGCTGCCCGTGCTGTTCCTGGCGTGGGTCACCCAGATGGTCACGGCCCCGGTGGCCTCCCACCTGGTGGGCCGCACGGGCTACCGCACCAAGCACGCCCGCCGTGAGCTGCTGCACCGGGACGAGCTGGCCGCCGTCGGCCGTCGGGCCGAGCCCCCGGCGGACCCCGGGCCCCGCCGCGCCGGCGCCCGGCCGCGTGGGCGCCGCTGACGCCACCGCGCACAGCACGACGGCCGCCGTCCGGATCGCTCCGGGCGGCGGCCGTCGTCGTGGTGGTGGTGGTGGTGGCGGGGCGGCTCAGACCTCGTGGTCCACGCGGTGCGCGGTGGACTCGGACACCTTGCGGATCGCGGCGCCGGCGCCGCGCTGGCCGGCGACCTTCAGCAACGCCGCGACGCCCGCGGAGATGAACGCGAAGGACAGGGCCTCGACGAGGGGCAGCGTCTCGTCGGCCGCGTCGTCCGGGGCGCTGTGGCCGGTGACGAGCCGCCAGCCGCCCGCGACCACGCGGGAGCCGACGATGCCGCCGACCAGCGTGATGCCGGCGGACAGGGCCTTCTGGGCGAGCGTGTTCATGGTGCGCCTTCCGTGGTCGGGGATCTCACGTGCGGTTGCGGCCGCGGCCGACGACGCCGGACGGGCCGGTCCCCAGCCTAGCCCGCGGTGGGCACCGGGTCGCCGCTGACGTGCCGGCCGGGGTCGCCGTCGGCGTCCAGATGGGCCTGCAGCATGCCGGTGAGCTCGTGGTCCACGGGGATCTCGACGCCGTCGACGGCGCGCACCGGCAGGACGCCGCGCACCGAGGAGACGAGCCAGACGCCCTCGGCGCCCTGGAGGTCCGCCGGGACGAGCGGGCCGTAGCCGAGCTCCCAGCCGTCCGCGTGGGCGGCCGCGAAGATCACGGCCTGGGACGTGCCGGCGAGGATGCCCTTCTGGCGCAGTGGGGTGAGGAGGCGGCGGACGCCGTCCTCCCCGGTGCGCACGATCAGCACCGTGGAGGTGGGGCCCTCGAGCAGGTAGCCGTCCGCGCTGGTGAAGACGACGTCGTCGGCGCCGTGGTCGCGGGCGTAGCGCAGGGCGGCCATGTTCACGGCGTAGGAGAGGGTCTTCGCGCCGGTGAGCAGCCACGGGGAGCGCTCGGGGGCCTGCGAGTCGATGCCGCGGTCCAGCAGCAGCACCCGCAGCCCCCGCCGCCGCTCCTCGTCCTCGACCACTGGGGCCGGGCTCAGCAGCGCCCACGCGGTGGGCGTGGGCACCGCGCCGGGAGCCGCGTCCGGGCCGCGGGTGACGGTCAGGCGCACGGCGAGACGGTCCCCGGGCGCGACGTCGTTGGCCTCGGTGAACGCCCGCAGGCCGAGCGCGACGGCGGCCTCCCACGCCGCCGCCTCGGGGGCGGCCAGCTCCAGGGCGGCGGCGGACGCGGCCAGCCGGCCGAGGTGGGCTCCGAGCTTGCGCATGCGCAGGGTCCCGAGCCCGTCGGCGACGGCGAGCGCCGTCTCGAAGATGCCGTCGCCGCGGGTGACCCCCTGGTCCGTGACGCTCAGGTGCGGGACGGCCGGGTCTGCCAGTCGCGGGGCGGGGGCGCCGTCCGTGTCCGTCTCGAGCAGGACGAGGACGGGGGAGCGGCCGGAGGGGTGCGCCGGGGCGTGGGCGCGCTCGAGCTGGGCGCCCTCCACGTCGACGTCCGGCATGATGCGGTCCAGCCACCGGGGCAGCCACCACGCCGCGTCCCCGAGCAGGTGCATCAGGGCCGGCATCAGCAGCAGCCGGACGACGAACGCGTCCAGCAGCACGCCGAAGGCCAGGCCGAAGCCGATCGGGCGGATCATCGCGTCCTCGGCGAAGATGAAGCCGCCGAACACGGAGATCATGATGATCGCCGCGGCCATCACCACCGCGCGGCCCGAGCGCAGGCCGGACAGCACCGCCTGGCGGGCCGGCAGGCCGTGTGCGTAGGCCTCGCGCATGCCGGAGGCGATGAACAGCTGGTAGTCCATGGCCAGGCCGAACAGCACGCCGACCATGATGGTCGGCAGGAAGCTGAGCACCGGCCCCGGGTTGTGGACGCCGAACAGGGCGCCCAGCCAGCCCCACTGGTAGATGGCCACCACGCCGCCCATCGCCGCGAACACCGAGAGCACGAAGCCGCCGGTGGCGATCAGGGGCACCAGGATGGAGCGGAACACCAGGATCATGATCAGCAGGGACAGGCCCACCACCACACCGAGGTAGAGCGGCAGGGCCTCCGCCAGGGTGGCCGAGACGTCGATGAAGCCGCTGGTCACCCCCGCCACGCCCGGGTTCGAGGCCTCGCCGGCCGGGTCCAGGGACCGCAGCTCGCGCACGAGCTCCTCCGTGGAGACCGCGTTGGGCCCCTCCTCGGGCAGCACCTGGTACATCGCGACCGTGCGGTCCTCGTTGAAGCCCGCCGGCACCACGGCGTGCGCGTGGTCGAGGGCGGCCAGCTGCTCGCCGACGTCGAGCTGGGCGTCCGTGGCGCGCCCCTCGTCCAGGCCGGCGGGCAGGTCCACGGTGACCACGAGCGGGCCGTTGTAGCCCTCGCCGAACTTCTCGGCCGTGAGCGCGTAGGCGAGCTGGGAGTCCGAGCCCTCGGGCTCGGAGCCGCCGTCCGGCAGGCCCAGGCGCATGGACCAGAACGGCACGGCCACGAGGACGAGCAGGGCCACGGAGGCGAGCGCCGTGGCGAGGGCGGTCGGCGTGGACAGGGTGGCGCGGCGGTGGGCGCGGCGCACGGCGTGGGCGCCCTCGCCGACGGCCGGGGAGGTGTCGGTGAGCCGGGCGCGCTCCCGGCGGGAGAGCACGCGCGGGCCGGCCAGGGCCAGCAGGGCCGGGGTCAGGGTCACCGCCACGAGCACGGCGATGGCCACGCAGACCGCGCCCACCGTGCCCATCAGGCCCAGGAAGCCGATGCCGGTGACGTTCAGGGCCGCGAGGGCGATCACCACGGTCACGCCGGCGAACACCACGGCGTTGCCGGAGGTGCCGGTGGCCAGCGCGATCGACTCGTGCAGGCTCGTGCCGCGTCGCAGCTCCTGGCGGTGCCGGTTGACGATGAACAGCGCGTAGTCGATGCCCACGGCCAGGCCCAGCATCACCCCGAGCACCGGGGTCACGGACATCATCTCCACGGCGGAGGAGAACGCGAGCGCCCCGGCGGCGCCCACGCCCACGCCCACCAGCGCGTTGACCAGAGGCAGGCCCGCGCCCACGAGGGTGCCGAGCATGACCATCAGCACGATCGCGGCGACCACGAGGCCCACGACCTCGCCCGGGCCGAGCAGGGAGGGCACGGTGGCGTTGAGCTCCTGGGACGGATGCACCGCGACGCCGTCGATGTCCGCGCCGGTGAGGGCGCCGGTGACCGCCTCCTTGTCCTCGGCGGTCACGTCCAGGGTCGGCGTCGTGAAGGTGACGATCCCGACGGCGGTGCTGCCGTCCTCGGACACGGTGCGGAAGTCCTCCGCGAGGGCCAGGGTGCGCTCGCCGCGCTCGGCCTCGACGCGGCCGTCGTCCAGCTCGGCGCGGCCGTCGGCGAGGTCCGCCTCGGCCTGGTCCAGGCGCTCCGCGCCGGCGGCCAGCTGGGCCCGGCCGTCCTCGAGCTCGGCGACGCCGCGCTCGTACTCGGCCCGGCCCTCGTCGATCTTCTGCTGCTGCGCGTCGAGCTCGGCCTCGGCCGCGTCCAGGGCCTGCTGCCGTCCCGCGGCCACCTGCTCGCGGCCGGCCTCGAGCTCGGCCTCGGACTCCTGCAGCTGCTGCCGGCCGGCGGCGAGTCGGGCGGCGCCGTCGTCGGCCTCGGCCTGGGCCGCCGCGAGCTGTTCGGCGCCCGCGTCGGCCTCGGCCTGGGCTGCCTCCAGCTGGGCGCGGGCGGCGTCGGCCTGGTCCTGACCGGCCGCCAGCTGTGCCTCGCCGGCGGCGAGCTGCGCCTCCTGGTCGGCGAACTGCTCGGTGACCTGCTCCGCCGGGATGCCGGCGGCCTCGGCCTCGGCCAGCGCGGCGTCCCGGGCCTGCTCGAGCTCGGCGCGGCCCGCGGTCAGCTGCTCGGCCTGGGCGTCGAGCTCGGCCTGCCCGGCCTCGAGCTCGGTCCACCGGTCGCCGAGCTCGGCCTGCCCGGCCTCGAGCTCCTGACGCCGCGCGTCGATCTCGGCCTGGCCGGCCTCGAGACGCTCCGCCTGCTCCTCGAGCTCGGCACGGCCGGCGTCGAGCTGCTCCTGGCCGTCGGCCACCTTCTGCTCGGCCTCCCGGAGCGGGGCCAGGGCATCGGCCGGCAGGGCCTCCAGGCCGCGCTCCTCGAGGTCGGCGCGCGCGGCGTCGAGCGTGGCCTGCCCCTCGTCCAGCTGGGCGGCGGCCTCGGCGAGGCGCTGCTCGCCCGCGTCGGCCTCGGCCGCGCGCCGCTCGAGCTCGGCCCGGCCGTCCTCGATCTCCTGGCGTCCGTCCGCGAGGCGCTGCTCGCCGTCGGCCAGCTCGGTGCGGCCCTCGTCGAGCCGGGTGCGGGCGTCGTCCTGCTGGGCCTGGGCCTCGAACGGGTCCACGACGCCCTCCACGGCCGGCTGCTCGGCGACGTCGTCCAGCAGGGCGGTGATCTGCTCGCGCTGGGCGTCGGTCAGGGGGGAGCCGTCCTCGGTGGTGAACACGACCTGGCCCCTGCCTCGGGAGGCCTCGGGGAACTCCTCCTTGAGGCGGTCCGTGACCTGGGCGGTGGGCGTGCCGGGGATGGTGACGGTGGAGGAGAGCGTGCCGCCGAAGGCGAGGAACCCGCCGACGGCGAGGGCCAGGGCGAGCACCCAGGCGAGGATCACGAGGAGGGGGCGGCGGGCGGCGCCGAGGCCGAGACGGTAGAGCAGTGTCGCCATGGGAAGGGGAGGTCTCCGTGCGCTGGGGTGGGACGCGGCCGGACGCGGCGCGCCGCCTCCGATGCTACACCTAAGCAGAGCGAACCGCTCCGGTCCCGGCGCGGGCGCCCGACCGGCCCGCACGCAGACCCTGACGCCCCGGCCCCGGGCACCGCCGCCGTCAGGCGGAGGGCAGACGCAGGACCAGGTCCGCCGCGGCGCGCGGGGCGTGCCGGGCCAGGTAGTCCTCTTCCTGTGCGGCCCAGCGGTCCCAGTGCGGGGCGAAGGTCTCGCCGTCCCGGGCCAGCGCCCGCGTGCGCCGCGCGGGGGTCTCGAGCTCGAGCCACACCGCCAGGTCGAGCAGCGGTCGGGCGGCGGTGCTGAGCGCACCCACGCCCTCGCACACCACGACGTCGGCCGGCGCGGTCCGCCGCGGCGGGCCGGGGGCGGCGCGGTGCCAGTCCCACGTGGTCCAGGTCGCCGTGCCCCGCTCCCGCAGCGCGCGCACGACGGCCGGGTAGGGGCCGTCGTCGTCCACCGCCGTGGCCAGCCCGTCCCAGCCCCGGTACATGGACTCGATCTCGATCACCTCGACGCGCGCGAACGGTGCGATCCGGGCCGCGAGCGCGGCGGCGAGGACGGTCTTGCCCGACCCCGAGCGGCCGTCCAGGCCGATGAGCGCCGGTCGGGTCACGGGTCCTCCGGGGCGGGGTCCGTCAGTGCGGCGGTGGCCGCCTCGAGCACCCGCACCGCGGCCCGCAGCTCCGCGGCGGAGAACCCCTCGAGGGCGGCGCTCAGCCGCTGGGACATCGGTTCGAACGCGCGCTGTCCGTCGCGGCGGGCCGTGTCCGTGTGCTCCACCAGCACGCGCCGCCGGTCGCCCTCGTCCCGGTGGCGGCGGACGTGGCCCGCGGCGGCCAGGCGGTCCACGAGGGCGGTGGCCGAGGCCCGGGTGAGGTGCAGGTGGGCGCCGAGGTCCGAGGCCGTGACGGGCTCACCGGCCGCCGCGCGGGCCATCAGGTACGCGAGGGCTCTGAGGTCCGTGCGGTGCAGGCCGACGCCGCGGCCGGCCTCGTCGACGGCGTGCTCCGCGCTCTCGCTGAAGACGCGCAGCGCGTGGACCACGGCGAGGTGCTCCGCGGGGGCGGAGGGGGGCTGCGTGGTCATGGCCGGGAGTCTAGCCAGCCCCCATGGTTGTTTGATCATCGAACCATCCCCTACGCTCGGGGCATGCCCACCCCCGCACCCCCGCCGCCACGGGGCGTCCCCCTCGGGGGCTGCGGCTGGGCCTGGCCGCGGCGCTCACCGTGGTCTGGCTCGCCGTGCTCGGCCTGGGCGGCCCCGTGTTCGGCAAGATCGGCGACGTCTCCTCGAATGACCAGGCCACCTTCCTGCCGGCGTCGGCCGAGTCCACCCGCGCGGGGGCGGAGGCGGCGGCGTTCCAGGACGGCGAGGCCGTGCCCGCCGTCGTCGTGGGCCCGGCGAGCACAGCGGACCCCGCGGCCGCCTTCCCCGCGCTCGCGGACCTCGCGGGCCGGCTGGGCGAGGTGCCGGGCGTGACCGACGTCGCCGGCCCGATCCCCTCCGACGACGGCGCGGCGGTGCAGTTCCTGGCCTTCGTCGACTCCTCGGTCGGGGCCGAGCGGCCCGTGGCCGACGTGGTGGCCGACCTGCGGGAGGTCGTGGCGGACCCCGCGGCCGCCGACCCCGCCCTCGCCGGGACCGTGGCCGCGGACACCGAGTGGCACGTGGGCGGCCCGGCGGGCCTGGTCGCCGAGCTGGGCGGCGCGTTCGCGGGGATCGACGGGCTGCTGCTGCTCGTGGCGCTCGCGGTGGTGTTCGTGATCCTCGTGGCGGTCTACCGCTCCGTCCTGCTGCCGGTCCTCGTGCTCCTGACGGCCGTGGCCGCGCTCTGCGGCGCGATCGTGGCCGTCTACGGGATGGCCCTGGCGGGCTGGATCCAGCTCAACGGCCAGGCCCAGGGCATCCTCTCGATCCTCGTGATCGGCGCGGCCACCGACTACTGCCTCCTGCTCGTGGCCCGGCACCGCGAGGAGCTGCTGGTCCGGGCGGACGTCGGGGAGGCGCTGCGGGCCGCCGTGCGCGGGTCCTTCGGCGCGATCACCGCGTCCGCCTCGACCGTGGCCCTCGCCCTGCTGATCCTGATGGCCTCGGACCTCAACTCGACGCGCTCCCTCGGCCCCGTGGCCGCCACGGGTGTGGCGTTCGCGTGGCTCGCCGCCCTGACCCTGCTGCCGGCGCTGCTGCGGCTGACCGGGCGTGCCGCCTTCTGGCCCACGATCCCGTCCCCCGAGCGCGCGCGCCGTCGCGCGGAGCGCCGCGCCGCCCGGGGCCGGGCCTTCACCCCGCCGCGCGACGGGGCGGGCCGGCCCGTCGCCGGCCTCGAGGAGGACCACGGGGTGTGGACGCGGGTGGGTGCCGTCGTCGCGCGCCGGCCCCGTCTCGTCTGGGTCGCCACGACGGTCGTGCTCCTCGCCCTCTGCGGCGGTCTGCTGCAGCTGCGCGCGGACGGCGTCGCCCAGGAGGACGTGCTGCTCGGCGACTCCGACGCCCGGCAGGCCCAGGCCCTGCTGAGCGAGCACTTCGACGCCGGCGCGGGCGCCCCCGCCCAGATCCTCGCCCCGGCCGAGGACTCGGAGGCGGTGCTCGCCGCCGTCGCGGAGGACCCCGGCGTGGCCGAGGCGGAGGTCACCGCGGACGCCCCCGGGACCGCCGCGGTCCTGCCCCCGAGCGCGCTCGAGGCGGAGGGCGGGACGGGCGCCGCGTCCGCGCCGGAGCCGCAGCCTCGCGTGGTGGACGGCCGCGTGCTGGTCTCGGCCACCCTGGCGGACCCGGGCGAGTCCCTCGCCGCGCAGCAGACCGTGGCCCGCCTGCGCGACCGGCTCGCGGATCTCCCCACCTCGGGCGAGATCCTCGTGGGCGGCCCGCCGGCCCAGGCGTTGGACACGAACGTCACCACGCAGCGCGACCTGCGGGTCGTCATCCCGCTGATCCTCGCGATGCTGCTGGTCGTCCTCGCGGTGCTGCTGCGCTCGCTCCTGGCGCCCGTGCTGCTCGTGGCGGCCACCGTGGTCAGCTTCGGTGCGGCCCTGGGCGTCTCGGCCCTCGTGTTCCGGCACGTGTTCGGCTTCGAGGACGCCGACCCCACCGTGCCGCTGTACGGCTTCGTCTTCCTCGTGGCCCTCGGGATCGACTACACGATCTTCCTGATGACCCGGGCGCGGGAGGAGACGCCGCGGCACGGCACGCGGGCGGGCGTGCTGCGCGCCCTCACCGTCACGGGCGGGGTCATCACCTCGGCCGGCGTCGTGCTGGCGGCCACCTTCGCCGCGCTCGCGGTGATCCCGCTGATGTTCATGGTGCAGCTGGCGTTCATCGTGGCCTTCGGCGTGCTGCTGGACACCCTGGTGGTGCGCACGCTGCTGATCCCGGCCCTCGTGTGGGACATCGGCCCGAAGGTCTGGTGGCCGGCCAAGGCCGCCTGACCTGGTCGGTCCCGGACCCTTCCCGACACGGCGGGCGTGGGGCGTCGGTCAGTCGCCGAGGGTGAAGTCCACCATCAGCAGGTGGGACAGCGCCACGGAGTGACCGGAGTGGGAGTGGAAGGGCTTGCCCAGCGCGCGCAGGGCCTCCACTGTGCGGTCTGTGCGCGCCATGGCACGGCCCATGATGAAGCGACGCACCTCCGGGCGGGCGGCGGCCCGGTCGATGTCCTGCAGCCAGCGCTGGAAGCCGGCGGACAGGGGATCGTCCGGGTCGGCTGTCTCGACCGTGTCGTCGCCGTAGGCCGTGCCGGCGGCGAGCCGGTCCGAGGCGGGCAGGACGAGCAGGCTCTCGAGCTCCTGCGCGGTGGGTGCCTTGCGGGCGTTGTCGTAGTCCACGTCCTTGAGCCCGGGGGCGAGGGACTCCATGACGTCGAAGTAGAAGCGGCGGCGCACGTCCTGGGGGAGGGAGGTGAGGGCCCGGATCGCGTACTTCGAGTTGAGCGGCATGAACAGCGGGCGGGCCTTCGGGATGTGGCCGAAGTGGAAGCGGTTCCGGAACTCGAGGTAGTGTTGGATGCTCGGCACGACGCCCGGGGCGGTCTGCTTCAGTTGCTCCTGCGTGGTGGCCATCTCCTCCTGCCAGAGGGCGAAGTCGGCGGCGGGCATCTTCTCCTTGAACGGCTCCAGCAGGCGCAGCGGCTCGGCATGCCGGTAGTACTGCTTGATGGTGCCGCCACCGCCGCCGTGTGCATGCACCTCGAACGGGTTCTGGAACGTCGACGACATGTAGACCGGGGTGTACACGCCGAGGCTGTTCTCCCGCCAGTGGCGGTAGGCGCGGGACCCGGACACCAGGGTGCGGGTGGGCGGCTTGGGGCCGTTCACCGTCAGGCCGTGGGCCTCGGCGATCCCCTTTGCGACGGCCAGATCCTCCTTCTGGTTGACGCCCGAGTGCAGCCAGAACCGGTCCGAGTCCGTGCGGAACAGGCCGGACTCGAGGAGGAACGCGAACACCGTGCGGGAGTCCACGCCGCCGCTGAGGTCCGCGGTGAAGGTGACCCGCGGGTCCGCGAGCAGGGCGCGGGTGCGCCCGCGCCAGACGTCGAGGTACTCCTGGAGCGCCGCCTCGTACTCGAGCGGCTGGAGCTCGGGGGCGCGCTCGAGGGAGAGGACGCTGCCGCGGATCACCACGACGGTGCCGACCGGCAGGAGTCGGATCTCGTCGAACGGGGTCTGGAAGATGGACAGCTGCATGGTCAGCGTCTGGCGGAGGGCGAACGGACGGAGCCTGCCGAGCCGGGGCGTGAGCGTCATGCCCTCGGTGCGCAGGTGCTCCACCAGCCCGCTGTAGGAGGAGCCGAGCGCCCAATCGTCGCCGCTGCGGTAAAGGAAGAGACGGCCCAGACCGCTGGCGTCCGTGCCCACCTCGAAACGGCGGCCGAAGAGCCTGCCCGCCCGGCGTGCGACCACGTAGCAGCCGTCCTCGCCGGGGCCGACGGTGCGGCCGGTGCGCGCGCGATACGCAGTCATGCCCGCGGGCCCGTGCACGTAGTCCGTGCCGACGAAGGCGTATCCCTCGAACTGCTCTTTGGGTCGCATGCGACTCGAGAGGATGAGCACGTGTCACTCCTGGGTTGCGGGTCCGATTTCCAGAAGTCTAGTCAGCACCTGTGCGCCGGCACCGAGAGGGGCTCGGCAGGGCGCCCGCGAGATGCCTGAGAGGGGGATTCACGGAGGGTGTGACGAGGATCACCGACGGGCGGGAATGAAGCGCACGGGGGTGTGGTTGCACTGCACGACACCAGAACATGAGTCGAGGTGACTCAGGTTTCTTGACAGACCTTCCGCCCCGGTGGCAGGTTGAGTCCAGAACGCTCAAGGGCGGCCGGCACCGGTCGGCCGCGGTCACCTCGAGCAGCAGTCGACGAAAGGACACATGATGTCGCGAGCAGTGGGTATCGATCTTGGCACCACCAACTCCGTGGTTGCCGTCCTCGAGGGTGGCGACCCGGTCGTCATCGCGAACGCCGAGGGCGCCCGCACCACCCCGTCCGTCGTCGCGTTCTCCAAGGGCGGGGACGTCCTGGTCGGCGAGGTCGCTAAGCGCCAGGCCGTCAACAACCCGGAGCGCACCTTCGCGTCCATCAAGCGCCACATGGGCACCGACTGGACCACCGAGGTGGACGGCAAGAAGTACACCCCGCAGGAGATCTCGGCCCGCACGCTGATGAAGCTCAAGCACGACGCCGAGGAGTACCTGGGCGAGAAGGTCACCGACGCGGTGATCACCGTGCCCGCCTACTTCAACGACGCCGAGCGCCAGGCCACCAAGGAGGCCGGCGAGATCGCGGGCCTGAACGTCAAGCGCATCATCAACGAGCCCACCGCGGCCGCCCTGGCCTACGGCCTGGAGAAGGGCAAGGAGGACGAGCTCATCCTGGTCTTCGACCTGGGCGGCGGCACCTTCGACGTGTCCCTGCTCGAGGTCGCCAAGGACGAGGACGACTTCGCCACCATCCAGGTGCGCGCCACCGCAGGCG
Organism: Micrococcus sp. KRD096; assembly: GCF_017168495.1. Taxonomy (NCBI): domain Bacteria; kingdom Bacillati; phylum Actinomycetota; class Actinomycetes; order Micrococcales; family Micrococcaceae; genus Micrococcus; species Micrococcus sp. KRD096. The sequence continues at coordinate 27,193 of NZ_JABFAY010000003.1, read as the reverse complement.
ACAACCGCCTCGGCGGCGACGACTGGGACCAGCGGATCGTGGACTGGCTGCTCCAGCAGGCCAAGTCCAAGGGCGCGGACCTGTCCAAGGACAAGATCGCCCTGCAGCGCCTGAAGGAGGCCGCGGAGCAGGCCAAGAAGGAGCTCTCCTCGGCCACCTCCACCAACATCTCGCTGCAGTACCTGTCCGTGACCCCCGAGGGCCCGGTGCACCTGGACGAGCACCTCTCCCGCGCCAAGTTCCAGGACCTCACCAAGGACCTGCTCGAGCGCACCCGCAAGCCGTTCGAGGACGTCATCAAGGAGGCCGGCGTCAAGGTCTCCGACATCGACCACGTGGTCCTCGTCGGCGGCTCGACTCGCATGCCCGCCGTCTCCGACCTGGTGAAGGAGCTGACCGGCGGCAAGGAGCCCAACAAGAGCGTGAACCCGGACGAGGTCGTCGCCATCGGCGCCGCGGTGCAGGCCGGCGTGCTCGCCGGCGAGCGCAAGGACGTGCTCCTGATCGACGTGACCCCGCTGTCGCTGGGCATCGAGACCAAGGGCGGCGTGATGGCCAAGCTCATCGAGCGCAACACGGCCATCCCGACCAAGCGCTCCGAGACGTTCACCACGGCCGAGGACAACCAGCCCTCCGTGTCCATCCAGGTCTTCCAGGGCGAGCGCGAGTTCACCCGGGACAACAAGGCGCTGGGCACCTTCGAGCTGACCGGCATCGCCCCGGCCCCGCGCGGCATGCCCCAGATCGAGGTCACCTTCGACATCGACGCGAACGGCATCGTGCACGTCTCCGCGAAGGACAAGGGCACCGGCACCGAGCAGTCGATGACCATCACGGGCGGCTCCTCGCTGTCCAAGGAGGACATCGACCGCATGGTCAAGGACGCCGAGGCCCACGCGGACGAGGACAGGAAGCGCCGTGAGGCCGCCGACCGCCGCAACCAGGCGGAGCAGTCCGCGTACTCCGTGGAGAAGCTCCTGCAGGACAACGCGGACAAGCTGCCCGAGGACGTCAAGACCGAGGTGCAGGCCGACGTCGACGCCCTGAAGGCCGCCCTGGAGAAGCAGGACAACGACGACGAGGTCGCCGCCGCGTTCGAGAAGCTCCAGGCCTCCCAGGTCAAGATCGGCGAGGCCCTCTACGCCCAGCAGGGCGCGGAGTCGGCCGACGCCGGCGCCGAGTCCGCCGCCCCGCAGGGCGACGACGAGGACATCGTCGACGCCGAGGTGGTCGACGAGGACGACGAGAAGAAGGCCTGACACCCCGGTGCCGGGGCGGGCGTCCACGCCCGCCCCGCCCGGAGGCCCACGACGCCGGCGGGCCGGCCCGGCAGCGCCCCTGCCAGGCCGGCCCGCCGGCCTTCCCGCACCACCCCCGCCCACCCGCTTCGAAAGGACACACCATGAGCGCCGACCAGCAGCGTCCGCACGGCTCCTCCGACGCCGAGCGCGGCTCCGAGGAGGAGCCCATCGTGTTCAACGACCGTCGCCGCATCGACCCCGAGACCGGTGAGCCCCGCGTCTCCGCCGAGAGCGCGGCCGAGCAGGCCGAGGACGGCGACGCCCTCGCCCAGGCCGAGCGCATCCTCGACGAGGCCGGCGCGGAGGCCGGGACCGAGGCGCCGCAGCCCGCGGCCTCGGACCGCGAGGCCGAGCTCGAGACCGACCTGCGCCGTCTTCAGGCCGAGTACGTGAACTACAAGCGCCGCGTGGACCGCGACCGCGACCTGGCCAGGGACGCCGGCGTGCTCAAGGCCGTCACGGCGCTGCTGCCGGTGCTCGACGACATCGACGCCGCCCGCGCCGCCGGCGACCTGACGGACGGTCCGTTCGCCGCCATCGCGACCAAGCTCGACACCGCCCTGGCCGGCCTCGGCCTCGAGCGTCACGACCAGGAGGCCCTGGCCGGCGTCGAGTTCGACCCGGCCGTGCACGAGGCCGTGATGCGCCAGCCGCACGCAGAGGTGCCCGCGGACCACGTGGTCCAGGTCTTCCGCAACGGCTACCTCCGGGACGGCCGCGTGCTGCGCGCCGCCCAGGTGATGGTCTCCGCCGGAGACGAGTGACCCCGTCGGCCGGCGGCCCACCCCGCCGCCGGCCGACCCCCTGACCGATACACACGAGAGGAGGCACCATGGCCTCGCAGGATTGGATGGACAAGGACTTCTACGCGACCCTGGGGGTGTCCAAGGACGCCTCCGATGCGGATGTGAAGAAGGCCTACCGCAAGCTCGCCCGCACCCACCACCCGGACCAGAACCCCGGGGATGAGGCGGCCGAGAAGAAGTTCAAGGAGATCTCGGAGGCGTACGCCGTCCTGAGCGACCCCCAGGAGCGCCAGGAGTACGACGCGATCCGCGCGATGGGCGGCGGCGCCCGGTTCTCCGCCCCGGGCGGTGCCGACGGCGGCGGCTTCGAGGACGTCTTCGGCGGGATGTTCGGCGGCGGGGGCGGCCCCCGCACCACGCAGTCCGGGCCCGACCTGTCGGACCTGTTCAGCGGGATGTTCGGCGGCGCCGCGGGCCAGACCGGCGGCTTCGGCCCCGGCGGCTTCGGCCCCGGCGGCTTCGGCGACGCCGGCTACGCGCGGCCGCGCCCCACGAAGGGCGCGGACCGCACCGCCACCACCACGATCTCCTTCCGCGGCTCGATCCAGGGCACCACGGTGTCCCTGCGCGCCCCGGACGGCGAGACGATCGAGGTGAAGATCCCGAAGGGCATCCGCGACGGCCAGAAGGTCCGTGCCCGCGGCAAGGGCGCGCCCGGTGCGGCCGGCCGCGGCGACCTGCTGGTCACCGTGCACGTGCGCGAGCACGAGTTCTTCCACCGGGACGGGGACGACCTGCGCATCACCGTGCCCGTCACCTTCCCCGAGGCCGCCCTCGGCGCCACGATCGAGGTGCCCACGCTGGAGCGCCCCGTGAAGGTGAAGGTGCCGGCGGGCTCCCAGTGTGGCCGCGTGCTGCGCCTGAAGGGCCGCGGTGTCGAGCGCGGGACGACGACGGGTGACCTGCTCGTGGAGCTGCGCGTCACCGTGCCCACCACGCTCAACGACGACGCCCGCGCCGCCGTCGAGGCCCTGCAGTCCGCCACTGCCGGCGACGATCCGCGGCGGGAGCTGGCCCGGAAGGCAGCCTGGTGAGCGCCCGCGACGGCGCCGCCCGTGCGGACCGGGGCCGCGAGGGGGGTCCCGACCGGCACGCCCCGGTCTTCGTGATCTCCGTGGCCGCCGAGATGGCGGACATGCATCCGCAGACCCTGCGCCAGTACGACCGGCTCGGCCTCGTGGTCCCCGCCCGCCAGGACGGACGGCACCGCCGCTACTCCCTCGCCGACGTCGAGCGGCTGCAGACCGTGCAGACCCTGAGCCGCGAAGGCATCTCGCTGGAGGGCATCCGCCGCGTGATCGCGCTGCAGCGCGAGGTCGAGCAGCTGCAGGACACCGTGGTCGAGCTGGCTGCCCAGGTGGACCGCCTCCACCACGCCTCCCGCCTGGCCCGCGTCTTCACCGTGGGCTCCGGCGGTGACGTCTCGGCCCGCTACGCCGACCGGATGGCCGTCCGCCGTCACGCCGCGGCACGGGCCGGGGCGGACACCGCGGGCGAGGCCTGCCCGAGCGGCCTGCGGAGGCTGCCCTCCGGCGTCGCAGGCCTCCGACGGGTGCCCACGTGGCAGTCCGAGCAGGACTGAGCCGGGCGTCGTTCGGGGCGGCCGCGCGGTCCCGCGTGCAGGAGCGGCTGCGCGCCGACATGGCCCGGCGCGACGGCCTCGGCCGGCAGGCCCGGAGCGCCCTGGACGGGATCGTCCACGCCCTCAAGCCGGAGGGCATGGACCCGCACCTGCCCGCCCGGCATCTGCTGGACTACGTCCTCGAGGGCCCGGACGGGCCGCGCGCGGTGGTCGCCGCGGGGGACCCCGCGACCGCCACCCACCTGACCTGGCTCGTCTCTGGCATGGGCATCCGCCCCCAGACGGCCATGTGGGGGACGGCCCGGGAGGCCGCCCACCTCGCCGCCGCCCAGCGCGCCGCCGGCGCACCCCGCCCCGTCGTCATCGGGTGGCTCGGCTACCCCGCACCCACGCCCTGGCGGGTGGTGCTCGACGGCCCCGGCCGGCGCGGCGGTGCGATGCTCGCCGCGGATGTGTGGGCCTGGTGGGAGTTCCTGCGCCACGGGCCGGGGGAGGACGATGACGCCACCCTGGCCCTGCGCGCCCGCGGGACCGCCGTGCACGGGGCCGTGGAGGCCCACTCGTACGGCTCGCTCGTGGCCGCGCACGCCCTGCGCCTGCTCGCGGACCGGGGCCTGCAGCCCGACGACGCCGAGGCCCCGTGGCCGGCCGAGCGTCCCGTCGAGGCCCTCGTGGTCTCGGGCGCGGTCGGCCTGCCCGCCGCCCTGGCAGCTCGGGCCGCGCACCTCGGCCTGCGGTCCGGACGGACGTTCCGCGCCCTGGCCCCGGGCGACCTCCTCGCCCGGGTCGGCCGCGCGGTGGGCCGACGTCGGGACTGGACGGACGCCGCCGTGCTGCCGGTGGCCCCGCGGCCCGGCCTGGCGGGGGCCGCCGTCCGTGGCCACCACACGGCCCGCTGGTCGCCGACGGCCTCCGAGGACGCCCCGAGGGGCTACCGGGACGCCGGGTCCGTGACGCTCGCGGCGACCGCGCGGGTGACCGCCGGCCTGCCGCTGTCGCCCGCCCCGGACGGCGCCGACCCGGCCGGGCCGGTCGCCCCGGTCTGAGCGGCTCCGTCGGGCCCCGTGCTCAGCGGCGGCGGTACGCCAGGTCGAACACGAGGCGCCCGGCCCGCTGGGACTTCGCCTCGAAGCTCGTGATCGGTCGACCCTCGAACCGGGGCGCCCAGCCGCCTTCGTGGTCCACGGGGTCCGCGGCCGCCGCGCCGGCCCGCGCCTCACCCAGGCCGGCCCGCAGCGGGCGCTCCTCCTCGGCCGCGCTCTCCCAGCCGGCGGGCAGCGGCTGGGCGCCCACCTCGGTCTCCCTGCCCTCTCGGCGCACCCGCGTGAGCGGGGAGTCCTCGCCCGCGGCGCGCCCGGGGAAGAGGTTCTCGAACCCCGGGTGCGCCTCGAGCACCTCGCGCATCTGCACGGCGTAGCCCGACCAGTCCGTCGCCAGCCGCAGCACCCCGCCGGGGGTGAGCACCCGCGCCACGCGGTCCGCGAAGGCGGGGGAGACCAGGCGGCGCTTGTGGTGCCGCTTCTTGTGCCACGGGTCCGGGAAGAACACCCACACCTCGGAGACGGAGCCGGGCGTGAGCAGGGCGTCCAGCAGCTCGGGGGCGTTGGCCTCCACGGCGCGGACGTTCTCCAGGCCCTGCTGCTCCACGCGCGTCATGAGCGCGGCCAGGCCGGGCACGTAGACCTCGACGGCGAGCACGTTCCAGTCCGGCCGGTCGGCGGCGGCCTGCGCCGTTGACTCGCCCAGCCCGGAGCCGATGTCGACCAGCAGGGGGGCCTCGCGCCCGAACACCCCCGCCCAGTCCAGTCGGGCCTGGCCGTCCACCGAGGTGGCGCCGCGGCCGCGAGGCACGTCCACGAGGACCCGCTCCGCCTGGCGGTCCCACACGGCCTGCCGCCCCGCGTTCAGGCGCGCACCACGTCGGACGAAGGAGACCGGCTCCCGTCGGACGAGGGCGGGGTCCTTGTCCCGATTGTGGTCGTGCGCGTGGACGCGCTCGGCGGGCGGCGGCACGGCGTCGGGGCCGGGTGCGTCCGGGCAGGGGCGGGGCAGGTGCTCAGTCATCGCCCCGATCCTGCCACGGCCGCGCGTCGACGGTGCAGACCGCGGCCGACGACGGCGCCCGGCGCCGGGGTCAGGGGGTGCTGCTGGAGCGGTCCCCCGACGTGGGCGACGCGGACGCGGAGGCCGTGGTGGCGGTCGGCTCGGGTGCGGACTCGGTCGGGTCCGGCGCAGGGTCCGTGGCCGGCGCGCTCGTGGACGGACCGGGCGCGCTCGTGGACGGACCGGACGGGCTCGGGG
>NZ_JABFAY010000003.1:0-21103 GCF_017168495.1 Micrococcus sp. KRD096 | reverse complement strand
GGGTGGAGCGGTCCGGCAGACGCAGGTCGGCGGGGGCGGAGGCGGCGTCCGCGGCGACGTGGCCCAGGTCGGACAGCCAGGCGGTCGCCGTGTCCCGAGGGATCCGCACCGTCAGCACGCCCGCGGCGGCCGGCGCCATGGACGCCTGGTCCGCCTCGAGCATCAGGCTGCCGTCCGGCAGGAAGACCACCGCGTCCCAGACGCGACGGTTCTCCACCTGCTCCGGGGCGTCGACCGCCGAGTCCAGGCGCGAGCCGATCACGTCCGGGTCGTTGGCCATGCGCTGGCGCACCTCGGCGCGGAACGCGTCCCAGCCGTCGGGGGTGAAGAGATCGGCGGTCTCGAGCACGCGGTCCTCGCGGGCCGAGTACCAGATCACGTGCGAGGTGGACACGGAGTCCGTGCCGCGCCGCTCCGTGGCGAGCAGGCGGGCCGCGGCGATGTCCTCCGCCACGACGGCGAGCTGCGGCTGGATCTCCAGGCGGGGGTCCGCGCTCGGGTCGGTGTCCCGGCGGTACTGGTCGATCTGGTCGCGCACGGCCCCGGCCATGGCGTCCGTCCAGGCCGGCGCCCCGGACACCTGCAGCCACGCCCCGTGGTGGTCCGGGTCCTCGCCCTCGAGCACGGCGACGCTCGCCTCCGGCACCCGCTCGAGGTCGTGTGAGGGGACCTCGACCGTGAACGGGGCCATGTCCATGGACGGCAGGGCGGAGGCCGCCGTCGTGGCGGGCGCAGGCTCGGGCTGCGGCTCGGTGCGAGCACAGGCGCTCAGCGCCACCAGGGCGACGGCGGCCAGGCCGAGGGCCGCGCGGCCACGGCGGGGGGAGGGCAGGACGGGGTGCATGCGATTCACTTCCGGTGGTCGGAGGACTCCAGGATGGCCTCGACGCGGGCGGCCATCTCATCCGCGGTCGGCGGGCGCCAGTCCGGGTCGTTCCGGCGGCGGGCGTCACGGCGCAGGCGCAGGACCACCCAGATCGCGAGGAAGGCCAGGATCAGGACCAGGACGATGTTGGAGAAGACGTCCGCGTACTCGGAGACGACGTGGAACCGCTCCCCGAGCGCGTAGCCGCCGTAGACGAAGATCGCGTTCCAGATCAGGGAGCCCAGCGCCGTGAACAGGGTGAACTTCGCGAGGTTCATCCGCTCGATGCCCGCGGGGATGGAGATCAGGGAGCGGAACACGGGGACCATGCGGCCCAGGAACACGGTCCAGTAGCCGTATCGGATGAACCAGCGCTCGGTCTTGGCCACGTCCTCCATGTCCACCAGCGGCATGCGGTCCGCGAGGCGGTACATGCGGTGGCGGCCGAGCCACGCGCCGAGGCCGTAGAGGGCCAGCGCTCCGACGATCGAGCCGACCGTCGCCCAGACCAGCGCGGCATGCGGGCTGAAGGCGCCGCCGGCCGCGGTGAAGCCTGCCAGGGGCAGGATCACCTCGGACGGGATGGGCGGGAAGATGTTCTCCGCGAAGACGGCCAGGCCGACGCCGATCGGGCCGACCGCCTCCATGATGTCCACGACGATGTTGCCGAGCCAGCCGTAGTCGGTGGGCGCGGCGGCGGCCACGGTCAGGGGTGCGACGAGGGGGAGCATGCGCCCCATTGTCCATCATCGACCGCCTCCGCGACGTGGTGGAGGCGCCGACGTCGTCCGCTCTGCGCGCACAGCCGCGCCTCCGGGCGGGCGGGAGCGGGCTGCCGTTGGTACTGTCGGAGGTGCAGACCGCTCACCGACCGTTCGCGCCACACCCCACTCCACGTGCGTGCCGCGGGCCCTACTGGAAGGAAGACTCCATGAGCATCGTCCAGATTCCGCTGCGCCTGGCCTCCGGCGCGTTCATCCTGAACTCCGGCCTGAACAAGCGCGGCATCTCCGCGGAGCAGGCCCAGGGCCTGCGCGACATGAGCGCCCGCGGCCTGCCCGCGCTGGCCAACCTGTCACCGGAGCAGTTCAAGAAGTTCCTCGTGACCACCGAGATCGGCGTGGGCTCGGCCCTGCTGGCCCCGTTCGTCCCGGGCTGGCTCGCCGGCTCCGCCCTGACCGCGTTCTCCGGCGGCCTGTTCTCCATGTACCTGAACACCCCGGAGATGACCGAGGCGGACGGCGTGCGCCCGTCCCAGGAGGGCACCGCCGTCGCCAAGGACATCTTCCTGGTCGGCTCCGGCCTGGCCATCGCCGCCGACTCCGTGGCCAACCGCCCCGGCAAGCGCCGCAAGGCCGCCAAGAAGCGCGCCGCCCGCATCGAGGGCGCCCGCGACGCCAAGGTGCAGGCCATCCGCGACGCCCAGGACGAGAAGGTCGCCGCGATCCACGCCGCCCGTGAGGAGCAGGTCGCCGCGCTGCGCGAGGCCCGTGACGAGCTGAAGAAGCTGCGCAAGAAGGCCTGACGCCCCCGCCGCATGCCTGAGGGGCCCCGCCCGGACCACGGTCCAGGCGGGGCCCCTCACGCATGCGCCCGCCCACCGGGGCACGGCGGGCGGGCAGGCTCAGAGATCGATCTCGGTGGGGTGCAGCACGCGGCGCAGGAAGTCCTGGGTGCGCGGCTGCTGGGGATCGGAGATCACCGCGGCGGCCGGGCCGGCCTCCACCACGACGCCGCCGTCCATGAACACGACCCGGTCGGCCACCTCGCGGGCGAAGCCCATCTCATGGGTGACCACGAGCATGGTCATGCCGTCGCGGGCCAGCTGACGCATGATCGCCAGGACGTCGCCGACGGTCTCGGGGTCGAGGGCCGAGGTGGGCTCGTCGAAGAGCATCAGCTGCGGGTCCATGGCCAGCGCACGGGCGATCGCCACGCGCTGCTGCTGACCGCCGGAGAGCTGGTCCGGGTAGCGGTCCTCGAGCTCGGCCAGGCCCACGCGGGCCAGCTGCCGACGGGCGACGTCCACCGCCTCGGCCTTGCCCCGCTTGAGCACCTTGAGCTGGGCCACGGTGCAGTTCTCCAGCACGGACAGGTGCGGGAACAGGTTGAACTGCTGGAACACCATGCCCACGTGCCGGCGCAGCACGTCCAGGTCCACGTCCTCGTCCGTGACCGTGAACTCACCGACCGTGACGACGCCCGAGTCGGGCTTCTCCAGCAGGTTCACGCAGCGCAGGAGGGTGGACTTGCCCGAGCCGGACGGGCCGATCAGGCACACGACCTCGCCGGGGGCGACGTCGAGGTCGATGCCGCGCAGCACGTGGTTGGCGCCGAAGGACTTGTTGAGGCCGGCCACGTGCACGCCGGCGGCGTCCGCGGCGGCCACCGCGCCGAAGGATCCGGTGATGGGGTTCTGCTGGGCCATCTCAGTGCCCCTTCTTGGTCGAACGGGCCTCGAACCGGCGGGCCAGCAGGGACAGCGGCACGGTGATCACGAGGTAGAACAGGCCGGCCACAAGGATCGGCGTCATGCCGGCGTCGAGGGCGGAGATGCCGTCGCGACCGAACTTGGTGAGCTCGTACTCGTGCGCGGCCAGGCCGAGCACGTAGACCAGCGAGGAGTCCTTGGTCAGGAGGATGACCTCATTGGTGAGCGGCGGCAGCACGATGCGGAACGCCTGGGGGATCACGATGGTGACCATGGCCCGCCACGTCGGCATGCCGAGGGACCGGGCCGCCTCCATCTGGCCGCGGGGCACCGCCTGCAGGCCGGCACGCAGGGTCTCGGCGATGTACGCGGCCGAGACCATGCCCAGGGCCACCATCACGACGACGGGGATCGGCCAGGACACCCCGAACGCGAAGGGCACCCCGTAGCCGAAGGCGAGGAACACCAGCAGCGCGGGGACGCCGCGGAAGAACTCCACGTAGGCGGTGGCCAGCCACCGGTACGGGCCGAACGAGCTCAGGCGCATGAGCGCGAGCACGATGCCGCCCAGCAGGCCGACGACGAACGAGGTGACCGTGTAGAACAGCGTGTTGCCCAGCCCCACGAGGATCACGTTGGGGAACATCGGGGCCACGGCGGGGAAGTTCAGGACGTTCTCGGCGAGCGCGCCCCAGTCGATGAGGACGGCCAGGACGACGAGGGCGAGGACGAAGACGGCCGCCTGGATGATCAGGGACAGCCGACGACGGCGGCGCGCGCGGCCGGGCTTCATGGCCGGTGCCGGCGAGACGGGGGCCTGCGTGCTCATCGGTAGTCCTCCTGTGCCTGACCGAACCAGCGCTCCTGGAGCTCGGCCACGGTGCCGTCGTTGCGCAGCTCCTGCAGCGCGCGGTTCACGGCGGAGCCGAGCTGCGCCTTCTGCGGGCCGACCGCCATGCCGAGCTGCTCGCCCGTGGGCAGCGACTCGACCACCTCGAAGCGATCGTCGTCCTTGAGGGAGTAGAGCAACACGGACTGGTTGCCCAGGGCGGCGTCCACGGTGCCGGCCTGCAGGGCCTGGACCTGCATGCCGCCGTCCTCGAACTGCACGGGGCTCAGGCCGTTCTGCTGGGCGTATTCGTCGCCGGTGGTCGCGGCCTGCACGCCGATCCGGCGGCCCTTCGCGGAGTCGACGTCGGTGATGCCGGAGCCCTTCTTCGCGACCAGGACGAGGTCGTCGTCGAGGTAGGGGAGGGTGAAGGCCATGACGCGCTGACGGGCCTCGGTGATGGAGATCGACGAGGCGTTCACGTCGCAGCCGGTGAGCGAGGCACCCGACTCGATGGCCTCGAAGGAGGAGTCGATCACGTTCACCCCGAGGCCCAGCTTCTCCGCCACCGCCTCGACCAGCTGGATGTCGTAGCCGGTCAGCTCACCGTTCTCCTCGAACTCGAAGGGCGGGTAGGGGACGTCGGAACAGACCGTCAGGACGCCGGGCTGGACGAGGCCGTACGAGGTGCTCAGGTCGTCGTCGGACACGATGCCGGCGGATCCGGCGTCGCCGCCGAGGACGGCGCAGCCGGTGAGCAGCGCCGCCGACGCGGTGAGCCCCACGGTGCCGAGGAGGCGGGAGTGGATGCGGGTCATGGAGGGCCTTCTGTGTCGCTCCCCCGCCGTCGCCCTGTCCCTGCTCGCCGTGGGCGCCCTCGCGCTCGTCGGCTGCGGCGGGGGAGGCGGCGAGGCCTCGTCCTCCTCGGCCGACGCGTCCGAGTCCGCCCCGACGGGGGCCGGCTCGGACCTCACGGACGAGCAGGAGGAGCGCGTGGAGGCGCTCGAGGACGTCCTGCTCACCCCGGAGACCGCGCCCGGCGGCGTGTTCACGGGCATGGAGACCCAGGCCGGCGGCGGCGAGCCGATCAGCACCAGCCTGAGCCTGACGGGCGTCACCCCCACGGGCGCCTGCGCGGACCTCATCGAGCAGATCAACACGCAGCAGGCGCCCGGGCTCGGCGGTGCGCTGGCCCAGTACGAGGTGGACCCGGCCGCCGTCACCGGCCTGGCCGGTTCCCAGGCCGGGGCGTTCGGCATGGTCGCGGTCACCGACGACGGCACCGATCTGCTGGCGCCCTTCGGCAAGCTGGCCGACACGTGCGGCACGTTCGGCGACCCGGACGGCGTCCAGGCGGCCTTCACGAAGGTGCCCGGCGTGCCGGACGCGGTCCACATCGCTCTGGGGAACTCGGGCATGGACACGGCCCTGTTCACCATGACCGTCGGCGGCGTCACGGACGGGGACGAGCTCGTGTACCTCGGCATGGTGGGCCTCGACGAGGAGATCGCGGCCGAGACGCTGCGTGCCCAGGTCGAGGCGTTCGAGGCCCGGGAGCGCTGACCTGTCAGTCGTCGGGCCGGGACGTCGGCTCGAGGCGGGCGCCATCGTCGGACACCGGGTCCGCGTGGAACGGGCTGCCCGAGCTGACGTCCTCCGGGTCCCGCCGCCCCGACTCGACCGCGAGGAGGCGCCCCTCCTCGGAGAGCAGGGGTGTGGCCTCGATCGTGAGGTCCTCGCCGGCGCGCACGGCGTCGGCCACGAGCCGGGCCAGGCGGCGGTTGCGGGCCTCGTACCGTTCGGAGGCCTCGAGCACCGCGGTGTGCCGCGTCGCCAGCTGGATCTCGACGGAGGCGTCGATGCCGACGGCCAGCTGGCGGGCACGCAGCACCTCCGCGTCGAAGGCGGCCCCGGCCAGCAGCACGATGCACGCCACCCACGCGAGGGCGAGCACGCCGATCGCGGAGTTGATCCGCCCGACCACGGCGAACTGGCCGAACCGGTCCGTGATCCAGCCCAGGGCCACGGTGGCGCCGAAGAGCAGGACCACCACGGCCACGGCGCCGAGCGAGAGCGGGCGGTAGCGGGGCTGCCGGACGTTGGGCCCCAGGCGGTAGGCGAGGGTCACGATCAGGGCGATCACCACGAGGATGACCGGCCACTTCACCACGTTCCACGTCTGGACCGTCTCCTCCGGCAGGCCGACGGCCTGGCCGAGGCGCAGGGAGAGGTCGCCGCCGACGACCACCAGGATCGTGATCAGCACGGCGCCGAGCATGAGGGCGAGCGTCTCGACGAAGACCACGAGGCGGAAGTGGAGGAAGGGCCGGCCCTCGCGGGTGTCGTGGATGCGGTGCATGGCCCGGTGGAACGCGCCGACGGCGCCCGAAGCGGACACCACGGTGCCGACGGCCCCGAGGACGACGGCGCCGGTGCCGGGCCCGGCCGAGCCGAGGGTCAGGATCCATTCGCGGACGACGTCGGGCGTCAGCGACGGCCAGATCTCGGCGGCCAGGTGGGCCGCGGCGTCCACGGTCTCCTCCTCGACGCCCAGCAGCGAGACCACGGAGAGCAGGGCAATGACGGTGGGCAGCAGGGACAGCGCCCCGAAGAAGGTCATGGCGGCGGCCACATCCCAGACCTGCAGCTCGAAGAGCCGGTGCAGGGTGCGGCGCAGGACGTACAGCAGGGACACCCGCGGTCGGGTGTACGTGCGGAGGCGCCGGGGCGCCGCTCGGGAGCCGGCCATGGCACCAACGTACCGGCGAGAGGGGGAATAGCCCTGGTGCGTGGAGGGTTGAGCTATATAGACTCAACTTCGTCTGCGGCGGGAACGGCCCGCGGTCGACGGTTGTCCGACACCCCGGGACACGGGAGAGAAGGAGCCAGTAGCCCATGGATGCCAAGTTCACCACCAAGAGCCAGGAGGCGCTCTCGGCCGCGGCCATGAACGCCTCCACCGCCGGCAACCCCCAGGTCGAGCCGGCCCACCTGCTGAAGGCCCTGATGGACCAGCGGGAGTCCGTCGCCGTGGCCGTCCTCAAGGCCGCCGGGGCCGACCCCGACGCCGTCTCCACGGCGGCCTCCTCGGCCATCCGACGCCTGCCCTCCACCCAGGGCAGCACGGTGGCCCAGCCCCAGTTCTCGCGCGCCGCCCTGCAGGTCGTGCAGAACGCGCGCACCCAGGCCGAGCAGCGCTCGGACGAGTTCGTCTCCACCGAGCACCTGCTGCTCGGCGTGGCAGCGGACTCCGGCGAGGCCGGTGAGGCACTGCGCTCGAACGGGGCGAGCCTCGAGGCGCTCGCCGCCGCCCTGACCCTGGTGCGCGGCGACTCCCGCGTCACCACCCAGGACCCGGAGACCACCTTCCAGTCCCTGGAGAAGTACGGCACGGACCTCACCGAGATCGCCCGCTCCGGCAAGCTCGACCCGGTGATCGGCCGCGACGCGGAGATCCGCCGTGTGGTGCAGGTGCTCTCGCGCCGCACCAAGAACAACCCCGTGCTCATCGGCGAGCCCGGCGTCGGCAAGACCGCCGTCGTCGAGGGCCTGGCCCAGCGGATGGTGGCCGGGGACGTCCCCGAGTCCCTGCGCGGCAAGACGCTGATCAGCCTGGACCTGGGCGCCATGGTCGCCGGCGCCAAGTACCGCGGCGAGTTCGAGGAGCGCCTGAAGGCCGTCCTCGAGGAGATCAAGGCCGCCGAGGGGCAGGTCGTCACGTTCATCGACGAGATCCACACCGTCGTGGGTGCGGGCGCGTCCGAGGGCGCCATGGACGCCGGCAACATGCTCAAGCCCATGCTGGCCCGCGGCGAGCTGCGCCTGATCGGCGCGACCACCCTGGACGAGTACCGCGAGAACATCGAGAAGGACCCCGCCCTGGAGCGCCGCTTCCAGCAGGTCTTCGTGGGCGAGCCCAGCGTGGACGACACGATCGCCATCCTGCGCGGGCTCAAGGAGCGCTACGAGGCCCACCACAAGGTGGCCATCGCCGACTCCGCGCTCGTGGCCGCGGCCACGCTGTCCCACCGGTACATCACCGGCCGCCAGCTGCCGGACAAGGCCATCGACCTCGTGGACGAGGCCGCCTCACGCCTGCGCATGGAGATCGACTCCGCCCCGGAGGAGATCGACGTCCTGCGCCGCCAGGTGGACCGCCTGACCATGGAGGAGCTCGCCCTCGAAGGCGAGACGGACCCCGCGTCCATCGAGCGGCTCGACGCCCTGCGCGCGGAGAAGGCGGACCGCGAGGAGGAGCTCACCGCCCTCACCGCCCGCTGGGACGCGGAGAAGGCCACCCTCAACCAGGCCGGCGACCTGCGCGCCAAGGTGGACGAGCTGCGTTCGCTCGCCGAGAAGGCCCAGCGCGACGGCGACCTCGCCGAGGCCTCCCGTCTGCTGTACGGCGAGATCCCCGCGCTGGAGAAGCAGCTCGAGGAGGCGGACCGCGCCGCCCGCGAGGCCGACCGCTCGGCCACCGAGCCGATGGTCTCCGAGGAGGTCACGGCGGACGACATCGCCGAGGTGGTCTCCGCCTGGACCGGCATCCCCGCCGGGCGCATGCTCACCGCCGAGTCCGAGAAGCTGCTCACCATGGAGGAGCACCTCGCCGAGCGGCTGATCGGGCAGCGGGACGCCGTCGTCGCCGTCGCGGACGCGGTGCGCCGCTCGCGGGCCGGCATCGCGGACCCGAACCGACCCACCGGCTCGTTCCTGTTCCTGGGCCCCACGGGTGTGGGCAAGACCGAGCTGGCCAAGGCGCTCGCGGAGTTCCTCTTCGACGACGAGCGCGCCATGGTGCGGATCGACATGTCCGAGTACGCGGAGAAGCACTCCGTCTCCCGTCTGGTCGGCGCCCCTCCGGGCTACGTCGGCTACGACGAGGGCGGCCAGCTCACGGAGGCCGTGCGGCGTCGCCCGTACTCGGTGGTGCTGCTGGACGAGGTGGAGAAGGCCCATCCCGAGGTCTTCGACATCCTGCTCCAGGTGCTCGACGACGGCCGCCTCACCGACGGCCAGGGCCGCACCGTGGACTTCCGCAACGTGATCCTGATCCTCACCTCGAACCTGGGCTCGCAGTTCCTCGTGGACCCGACCCTGGACGAGGCCGCCAAGCGCGAGTCCGTGATGTCCGTGGTGCGCGGGGCGTTCAAGCCCGAGTTCCTCAACCGCCTGGACGAGATCGTGCAGTTCGACGCGCTCACCGTGGCCGAGCTGACGCGGATCGTGGACCTGCAGGTCGAGTCCCTGCAGGCGCGCCTGACGGACCGCCGCCTCACCCTCGAGGTGTCCGACGCCGCCAAGGCGTGGCTCGCCGAGACCGGGTTCGACCCGGCCTACGGCGCCCGGCCCCTGCGCCGCCTGGTGCAGCGCGAGATCGGCGACCGCCTGGCCCGCGGCATCCTCGCCGGGGAGATCGCGGACGGGGACACCGTGGTCGTGGACCGCGTCGAGGGCGAGAACGGCCTCACCGTGACCCGGAAGGGCTGACGCCGGGACCGACGGACCGAGGGCCGTGCCCACCCCCGTGCTCGGGGGCGGGCACGGCCCTCGGCCCGTCCACGGGCGAGGTTCAGAAGGTGCCCGGTGTCGCGTCCCGCACGCCGCTCCAGCTCACGAGGCCGAAGGCCACGCACGCCGTCAGCGCCGTGTAGAGGACGATGGCGACGGCCTGCCATGCCATCACACGGTGCCGGTTCGCCCCGAAGGACACCATGGCCGGGGCCGCCACGTGCCCCGGGATGAGGAACCAGGGGCCGAGCAGGCTCAGCCCGGGCACACCCCACGCCTCGAAGCGACGGTGCAGGTGGACGTGGCGCTCGGCCACCGGGGTGCCGGGGCCGGTCGCCGGAACCGCGGCGTCGGCGGCCACCCCACGGCGCGCCGTGACGGCGGAGCGCACGCCGTGGGCCGCGTAGACCAGGAGCGCGACGGCGAGGAGGTTGCCCAGCACAGCGGCGGGGATGGCCACCCACGGGTGCACCCCAACGACGACGCCGATCAGCCCGGCGCCCTCGCCCTCGACGAACGGCACGAGGCCGGCAAGGAAGACGCCGAGGCCCTGCAGGCCGTCGGGCAGTCCCATCACGAACTCGCGTGCGGTGTTCATCAGGTCCATCGTGACCACGTTCCTCTCCAGCGATCTCGTTCGGGAAACCATCGCGTTCCCCGTCGTCGTTCGGGATCCGGTCGGGCTCCCGAGCTCTGACTCCAGCCTTCCGGCCGCCGCCCGTCCTCAGAAGTGCCGTGCGGTCACCTCCGCCCGGGCAGATCCGCACGGCGGACCATGACAGTTGTCACGCCCGTAGGGTGAGGCCCATGAGGATCGAGGGGAACCACGACGACGGCCGCCCGGCCCCGCCGGCCGCCGCGCCGGGGCGCCGTCCGACCGGTGCCCTGCCCACGGCCAACCCGGCGGGCATGCGGTCGGCCGGGCCCACCGGGCCCGGCCCGTACTCCGGCGACCTCACCGGCGCGTGGTGGTACACCTGGACCGGCTTCCTGCTCTGCGTCCTGATGATCGCCGGCTTCTCCGCGTTCGGCCCGCTGTCCCACCTGCGGGAGCACCTGGAGGCCGGTTACACCGAGCAGGTCGTCGCACTGGCGGTCCTGCTCCTGCTCCACGTCCTCGGAGTCGTCGGCCAGCTGCACGTCGCCCGCCACTTCCAGGCCCCGCCGCCCGAGGAGACGGAGGGGCCGGTGTTCGGCCGGCGGGACCTGGCCTGGCTGTTCGGCCCCACCGTCCCGCTCGCGCTCGCCGGTGCCGTCTTTCCGGCGCTGGGGCTCACGGGGACGGGCACGTGGTGGGCCCTGCCCCTCTGGCTGTCCTCCCTCGTCCTCGCCCTGCTGGTGCACCCGTGCCGGCGGCGTCCCGTCCTCTGGGGCGGCTTGGCGGCCTCACTCGTCCTCGGGGCGGCGGCGGTCCTCCAGGATCCCGCGGGGCCCGCCGACACGGCCGTCGGCTTCCTCGTCTGGTGCGTGATCACCGCCTGCATGATCGTCCCCACGGCCTGGTTCTGGAGACTGATGCAGCGCCTCGACAACGCCCGGCGGCAGGCCGCGGACCTCGCCGTCACCCGCGAGCGGCTGCGCTTCGCCGCCGACCTGCACGACGTCCAGGGCCACCACCTGCAGGTCATCGCACTCAAGGCCGAGCTCGCCGAGCGCCTGCTGGCCAAGGGCCGGACCGAGGACGCCGAAGCCTCGCTCCACGAGGTGCGCGAGCAGGCCCGGGAGGCGCTCGCCGAGACCCGGGCCCTCGTCCGCGACCTCCGCGAGGTCTCCGCCGAGCGCGAGCTGGTCAACGCGAAGGAGGTGCTCACCGCCGCCGGCACCGCCACCGAGGTCGGCGCCGACCCGCACCTGGGCCCACTCGGCACGGCGGCCGGCCGTCTGGTCGGTCTGGCCGTCCGCGAGGCCACCACGAACATCCTGCGCCACGCCTCGGCCGGCCACGCCCGCATCGAGCTCACCGCGGCCGGCCCGGACGCCGTGCGCCTGGTCATCGTCAACGACGGCGCTCCCACGGCGGACGCCGGCACCGGCGGCACCGGGCTGGCGGCCCTGGCCGAGCGCGCGGAGGCGGCCGGCGGGACCCTGACCGCCACCCAGGCGGGCGGGGAGTTCACCCTGACCCTGACCGTGCCCCGCACCGAGAAGGAGATCGCATGAGTGCCCCGACCGAGAGGATCCGCGTGCTCGTCGCCGACGACGAGGTCCTCATCCGCGGCGCCGTGGAGGCGCTGCTCGCCCTGGAGGAGGACCTGGAGGTGCTGCCCGGCGTCTCCGACGGCATCGCCGCCGTGGCCGCCGCGCAGGAGCACCGCCCGGACGTCTGCCTGCTGGACCTGGAGATGCCGGGGCTGGACGGCGTGGAGGCCGCCCGACAGATCCTGCGCTCGGTGCCCACGAAGGTCGTCATCTTCACCCGGCACGCCCGACCCGGCGTGCTGCGCCGGGCGCTCGCGGAGCAGGTGTCCGGGTTCGTCCCGAAGTCGACGCCGGCCGAGGAGCTGGCCGTCGTCCTGCGGCAGGTGGTGGCGGGCCGGCGCTACGTGGACCCCGAGATCGCCGCCTCCGCGCTGACGGCCGAGCGCAGCCCCCTGACAGAGCGCGAGCTGGACGTGCTGCGGGCCGGGCGGGACGCCGCCCGCGTGGAGGACATCGCCGCCGCCCTGCACCTGGCCCCGGGGACCGTGCGGAACCACGTCTCGAACGCGATCGGCAAGCTCGGTGTGCGGACCCGCCAGGAGGCCGAACGGGCCGCATGGGAGGCCGGCTGGATCTGAGCGCGGCCGGCCCTGCAGGAGACGCGCCGGGGGCGGTTTCGGGTGGTATCCGGCCTGGATACCACCCGAAACCGCCCCCGACGGCATCTGCGAGACGGGCGGACGCCTCGGGTCAGCGGATGCCGAGGGCGCCGGCGTCCTGCTGGAGGGTGCCGATCAGGTTCGCCACCGCGCGGGCCGTGTGGGTCAGCGTGGTGATGGAGACGTTGTCGATGTCGTCCTGGGGCGTGTGGTAGTTGTCATCGCGGATCGAGAGCAGGCCCGTCGAGGCGATGCCCGCGTCCACGAACGGCGCGTAGTCCGAGCGGCCGTTGCTGCCCTCGGGCTGGTGCGCGTGGCCGTCGCGGTCGAGCTGTGCGCCGAGCAGGGACTCAGCACCGATCGACCCGCGCCGCACCCGGCGCCACTGCACGCCCCGCCGGACCGGGCCGGTCGTCGTCGTCCACAGGCCGTCCGGCGGGTCATGTATCCTTGTCCGCACGAACCATATTGACCAGTGAAGACCTCGGCGGGCCCCTGTGCGCCACAGATCCGAGGCGGCGAGAGATGCGAAGGGGGTCACGCTCATGGGGCGCGGCCGTCAGAAGGCGAAGGCCACGAAGCAGGCACGGGAGATGAAGTACTTCTCTCCCGGAACAGACCTCTCGGCACTGGAGCGAGAGCTCACGGGCGGACGCACGCGCGGCCCGGAGCAGGACCAGGAGCCCGAGTACGAGGATCCGTACGCGGACCTCTACGCGGAGGACGAGGACGACGACGCGCGGGCGCGATGACGCCCGCACGGCATCCGGC
Organism: Micrococcus sp. KRD096; assembly: GCF_017168495.1. Lineage (NCBI taxonomy): Bacteria > Bacillati > Actinomycetota > Actinomycetes > Micrococcales > Micrococcaceae > Micrococcus > Micrococcus sp. KRD096. The sequence goes on along the minus strand of NZ_JABFAY010000003.1, from coordinate 7,898 downwards.
CCTGGACGGGAATCAGGCCGCCCTGCGGTCGATCGCCAGGGTGGTGGATGAGACAGCACCGCTGCAGGACCCCGAGACGGCGTCTCGGGGTCTGCTGCGTCTGATGGAGGAGTCCCGCCCGCTCGTGATCACCGGGGCCGGCGTGTCCACGGACTCCGGCATCCCGGACTACCGGGGGCCGAACGGGTCCCTGCACCGCCACCGGCCGATGACGTACCAGGAGTTCCGGGACGACCCGGCCGCCCGCCACCGCTACTGGGCACGCTCGTTCGTGGGCTGGCGTCGCATGGACCAGGCCCGGCCGAACGAGGCGCACCGCATCCTCGCGCGCTGGGCGGCCGAGGGGCGGATCGCCGGCGTCCTGACCCAGAACGTGGACGGGCTGCACGCCGAGGCCGGACGCGCGGCGGGGATGCCGGAGGACCGGCTGATCGAGCTCCACGGGGACCTGGCGCGCGTGGCCTGCCTGAACTGCGGGGCCACCGAGTCCCGCCGTGACCTGGACCTGCGGCTCGAGGCCGCCAATCCGGGCTACCTCGAGCGCGTGGCGATCGACCCGGACGCCGTGAACCCCGACGGGGACGTCTCCCTCGACCAGCACTGGGTGGAGGAGTTCACGATGGCCGGCTGCCGGGTGTGCGGCTCCGTGAAGCTCAAGCCGGACGTCGTGTACTTCGGCGAGTCCGTGCCCGCGGCGCGGCGCGCGGCCGCGGAGGCGATGGCCGACGACGGCGGCACGGTGCTCGCCGTCGGCACCTCGCTGGCCGTGATGAGCGGCTACCGGTTCGTGCTGCGGGCCGAGCGGGCCGGGCATGCGACGGGGCTGATCAACCTCGGCCCCACCCGCGCCGACGCCAAGGCCCGCTGGCGCTGGCGCGCCCCGGTCGCCGACGCGCTGGCCTGGCTCGACGCCCGCCTCTGACCCCCCTCTCACGTTTTCGTTCGGGAAACGGCGGGCGCTGGGGCGTTTTCGTTCGGGAAACGGCGGGCGCCGCACCCTGGGTCCCGGAGTCACACACGACTCCTGCACAGGTGGCGCCGCCGGCGTCGTCGTCCACGGTGGGTGCTCCTGAGCGGGCGGGATAGGCCGGGTTGAGCCATCGTCACGGGCATGGCCACGTCTTCCCTGCCCCTGCCGGACATCGTCGAGACCGGCCGGCCGTTCACCCGTGGCGACCTGCGCGCGGCCGGGGTCTCGGAGCGACTGGTCCGCGGCGGTGACGTGCGGCGCGTGACGCATGGGGTCCATCGGCTCCGGTCTGACCACCTCGGCTCGTGGGCGGATCTCGGCTACGCCGAGGCGCCCGCTCCCTTCGCGCCGGAGGAGACGGCCGCGATCGTGGAGGCGAGCGGGGGAGTGGCCTCCCACCTCACAGCGCTGCTCCTGCACCGCGTGCCGCTGCCGCCGTTCCTGGCGGAGGACGGCACGGTGCACGTGTCACGGCCACACCCGCGCGGGGCGAGCATCCGCCCAGAGATCACCTCGCATGCCCGCCTCGTCCCAGCCGCGGATGTGACCGCCCTCCATGGGATCCGCCTGACGAGCCTGGAACGATCCTGGGCGGATCTGGCCGCACTGCTCCGTCCAGGCATGCTCGAGCCCGTCGTGGCGGCCGGGGACGCCCTCGTCCACCGGCCCTGGTCGCCGGAGGGACGCCGCTCACCACGGACTACGACGGCGGCCCTGCGGTCCGCGCTCCTGCGTGCGGGACGGTTCAAGGGAGTGCGCACGGCCCGTGCCGCACTCGAGCTGGTGCGGGTGGGCGCGGATTCCCCGCAGGAGACAGCCCTGCGGCTGGCCCTGGTCCACGCCGGCCTGCCCGAGCCGGAGCTCCAGCTGGTGCTGCACCCGGGCCGGGCCCGGTCGCCGGATGCGGATCTGGGGTGGCGGCAGTGGCGCGTGGTGGTCCACTACGACGGCGGCCACCACCTCGATCCGGCACAGGTCGCCGTGGACGCGTGGCGGGACGAGGGGTGGGCGCGCGCGGGTTGGACGCAGGTATGGGCCACGGTGGACGACGCGCGGGACGACTTCCGGCGCGTCGTCGCCGAGGTGCAGGCGCACCGGGCCCGGCTCGGCGGGCGGATCTTCGCGTCGTGAACCGCCGTTTCCCGAACGAAAACACCCCGGAGCCCGCCGTTTCCCGAACGAAAACGCCCCGTGGGGTCAGGCGGCGTACTGGCCGCGCATCAGCACCGCGCCGCCGTCGACGCCCTTGGCGCCCTGCACGAAGTCCAGGCCTGCGGCCGCCGCGTCGTCGGTGAGGGCGCCGATGGTGCCCATCTCCCACGCGTCGATGCCGGCGTCCACGAGCACGGAGATCGACTTCGCGGCCACCTCCGGGTCCACCACGGCCACCATGCCCACGCCGAGGTTGAGGGTGCGCTCGAGGTCGGGCTGCGGAACGCGGCCGAGCTCGCCCACCAGGCGGAACACGGGCGGCAGGGACCAGGTGTCGCGCTCGACGGTCGCCATGAGGCCCTGCGGGAGCACGCGCGCCAGGTTCGCGGCCAGGCCGCCGCCGGTCACGTGGCTGAACGCGCGCACCGGCAGGTCGGAGCCGCCGTCGTGTCCGTTGAGGCGCTGCACCAGGTCGAGGCAGGCGCGGGAGTAGATGCGGGTCGGCACGAGCAGCTCCTCGCCGAGGGTGCAGCCGAGCTCGGTGACCTCGCGGTCCAGGGACCAGCCCGCGGCGTTCACCACGCGGCGCACGAGCGAGTAGCCGTTCGAGTGGATGCCGGAGGAGGCCATGCCGATCACGACGTCGCCGGACTGCACCCGCTCCGCGCCCAGGACCATGTCCGCCTCGACCACGCCGGTGGCCGCGCCCGCCACGTCGTACTCGTCCACGGCCAGCAGGCCCGGGTGCTCGGCGGTCTCGCCGCCCACGAGCGCGGTGTCGGCCAGGCGGCAGCCCTCGGCCACGCCGCGCACGATGTCCGCGATGCGCTCGGGCACGACCTTGCCGCACGCGATGTAGTCGGTCATGAACAGGGGCTGGGCGCCGACCACCACGATGTCGTCCACGACCATGCCCACGAGGTCCTGGCCGATGGTGTCGTGCTTGTCCATCGCCTGTGCGATCGCCACCTTGGTGCCGACGCCGTCCGTGGACGTGGTCAGCAGCGGCTTGCGGTACTGCAGCAGCGCGGAGGCGTCCCACATGCCGGCGAAGCCGCCGATGCCGCCCATGACCTCGGGGGTGTGGGTGGCCTTCACGGCGTCCTTCATCAGCTCGACGGCGCGGTCGCCGGCCTCCACGTCGACGCCGGCCGAGGCGTAGGTGATCGGGGCGGCGGAGGAGGGGGTCTGGTTCGGGGTCACAGCGGGGTCCTGTCCGTCTCGGTGAGCAGCTTCTCGTCGTCGGCGTCCGGGCCGGGCTCGCAGCCCGTGGCGGTCACGGTGGTGGTCTCGCCGTCCACGTCCAGCACCACGGTGGACGCGGGCGACACGGCGACCGGCTCCAGCAGGCCCTTGCCGCGCTCGCCCTCGTCGGCCAGCGGGATCGGGTAGTCACCGGTGAAGCAGGCGGTGCACAGGCGCTCGCGCGGCTGCCCGGTGGCCTCGATCATGCCCTCCTCGCTGATGTAGGCCAGCGAGTCGGCGCCGATGGATGCGGCGATCTGGTCCACCGCGGCGCCGTTGGCGATGAGCTCGGCGCGGGTGGCGAAGTCGATGCCGTAGAAGCAGGGCCACTTCACGGGCGGGGAGGAGATCTTCACGTGCACCTCGGCGGCGCCGGCCTCCTTGAGCATCCGCACGACGGCGCGCTGGGTGTTGCCCCGCACGATCGAGTCGTCCACCACCACGACGCGCTTGCCGGCCACCACGGTGGACTGGACGTTGAGCTTGAGGCGGATGCCGAGCTGGCGCAGCGTCTGGGACGGCTGGATGAAGGTGCGGCCCACGTACGCGTTCTTCACGAAGCCCTGGCGGAACGGCAGGCCCGAGGCGTCCGCGTAGCCCACGGCGGCGGGCGTGCCGGACTCGGGCACGGGGATCACGACGTCGGCGTCGACCGGCTGCTCGAGCGCGAGGCGGCGGCCCATCTCCACGCGGGACTCGTACACGGAGCGCCCGGCGATCGTGGCGTCCGGCCGGGCGAGGTACACGTACTCGAACACGCAGCCGGCCGGCTTGGACTCGGCGAAGCGGGTGGAGCGGATGCCCTCCTCGTCGATCGCGATCATCTCGCCGGGCTCGACCTCACGGATGAACGAGGCGCCGACGGTGGCGAGGGCCGACTGCTCGGAGGCCACCACCCAGCCCCGCTCGAGGCGGCCGAGCACGAGCGGGCGCACGCCCTGCGGGTCGCGGGCGGCGTAGAGGGTGTGCTCGTCCATGAACACGAAGCAGTAGGCGCCGCGGATCTTCGGCAGCAGCTCGAGGGCGGTCTCCTCGAGGCGGTCCCCGGGGGCGCCGTGCAGCAGGGCCGTGACCAGGGCGGTGTCCGTGGTGTTGCCCTGCTTCATCTCACCGTGGGTGTGGCGGCCGTCCGCGGCGTGCACCATGCGCAGCAGCTCCGCGGAGTTCACGAGGTTGCCGTTGTGCGCCAGGGCGACCGTGCCGTCGTCGGCGGTGGCGCCCAGGGTGGGCTGGGCGTTGGCCCACTTGTTCACGCCGGTGGTGGAGTAGCGGCAGTGGCCGACGGCGATGTGGCCGCTCAGTGCGGTCAGGGTGGCCTCGTCGAACACCTGGGAGACCAGGCCGATGTCCTTGTAGACGGCGATGCGCCCGCCGTCCGAGACGGCGATGCCCGCGGACTCCTGGCCGCGGTGCTGGAGGGCGTACAGGCCGTAGTAGGCCAGTTTCGCGACCTCCTCGCCCGGCGCCCACACGCCGAACACGCCGCATTCGTCCTGCGGCCCCTGGTCCTGGGGGTCGAGGGCGGCGGTCAGGCGGCCGTCGCCTCGTCGGGTGCGCGGTGCGATCACTGCTCGGGGGTCCTTTCGGTGGGGGTGGTGCGTCCAGCAGCAGCCACACGAGCAGCCCGAGCACGCTCGTGCCGAGCATGCTCAGCAGCGATGCGAAGCCGAACGTCTCCGAGAAGGAGAGCGGGATGCCGGAGTACGGGTCCGCGGGCGGGGTGGGGGAGGCGTGGACCGCGGTGGTAATCACGAGTGCGATCAGCAGGCCGAGCGCGAGCGCCACCGCGAGCACCGCGGTCAGCCGCGGGGCGCGACGGACGGTGTAGGCGCGCTGATCGGGGGTCGGCTCGGGGGCGGAGGTCATGCGCGCCAGTCTATCGAGTCGGCCGCTGGGGCCAGTCGCGCGTGCCCGCGGCGGTGGCGGCACTCCCGGAGCACGCTCTGGCCGGCGCGTTGCGTGACGTTGAGCTCGTCGACCGCGGCCTGATACTCCTCCAGCGGGAGCACGACCTGCCCGCAGGCACGGGCGAGCTGTGCCTTCGCCGCGGTGTCCGGGGCGGGATCGGCAGAGCTGCATCCCGCGACGAGGAACGGTGCCGACGTTCGAACGGTCGGTGCCGCCGAGAGGACTGCCGGACACCCCTCGCTCACGGCCGCACGAGCGGCAGGTGCGCGCCGAGGTCGGCCCGCACGCCCGAGGCGCGCACGCCGCCGGCCGCCGTCGCGTCCTCCCAGGTCGTCAGCCCCGTGGCCAGGGACAGCCATGTCACGGCGTCCATCTCCACCACGTTGGGCGGGGTGCCGCGGGTGTGCCGGGGCCCGGGGAGGCACTGGGCGACGCCGAAGGGCGGCACGCGCACCTCCACCGAGTTCCCGGGCACGCGGGTCGCCAGCTCCTCGAGCGCGAAGCGCACCGCCATGGCCCGCGTGGGGCGCGGCAGCGCGGCGGCCGCCGCGGGGTCCTCCTCGTGGGCGCGTGCCCACGCCAGCAGCGCCGCGTGGCCCTCGACGACAGGCACCCGGCGGCGGGGCACGGAGCCGGTGGTCACGCCCGCGCCTCGAAGGCCGGCAGGACGTCCCCCACGAGGTCCCGCACCGGCGCGGCCAGGCGGATCTCACCGACCGGCTCACCCCGGCCGAGCACCGGGGGCACGACGGCGGCCAGCACGCCCGGCAGCGTCGCCCGGTCCACGTGGTCCGGGGCGAACCGGGCCAGCAGCGCGAGCGCGACCAGGTCGCCGGCCCGCGTGCCGCCGTCGAGCGCCTTGACGGCCACGGCCGTGCCGTCCGGCGCGGCCATGACGAGGACGCCGTCCGCGCCCGCCTTGGCGAGCAGGCCGAGCTCGCGCATCACCACGGTGTTGGAGCTCGTCTCCCCGTGGACGGCCCACGGGTGCTCGAGCATCGCGGTGGCGACGGCGGCCGCGTGCGGGTCCGCGTCGGCGCGGCCGGGTGCCGCGGCGACCCGCCCGATGCCGCGGGCCAGGCCCGCCAGCGAGATGACGGCGGCGGGGGCGCCGCAGCCGTCCACACCGGTGTGGGCCACCGGCTCGCCGCAGTATTCGGCGATCACCGCGTCCACCTCGCGCTGCAGGGGGTGCGCCGGGTCGAGGTACGTGGCGACGTCGTGCCCGGATGCCGCGCAGGCCGCGAGGAAGCCGGCGTGCTTGCCGGAGCAGTTGAAGGCCAGCGGGGTCGCGGCGGCGGCCTCGCCGTCGCGGCGGACCTGGGCCACGACCTCGGAGGTGTCCGCGGGCCAGGCCGGCGGACACCGCAGGGCGGACGCGTCGAGGCCGGCGTCCGCGAGCATGCGCTCGGCCAGCGCCTGGTGCCGGAGCGTGCCCCGGTGCGAGCCGCACGCGATGGACAGGGCCTCACCTGCCAGCGCCGCCCCGTGGCGCAGCGACGCGATGGCCTGGAACGGCTTCAGCGTGGAGCGCGGGTAGATCAGCGCGTCTGCGGGGCCGAGCCCGGCCAGCACCCGCCCGTCGGGGCCGGTCACGACGGCGGCGCCCGCCGTGCGGGACTCGACGAAGCCGTTGCGGACGGTCTCCACGAGCTCGACGGCGTCGGACAGGGCGAAGGTCTCGCCCGCGGGGGCGACGGTGGCGTGGGTCATGCGGTCCAGGGTAGCGAGGGCCCCAGACGCGCCGGGCGTCCGGGGCCGGTGGGCCGGGTCAGGTCCGGCGGCATCACCGGCTCACTCCGCGGAGAGCCGCCCGTCCACCATGGTCAGGGTGCGGTACGTGGCGGAGAGGAACTCGTGGTCGTGCGTGACCATGAGCGTCGCCACCTGCTCCTCGCGGGTCAGCGTGCCCAGCAGGTCCACGACGGCGGCCGAGCGCTCGCGGTCCAGCGCGGAGGTGGGCTCGTCCACGAGCAGCAGCGTCGGCGAGGCCATCAGCGCGCGCACGATGTTCACGCGCTGCCGCTGACCGCCCGAGAGCTGGTGCGGGCGCTTGCCGGCCTGGTCGGCCAGGTCCACACGCTCGAGCAGCTCCAGGGCCCGCGCCTTGGCGGCCCTGCGGTCGGCGCGGGTGGCGTCACGGTCCAGGTGCACGGTCAGCTCCAGCTGCTCGGCCGCCGTGAGGGACGGGATGAGGTTGGGCTGCTGGAAGATCATGCCGATCTCCTGGCCGCGCAGCGCGGTGCGCTCCTTCCGGGACAGCCCGGCCATCTCGCGGCCGGCCACGGACACGCAGCCGGAGGTGGGCGTCACCAGGCCCGCGGCCACCGCCAGCAGGGAGGACTTGCCCGAGCCGGACGGGCCGACCATCGCGGTGAACGTGCCGGGGAGCAGGTCCAGGCTCACCTCGTCCAGGGCGCGCAGCACGCCGCGCTCGCCGTCCGGGTACTCCAGCACGAGGTCGCGCACGGACAGCGCGGGGGTGGCGTCGGCCGCGGCGGCGGGGCGCTCGCCGGCGACGCGGTGGGCGGCCGCGGCGGCCGGGGTGCGGAGGGCGTCGAGGTCGGCCTGCGGGGCGGTGAGGGTGGTCATGGGGAGGTCCTTTCTCCAGGCGGGGGCGAGG
>NZ_JABFAY010000029.1:0-251 GCF_017168495.1 Micrococcus sp. KRD096 | reverse complement strand
ACGACCTGCTCGGGGGTGTGACGCTTCCTGCTGTTCGTCATGATCTGACCAGTCTCCCTGCCCGCGACCGCGGGCAACAGGACGACTCTCATAACGACTGGACCTACGAAACGGGGTCAGCCCACCCGCGGCTCGCGCAGAGCCCGTCCGGTGCGTAGGCACCCGACGAGTTCGCGTTTGAGTGCGCCCCGTCCCTCGACGAACAGGGACTGATAGATCGCCTCGTGAGAGATCCGCATGGACACATCATC
>NZ_JABFAY010000028.1:0-16660 GCF_017168495.1 Micrococcus sp. KRD096 | reverse complement strand
CCCCCGCACCCGCAAGGCCGTCATCCCGGCCGCCGGCCTGGGCACCCGCTTCCTGCCGGCCACCAAGGCCATGCCGAAGGAGATGCTGCCGGTGGTGGACCGGCCGGCCATCGAGTACGTGGTGACGGAGGCCCGGCGTGCGGGCCTCGCGGACGTGCTGATGATCACGGGCCGGAACAAGCGGGCCCTCGAGGACCACTTCGACCGCCATCCCGCGCTGGAGGCCGCGCTGGAGCACAAGGGCGACGCCAAGCGGCTCGCGCAGATCCACGAGTCGGACCTGGTGGGGGACATCCACTACGTCCGTCAGGGCGAGGCCCTCGGGCTCGGCCACGCGGTGAACTGCGCTCGCCGCCACGTCGGCGAGGAGCCGTTCGCGGTCCTGCTGGGCGATGACATCATCGGCGACGGCGAGGCGCTGCTCGAGCGCATGATCGACGTGCAGCAGCGCCTCGGCGGCTCCGTGATCGCCCTCATGGAGGTCCCGGAGGAGGCCGTCTCGGCCTACGGCGTGGCCGCGGTGCAGGCCGTGCCGGGGGAGGGCGACGACGTCGTCCGCGTCACCGACCTCGTGGAGAAGCCGGCCCGCGAGGACGCCCCCTCCACCCTCGCGATCATCGGCCGCTACGTGCTGGTCCCGCAGGTGTTCGACGTGCTGGACGAGACCCCGCCCGGCCGCGGCGGGGAGATCCAGCTCACCGACGCGCTGCAGAGGCTGGCCACGGAGGACGGCGAAGGCCGCGGCGTGCACGCCGTCGTCTTCGACGGCCGCCGCTACGACACGGGGGACAAGCTCGGCTACCTGCAGGCGGTCATCGAGTTCGGGACGCGGCATGAGGACCTCGGGGCCGACCTGCGGGCCTGGCTCCGGGAGTTCACCGCCGGGCTCTGAGCCGGGCCGGCGACGCGCGGGCCGCGGCCGGCTTTGGCCGAGGCGGACCCACCCGGTAGGATGGGCTGTCGGTCCGTCGTGGCTGGACCCGTGTCCAGGCCGCATCGCACCCCCGCAGAGGGCGTGCGGACGGGCCGTGTACCCCCGCCGTCCCACCCGCCGAGAGGAGCGACCATGGACAGCATCCAGCACCACGGCGCCGACTCGCCGTGGGTGATCCCCGTGCGCGATCTGACGCGCGGGGCCGGAGTCCAGCGCGAGCTGACGGCCGAGTGGCCCGCCCCTGCGGGCGTCTCCACGCCGCTGCTGGGGATCCCCGAGGGGGACCCCGTCGAACTGGACCTGCGTCTGGAGTCGGTGCACGAGGGCGTCCTCGTCACCGGCACCGCGGACGCGACCCTGAAGGGCGAGTGCGGCCGTTGCCTGCGCCCGCTGCACGAGGGGATCACCGTGGACCTGCAGGAGCTGTACCTCACCGGCACGTCCGAGGACGACGCCGGCGAGCAGCCGCTCGTGGTGCGCGAGACCGTGGACCTGGAACCCGTGTTCCGGGACGCCGTGGTCATCGCCCTTCCGTTCCAGCCGCTGTGCCGGCCGGACTGCGAGGGCCTGTGCGCCGACTGCGGCATCCGCCTCGAGGACGCGCCCGAGGGGCACGCCCACGAGCGCGTGGACCCGCGCTGGGCCGCCCTGGCCCACCTCGCGGGCACCTCAGAGACCTCCATCACCGAGACAGAAGAGAGATAGTCGTGGCAGTCCCGAAGCGGAAGATGTCCCGTGCCAACACCCGTGCCCGCCGGTCGCAGTGGAAGGCCACCGCGCCCGCCCTGGTGAAGTCCGTCGAGAACGGTCGCGTCTCGTACCGCCTGCCCCATCAGGCCGAGCTGAAGACTGACGCCGCCGGCACCCCCCTGTTCTTCGAGTACAAGGGCCGCAAGGTCGCCGACGCCTGAGATGGCGTCCCCGTCGGCTCGCCGCGGGCCTGAGCCCGCGCCCGAGCCAGAAGAGCTGTTCGAGCGTCTCGGCGTGCACATCACCGCCGGGACGCTCGAACGTGCTCTGACGCACCGCTCGTTCGCCTATGAGCAGGGCGGGCTGCCCACCAACGAGCGCCTCGAGTTCCTCGGGGACTCGGTGCTGGGCTACGTGGTCACCGACCACATCTTCACGGTGTACCCGGACCTGGCCGAGGGCGACCTCGCGCGCCGCCGGGCCGCCGTCGTGTCCACGCGTGCCCTGGCGAAGGTGGCGCGCCGGATCGGCATCGGCCCGTTCGTGCGCCTGGGCACGGGGGAGCGCCGCACCGGCGGGGCGGACAAGGACTCGATCCTCGCCGACACCCTCGAGGCGCTCATCGGCGCCGTCTACGTGGACCACGGGGCCGTGGCCGCGGCCGCTCTCGTGCACCGCCACGTGGTGCCGCTGCTGGACGAGCCGGACCTGCTGCGCGAGAGCACCGACTGGAAGACGGTCGTGGCCGAGGCCGCCAGCCGGCACGGTCTCGGCGCCGTCCGCTACGCGATCGAGGGTCAGGGCCCCGCGCACGACCCCCGCTACCGGGCCACCCTCGTCGTCGGCGAGCGCGAGTACGGCTCCGCCGTCGCCAGCTCCAAGAAGCAGGCCGAGCGGGACGCCGCGGCCGCCTCCTGGCCCGCCCTCGAGGCGGGCCTGCCGACCGCGGGGCACTGAGGTCGTGCCCGAGCTGCCCGAGGCCGAGGTCGTCCGGCGCGGCCTGGCCCGGTGGGCCACGGACGCCGGCGCCGCGGAGCTCGAGGTCCTCGACCCCCGCTCGCTGCGTCGCAGCCCCGGCGGCGCGGACGCCCTCCGGGAGCGGCTGCGAGGCGCCCGACTGGCCGAGCCGGCTCGCCGCGGCAAGTTCCTCTGGCTGCCCCTGGCCGAGGGCGACGACGCCGTCGTCGTGCACCTGGGCATGAGCGGGCAGATCCGCGTGGACGAGCCGGGGGCCGCCGACCAGCGGCACCTGCGCCTGCGCCTGCCCGTCACCGCGGCGGACGGCTCCGCCCGCGAGCTGCGGTTCGTGGACCAGCGGATCTTCGGCGGCTGGTGGCTCGACGCGCTGCGGCCCGACGACGCCGCCGGCGGTGAGCGGATCCCCACCACGGCCGCCCACATCGCCCTGGACCCGCTGCACCCGCTGTTCGACCCCGTGGCCGTGCACGCGCGCCTGGCGCGGCGCCGCTCCACCCTCAAGCGCGCGCTGCTGGACCAGTCGCTGGTCTCCGGGATCGGCAACATCTACGCGGACGAGGCCCTGTGGGGCGCCCGCCTGCACCCCGAGCGGCCGACCGAGCGCATGCGCCGGGCTGACACGCTGCGCCTCATGGCGGCCGTCCAGGACGTGATGCGCCGGGCCCTGGAGGTGGGGGGCACGAGCTTCGACGCGCTCTACGTCAACGTGGACGGGCGATCGGGCTACTTCGCCCGCTCCCTGGCGGCCTACGGGCGCACCGGGCAGCCGTGTCGCCGCTGCGCCGCCGAGGGGGTCGACTCCCGCATCGTGCGCGAGCCGTTCATGAACCGTGCGAGCCACCTGTGCCCGCGCTGCCAGCCCAGGCCGCGCCGTCGCCGGGCCGCGGTGGCCGACGCCTGACGGGGCGTCCGTAGACTGGGCTGACCCCCGACCTCGAGCAGGAGACCCGAGTGAGCCATCCCCCGGCCGCGTCCTGGACGCCCGAGCCCCTGCCGCGTCCCGAGTCCCCGCGCGACGACGCCTCGCCGGTCGCGCGGCGCCGCCGGCGCTGGCCGTGGGTCGTCGGCGTGCTCGCCGTCCTGCTCGCGGCGCTGCTCGGCCTGGGCGCCTGGTACACGAGCTCGCTCGGGCGCACCTTCGACGACCACCGACAGACGGTGGACGTGGGGGCGCTCGAGCAGGCGGCCGGGGACGGCCCGCTGAACGTGCTCGTCCTGGGCTCCGACTCCCGCGAGGGCGAGGGCGAGCAGGACATGGGCCAGCGCTCGGACACCATGATGCTCGTGCACATCCCCGCGGACCGACGCCAGGTCTACGTCATGTCCGTGCTGCGGGATTCGTGGGTCACCGTGCCCGGCCACGGTGAGGCGAAGATCAACTCGGCCTTCGACACGGGCGGCTACGCCCTCGCCGTGGACACGGTGGAGCTGCTGCTGGGAGTGCCGATCCACCACGTCCTCGAGGTCGACTTCCAGGGCTTCCGGGGCGTGACGAACGCGCTGGGCGGCGTCGAGGTCTGCAACCCGCAGGCCTTCTCCTCCGGTCAGGCCAACCCCTCGTACTACCCGCGCGGACACATCCTGCTGCAGGACACCGCCGCCCTGCGCTACGTGCGCGAACGGCACGCCTTCGACGACGGTGACGTCACCCGCGTGAAGAACCAGCAGCGCTACCTGGCCGGGGCGATGGACCGCTTCCTCAGCCCGCAGATCCTGGGCAATCCCGCCCGCACCACCGAGGTCGTCGCCACGTTCTCCGACCACCTCGGTGTGGACGAGGGGCTCACGTCGGGCGTGATCGCCTCGCTCGCGTGGCAGCTGCGCGACGTCCGCGGCGAGGACGTCGAGATGTTCACGGTGCCTCGCAAGGGCTTCGCGGAGGGGCCGAACGGCGACGCCATCGTCGAGCTCGACGAGGACAAGCTGGCGGACCTGCGCTCCGCCCTCGCGGACGACGACGTCCAGCGCTATGTCGACGAGCACGAGCCCCAGAAGGAGAAGAAGGCCCAGGCCGCCGGCGGGCCCGCCCCCGTGCTGACCCTGCTGACCGGCACCACGCCCGCACCCGCCCTCGGGGAGGACCCCTGTGACGACTGAGCCGCGCCGCCCCCGCCTCCTGCTGGTCTCCCACTCCTACCGGCCCGAGCGCACCCCGCCCGCGCGTCGCTGGGGTGCGGTCGTGGCGGCGCTGCGGTCGGCGGGCTGGGACGTCGACGTCGTCGCGCCCGGGGGTGTGCGCCCCTTCGCCGGGCCCGACGGCGAACACGTCCTGCCCACGCCTCGCCTGCCCCTGGGGGAGGCCGGTCGCAACGGTCGCTTCGCCGAGGCGGTGGTGCACGCCCTGCTTGCCATCCCCCGTGGGATGGCCACCCGACGCCCGGACGTGGTGGTGGCCACCGTGCCCGCCCTGCCCGTGGTGGTGCCCGGCGTCGTGCTCTCCCGCCTCTGGCGCCGCCCCCTCGTGCTGGAGATGCGTGACGCCTGGCCGGATCTCGCCCACGAGGCCGGGGTGCACCAGGGCCTGCTGGGCGCCGCGATGGAGCGTGTCGTGACCGGCGGTCAGCGCGCGGCCCGACTCGTGGTGACCGTCACGGACGGCTTCGCGGAGACGCTGCGCGGGCGGGGGGTCGAGCGTGCCGAGACCTTGTGCAACGGCGTCGAACTCGCAGGCCTGGCGTGGGCACCTGCTCGGAGGCGCGAGCCCGGGGACCTGCACGTCCTCTACCTCGGCAACATGGGTGAGAGCCAGGGGCTCGAACGGCTCGTGGAGGCGGCGGCCGAACTCCGCCAGAGCCGGCCAGGGGTGCGGGTCCGGCTCGTCGGCGCCGGCACTCGGCGCGGCGAGCTCGAGGCGCGTAACGCGGAGATCGGCTCCCCGGCCGAGATCCTTCCTGCCTGCTACGGCGAGGATGCGGCGGCCCAGTACGCCTGGGCGGACACACTCGTCGTGGCGCTGCGGCCCGACTGGCCCAGCTTCCGCCACACGGTGCCGTCGAAGACCTACGAGGTGCTCGCCGTCGGCCGGCACGTCACCGGGATGGTCACCGGCGAGGCGGCCCGCACCCTCGAGGACGCCGGGGGAGCCGACGTCATCGGCCCACGGGTAGCTGACCTCGTCGCGCATCTGACCGCGCTCGCCGACGATCCGGCTCGCACTGACGTGGGGGAGGGCGGCCGCCCGTGGGTCCGACGGCACGCGGACCTGCCGAGCGTCGCCCGGCGTTACGTCCGGCTGCTGGGGCAGCTCGTCCCCGACTACAGGAGACACGCATGACCTCCATCCTCCTCGATTCCGTCCGCGCACTCGGCCACGCGCCACTCGTCCTGCGGACGGTGGTCGACCACCTGCGGGACGACCCGGCGGTCCTGGGCCTGCAGATCAGCCGTCGCCTGCCGCTCGCGGCACGCGTGGGCCTGGGGCGCCTGGCAGAGTCCCTGCCCGCACGCCCCGGCGTGGTCTTAGGCGCCGTGGGTCTCGCGGCCGCCGGCCGGCACGTGGACCTCCTCGAGCACGTCGAGGCGGTCCTGCCGTCCGCCGGCGCGCCAGATCGGGTGCGACTGGCGGACGTGCTCACGGCCGCGCAGGAGCCTGACCGGGCCCAAGCCGTCCTCGACGCCGTGCCCGTCGACACGCCGGGCTTGGCCGCCGCAAGGGCCCGCGTGGCCTGGCACCGCGGTGACGTCGAGGCGGCCATCTCCCTGCTCGGCGGCACCGGCCGGGACGGTGTCGTGCGAGCCCGGTTCGCCTCCGAGGTGCGTGCTCTGCGCGGGGGCGCCCTGCCGTTGCCGCGGGCAGACCGGGACCGGGCCGTTGGATATCGGCCCCGCCCGGGCTCGGCACTGTTCGTCCTGACCAACTCCCTGCCCCACACCGGTTCCGGATACGCGCAACGCAGCCACAGCCTCGCGTGCGCGCTGCGGGACGAGGGCTGGCACGTAGAGGCCGTCACCCGGCTCGGTTGGCCGGTCCAGACCGGCGTGCTCACCGCCGCCCGACGCGACATGGTGGACGGCATCGTGTACCACCGCCTCCTGCCCTCGAGCCTGGCCCGGGGATTCGACGGACGGCTGGCTCAGCACGCGCGGATGCTCCTCGATCTGGTCCTCGAGCGCCGCCCGGCGGTCCTGCACACCACCACCCACTGGGTCAACGCCGTGGTGACCCGCGCGGTCGCGGAGGCCGTGGGCGTCCCGTGGGTGTACGAGGTGCGCGGGCAGCTGGCGGACACCTGGGCCTCGACGCGCGGACCCGAGGCGCTGCGCTCCGACCGCTACGCCCTGTTCACGGCCCGCGAGGACGACGCCGTGCGTTCTGCCGACGGCGTCGTGACGCTCGGTGAGCAAATGGCCCGCCGCATCGCCGCGGCCGGCATGGACCGGGACGCCGTCGTGCTCAGCCCTAACGGGGTGGGGGGCGCCTTCCTGGAGGAGCCCGCCCCACGCGAGGATGCTCGCCGCCGTCTCGGGCTGTCCATGGACGACGAGATCGTCGGCACCGTCTCCTCCGTGGTGCCGTACGAGGGACTCGACGACCTTGTGCGTGCCGTCGCCGCGCTCGTCGACGAGAGGCCGCGCCTGCGGCTGGCCGTGGTGGGGGACGGCGTTGCCCTGCCGGCCCTGCGCCGGCTTGCGGCCGACCTGGGGATCGAGGATCGGCTGCTCGCGCCGGGACGGGTGGACCGTTCCCTGGCTCCCGTGTGGCACCAGGCCCTCGACGTCTTCTGCGTGCCTCGCAAGGACACGGGCGTGACCCGGGCGGTGACGCCCATGAAGCCGCTGGAGGCCATGGCCACGTCCCGGCCCGTCCTCGTCTCGGACCTGCCCGCGCTGAGCGAGATCGTCGAGGACGGCGTGACCGGACGGGTGCTGCCGGCCGAGGAACCGGAGGCGTGGGCCGCCGCCCTGGCGGCGCTACTCGACGACCCCGCCGCGGCCCGCGGCCTTGGAGCCAGGGCGCGGGAGTGGGTGCTCGGGCATCGGACCTGGGCGGCGAACGCCCGGCGCTATGACGCCCTCTACCGGCGCCTGGGCGTGACGGCGCCGTCTGCCTGAACTAATCCTTATACTCGACAGAGCATCACGGGGAGTCCGGCCCGCGCCGGATTCTGCCCTTGCCACCGCTTAGACGAACGAGGACCTCTAGATGACGACGCAGATCAAGGACGTGGCCGTGATCGGCCTGGGCTACATCGGGCTGCCGACAGCTGCCATCCTGGCCGAGAACGGCGTGCGTGTGCACGGCGTGGACGTCAGCCAGCGCACCGTGGACGCGGTCAACGCAGGCACCGTGCCCTTCGTGGAGCCGGACCTGGCGGACTTCGTGGAGCGCAACGTCAAGGCCGGTCGACTGTCCGCGTCCCTGAAGACGCCGCAGGCCGACGCGTACATCGTCGCGGTCCCGACGCCCTTCAAGGACGGCCATTCGCCGGACCTCGGCTACATCGAGGCTGCGGCCCGCGGTCTCGCCCCGCAGCTGCGCGGCGGCGAGCTCGTGATCCTGGAGTCCACCTCGCCCCCCGGCGCCACCGAGCACATGGCCGCCGTCATCCGCGAGGCACGGCCGGACCTGGACGGCGTCACCCTGGACTTCGCCCACTGCCCGGAGCGGGTGCTGCCCGGCCGGGTCATGATCGAGCTCGTCACGAACGACCGCATCGTGGGCGGGTCCACGCCGGAGGCCGCGCAGCGCGCCAAGCAGCTGTATGAGGCGTTCTGTCAGGGGGAGATCCTCGTGACGGACTGCGTCACCGCGGAGATGGCCAAGCTGGTCGAGAATTCGTTCCGTGATGTGAACATCGCCTTCGCGAACGAGCTGTCCCTGATCTGCTCCGACCTGGGGATCGACGTGTGGGAGCTCATCGAGCTTGCCAACCACCACCCCCGTGTCAACATCCTCCAGCCGGGCCCCGGCGTGGGCGGCCACTGCATCGCTGTGGACCCGTGGTTCATCGTCGACGCCGCACCGCAGACGGCCCGCATCATCCGTGCGGCCCGCGAGATCAACGACGGCAAGCCGAAGTGGGTCGTGGACCAGGCCAAGGCCGCCGCGTTCGACGTGCAGCAGGCCACCGGCCGTGCCCCCGTGGTGGCCGTCCTCGGTCTGGCATTCAAGCCGAACATCGACGATCTGCGTGAATCGCCTGCCCTGAACATCGCGATCGAGGTGGCGCAGCAGTTCACCGGTTCGCGCATCCTCGTCGTGGAGCCGCACGTGGAGGAGCTGCCCGCTGCGCTGGCCGGCCGTGACAACGTGGAGTTGGTCCCGGCCGAGGACGGCATTCGGGAGGCGGACGTCGTCCTGCTACTGGTGGACCACGATGCGTTCGCCAGCCTCGGTGCCACCACCGAGGGCAAGAAGGTCATCGACACGCGCGGCCAGTGGCGCTGACACGAACTCGGCACCTGTGGCGGGGCGGTCGGTGACGGCTGCCCCGCCCCGTATGTCCCAGACGGGCAGTACCACGACCAAGGAGGACAACATGCGCCTGCTCGTGACCGGCGGCGCCGGATACATCGGGTCTCACTTCGTCTCCGTAGCACGGCAACAGGGCCGGGCCGACATCGTCGTCGTTGACGACTTCTCGACAGGCCTCAGACAGCGCGTTCCGGCCGATGTCCCCGTGTACACGATCGACCTCGCGAGCGACGCGGCCGTAGCTGCGCTGACCACTCTCCTGAAAGAAGAGTCGATTGACGTCGTCGTTCACTTCGCCGCGAAGAAGGTGGTCGCGGACTCCGTCGTGCAGCCGGAGGATTATTTTCGGTCGAACGTCGGTGCAACTGTAAACGTGCTGGCTGCCATGAGAGCTGCGGGAGCCGCGTCGATGATCTTCTCCTCGTCGGCAGCGGTCTATGGTGAGCCGGACTCGTCGATCGTGTTCGAGGACACCCCGACGGTGCCGATCAATCCGTACGGCCAGTCCAAGCTCGTGAGTGAGCTAGCTCTCGCGAACGCTTCCCGCGCCTGGGGTCTCCGGGCGGTGGCATTGCGCTACTTCAATGTCGCCGGCGCGGAAGACGCCATTCTGGCCGATACCACGACGACGAACCTCATGCCGGCGATCCGTGATGTCATCACTCGCGGCCAGCGTCTCTCGGTCTTCGGCGACGATTACCCCACCGTCGACGGCACATGTGTACGCGATTACGTCCACGTCGTCGACCTGGCCGAGGCGCACCTGGCGGCCCTGCCGGCGGTCCAGGGCAGCACCGACCCAGCGACCCGGATCTACAACGTGGGCACCGGAAGCGGAAGCAGCGTTCTCGAAGTCGTAGATGCCTTCCGCCGCCGCCCCGGCGTGGATCTTGATTACGACATCCAGCCCCGCCGCCCGGGTGACCCGGGGGCCTTGACAGCCAACGTCTCGCTCATTGAGAAGGAACTCGGATGGGTAGCACGTTATACGCGCGATGACATTGTCACGTCCGTCATCGACTTCCCGCCCCGGCTCGTCACCTGACTGCTCGTCGCAGAGACGCCAGACCTGCCCCGCCGATTACAGCACCCGAGGAATCGCACCCATGATCCAACTCTTTCTTCGCTTCTCACGACGCCAGCAACTCGTCATGGGGCTTTTTATTCTGCTCGCTGTCGTGGGTTCGGTACTCGCCTTCCTGGTGGACCACGCGATCCTCATCGTCGCGCTGTTCTGGATGTTGTGCGCTGCGGTGTTCGTAATGATCATGTATCACCGCCGTCTCAACGCAAAGATCACCCGCACCGCCCGTGCTGCACGCATGGGGTCTTCCGCTGTGGCGGGCCGCGGGGGTACGCGGCCCGCCACGGGGCGTCGAATATCGACGCAAGAGTCGCTCGACTCGCTCCAGGCCGCTTTCGCCCGCCGGAGGACCGTCGCCGCGGGCCTGCCGCTGGCGCGCAAACTCATCCAGGAACGCGGGGACCTCAGTGGCGCGCGGGAGGTGCTGGATCAGCTTCGTGGAAAGTCGGGCCTGACCGACTCTGAAGAGAACTTCGTTCGTCGCGTCGACTCTCTCAACCGCCTTCTTGAAGCGGACTACCCGCTTCCCGCACGTCACCGCACCTGCAATTACCTCCCCGTGCGAGGCCGGGTGCTCTACGCCGTGGGCATGTCACCCGTGTCTGTGACCAATGGCTACACGTCCCGGACCAAGGGCGTCGCCGCAGGGCTCGTGGCCCAAGGGCTGGACGTGGTCGTAGCGCCCCTGCCAGGCAAGCCTTGGGACAAGAAGCCGGTCGTCCCCGGGCGGCGAGTGCCTGTCAAGCAGCGTCGTGATGTGTCGGAGATCGACGGCGTACGCCACGTGCACAACCCTGGTCTCCCTACATGGGAGGGCGATCTCGACGTCTTCTTCCAGGTGGCTGCCGATGCGTACGTCCGCGAAGCCATGATCGAGAAGCCCGAGTTCATCCTGGCCGCCTCGAACTATCTGTCCGCTCTGCCCGCCCTGATCGCAGCCCGTCGGCTCGGGGTGCCGTTCGTGTATGAGATGCGCGGATTCTGGGAAGTGTCTGCGGCATCCGTCCGGCCGGGCTGGGAGCAGTCGGACCAGTATCGGCTTGACCGCCGCTATGAAGACCTCGTCGCCCGCGAAGCCGACCGAGTGGTCGTCATCACGGATGAGATGCGTGAAGACCTTGCTGCCCGCGGCATCGATGCGGACAAGGTCACCGTCGCGCCCAACTGCGTTGACCCAGAGGTGTTCGCCCCTCTTGGCAAGGATCACGCGCTCTTGCGCGGCCTGGGATTCACCGATACGGAGGCTCCGGTCGTGGGTTTCGCGGGCAGCGTCACCGATTACGAAGGCCTCGATCTCGTCACCGACGCGCTCGCGACACTCAAGGCAGAGGGAGTCCGGTTCAACTTCCTCATCATCGGCGGGGGCGCATATCTCGATACGTTGAAGGCGAGGATCGCCACACGCGGTCTTGATCCTGAGACGCGGTTCGTCACGAACGTTCCGAACGCAGACATGCCAGCGTACCTCTCGAGCATCGATGTGTTCCCCCTGGCCCGGAAGTCCTTGCCGGTGACCGAGCTCGTTTCGCCATTGAAGCCGCTGGAGGCGATGGCGGTCGGCGGGGCGGTGGTCCTCTCCGATGTCTCGCCGCACAAGGTGTTCTGCGGGCCTGATGGAGACACTGCGGTCAGTTTCCAGAAGGACGACCTGGCGAGCCTCGTCGAGCGTCTGCGCGAAACTCTCGCCGCCCCAGATGCTGCTCGCGCCATGGGGGTTCGTGCTCGACGCTGGGTCAAGGAGAATCGGCGCTGGCCAGTCACGGGCGAGCGCATCGCCGCTTCACTAATGGCCTTGGCCGAGGAGTTCCGGGCCTCACTGGACGACGCAGAACGCCCGCTCACCGATTACACAGTCGCCTTCATCGGCGACGAATTCACGACGGACACCTTCGTCCCCGAGTTGACCGCCTTGCGTGTGCGGCCTGAGGACTGGCGCGAGACCTTCGAAGACCACCGCGTGGATGCGCTGTTCATTGAGTCCGCTTGGCGAGGCAACGACAGCGCCTGGACCGGGATCATTGGGTATTACGATGACGAGACTCACGCGCCGGTGGTCGAGCTGATCGCGCATTGCAGGCTTCACGGAATCCCCGTGATGTTCTGGAACAAGGAGGATCCGGTCCATTTCAACCGGTTCAAGCGCACCGCAGCCCTGTGCGACTACGTGTTCACGACGGACGCGCGCACCATTGTTGATTACAACGCGCTTCCGGACAACCAGATCACGACCGTCGCCTCGGCCCCGTTCGCGGCGCAGCCTCTGTTGCACAACCCGCTACCCAGCACCCGGGCACAAGACGAAGCTATCGCGTATGGCGGGACCTACTACGGGGACAAGTATGCGACCCGTAAACAGGGGCTGGATTTCCTGTTCTATGAGTCTGCCCCACACGGCTTGGCGATCTACGAGCGGGTGCACAACGATCCCAACTCGCCGTACCGCCTGCCGGACCGTTTCCGCCGGTACGCCCGAGGAAGCCTGAGCTATCCCGAGATGTGCCAGGCCTATAAGGCCCACCCGATCCACCTGAACGGCAATTCGGTGGTGGACTCGCCGAGCATGTTCTCTCGCCGGGTCGTGGAGATCACCGCGTCTGGGTCGACGGTACTCAGCTCTGCGGGCCGTGGCGTAGACGAGACGTTGGCGGGCACCGTCCCGACCGTGACCACCCCCGATGAGGCTGCGGCCTATCTGGAGGGCTGGAAGTCGTCTGAGCAGCGTCGGCACGCCGGCCTTTGGGAGGCGTTCCGCCACGTCTACGAGACGCACACGTGTGCTCACCGTTTGGTGTACATGATGCGCGTCGCTGGGTTCCGAGTCCGCAGTCCGCAGGCCGCGCCGATCGCAGTCGAGTGCGCCGCCGCAGACGTACCGTTGTTCGAGGCCCAGACCATGCGTCCTGCCTTGTACCTGGTGACCGACACAACCGAGGGCGTTGATGCCGCCAGTCCCGTCGTCCTCGCCGCTCTTCCGGAGAGGGTGGCAAAGCTGCAAGAGGCCGGCATCCGGAACGTCGTCATCCACCGTGAGGGCGCCCCTGTTCTGGACGAGCACCTCGTGGAGGACTTCTCGCTCGCTCTGCATTTCGGACCTTGGAAGGCCGTGGGCACTCGGACCGTCGAATGGTCGCCGGGCGACGCACACGTGCGAATCGCTGCCCTGACGGCGGACATCGATGAGGGCACTGTACTGGTGGACGCCGACGTCTACGCCGGCTCTGTTCTCGGGGAGCGACCTGCCCTAGCCGATGACGAGGTCTTTGCCTGGCAGCACGTCGTCGAACACGTCGGCAAGGTGACCTACACGGACTCGACGGCTGTCCCGATCGACACCGCGGTCGTCCACGAGGAGGCAGACCCCCTTCCGCCCGTTGCGTCTGGAGAGGCGGGGCCACCCGTAGGGGAGACTCAGACGGTGCCTCTCAACGTCCTCGTCGCTGGCCATGACCTGAAGTTCCTGCCGCAGATCATGGCGCAGCTCGAAGCCGCGGGTCACCGTGTCATCGTCGACCAGTGGGACGGGCACGATATCCACGACGAGGAACGCAGCCTCCGACTCCTCGCCGAAGCGGATGTCATCTTCTGTGAGTGGGCGCTCGGGAACGTGAAGTGGTACAGCCACCACAAGCAGGACGACCAGCGGCTTGTGGTGCGCCTCCACGCCCAGGAACTTCGCACTCGCTACCTCAAGGACGCCGACCTGTCCGCCGTGGACACCTTCGTGTTCGTGTCACCCGTCGGCATGCGGCGGGCGCAGTTGCTCTTCGGAGTGCCGGTGGATCGGTCCGTGGTCATCGGTAACACCTTCGACTTCGAGCGATTTGCGGCGCCTCGGAACGCACCGGATCCGCATGCCCTCGGTCTTGTTGGCTCCGTGCCACATTCGAAGCGTCTGGACCTCGCGCTCGACGTGACCGAACTGCTGGCGTCGCACGACCCGACTTACCGTCTCGACGTCATGGGTAAGGAGTACCACGAGTACGCGTGGCTCATGAAGCGAACTGCTGAGCGGAGTTATTTTGAGGCGCAGTATTTGCGGATTGAGTCGTCTGCGGTGCTCCGCGAAGCCGTCCGGTTCGGCGGACACTCCTATGACATCGCGGAGTGGTACCGCGCCAAGCCAGGCATCATCTTGTCCACGAGCGACCACGAAGGAACGCATCAGGCGATCGCGGAAGGTGGTGCAGCGGGCTGTGTGCCGGTGATCTTCCCGTGGGCGGGGGCTGAGGCCGTTTACGACGATCGATGGGTCGTCGAGGGCGTCCGCGACGCGGCCGACCGGATCCGCAGGTACTCTTCAGACCCGGCCCTCTTCCTCGAGGAGTCTGAGCGGGCCCAAGCATTCATGCGGGAGCGTTTCTCGCCCGAGGAGATCGGTGCCCAGATCCTGGCCGTGGTAGAGGGTCGGCGGTGACGTAGCGCCGGAGAAAGAAGGGGACCGTCTCTCGTGTGAGACGGTCCCCTTCTTTTAATGACCCGTGGTGCCCTTGAGAGCAACGATGCGTTCTGCCTCGGTCGTCTCGTACCGTGCCCGGACTTCGAGCGCTTTCTCTTCCCCGTGCTTGCGTAGGGCGCTCGTGAAATAGCTGTAATGCTGCATGACATCGAGGGTGTCTCCGTCTTCGATGATTGCGCCCTCATCCATCCAGACGACGCGGGTGCACATCTCTCGGATCACTCCGGCGGAATGGTTGACGAGGAAGCCTGTGCCAGACCGGGCGATCAGGTCTCGCATTGCTTGATTGGACCGCTCCCGGAAAGCGTCGTCGCCGGTCGCAAGTGCTTCGTCAATCATGATGATGTCGGGTTGCGACGCTACTGAGATCGCGAAGCGCAGGCGGGCCCGCATGCCGGAGGAGTATGTACGCATGGGCATGCGAATGGATTTTCCGATGTCGGCCAACTCAGCGACTTGTGGGATTCGGTCGTGGACCTCGGCTGGGGTCAAGCCCATCGCGAGTAGACCGATACGAATGTTGTCTAGACCGGTGAGGTTGGGCATGAGCGCTGCCCCCACACCCATCAATTGGGGCGCAGAAGCGGCAAAGACCTCCCCAGATGTTGGCGCCTCAACGCCTGCCAGGACGCGGAGCAGGGCACTCTTGCCGGACCCATTGCGTCCGACGAGTCCGATGAATTCGCCCTTCCGTGCGGCCAAGGACACCCCCCTCACAGCATGGACGACGTCCAGTTCACCGCCCCGAGAAAAGAGCCCGCGAGATTTCTCGTCCCGAGCGATCCTCACGGGGTAATCGAGGATGATGTCCGTAGCGAGCAGGTTGAGGCCGCCAGACGAAGCTAGGTGCCCCCCCTCGAACGCTTCCGGCGGCTGCGCATGGTCCTGGTTAGCGGTACTGGTCACGGCCGTACGACTCCTCTCCGAGCCAGAAGACAATGCCGCCGACAATCGTCAGGCACACTGCATACGCGGCGAGCATCGCCCAGCTCGACGCCGGCGGCGTCACCCCCTCGATGATGACCTGACGGTACATCGTGATCAGTACATACAACGGGTTGAGTTGGATGATCGCATGGAGGGCGGGGTGGTTGTCCGTGAAACGCGTTATCGGGAAGATGACTCCGGAGCCGTACATCAGGAGACGGGACACGAACGGCACCATGCGGCTCACATCCGGAAGGAGGGTGCTGAGCCGCGCCAGCAGGAGCATGATGCCGAAGTTTAGGATCACGTGCAGCCCCAGGACACCCGGGAAGACCAGCCAGGACCACTCAGGTGTCTCATGCGGGGGGATCGCTATGACGAGGATGAACATCACTGCGATCGCCGGTAGTCGCTGGAGCACGTCGTACACGAGATCGGCCAAGGGCAGCGCCATGCGTGGGAACCGGAAGGCGCGGGTCAAGGACAGGTTCGACGCGATGGTCCGCGTGCCAGATGTCAATGCGGCGCTGGTCATCTGGAACATGAACACACCCACGATGACGAAGGCGACGAAATTGTCCATTCCGTGGTCGAAACGCAAAAGCAAACCGAAGATCAGCCAGTAGAAGATCGCGTCGAGCATTGGGCGAAGGATGAGCCATACCGACCCGAGACGACTGTCGTCGTTTCCTGTGACGAGCCGTCCTCGGGACTGCCACCAGATGAAGTGTCGGCGTTGCCAGAGCTCCACCAGATAGCGGCGAGGGGCAGGGCGACCTGTGACAGGTGAGAGGTGCGAAGCGTCACCATAAGCCTGGACGGCCGCGGCGCGGAACGCGCTGGCGACGGGTTCGGAGGGTCGTCTTGGTCGCCGTGTGGTCATCGGTTCGCGCCTGCCTTTCTGAGCGTGGGCCACCCGAGTGGGGGACCGGCCGTCGATGCGGGACTTCTCTTGACGGTGCCCCACGACGGCGATGCCGCGCGCGGGAGGCGCGTCGACCGCCTCCTTAGTGTAGGAGACGGCGGCGCGGGAACGCGGCTGCTGAGGGTGGGCTGACCCCGTTTCGTAGGTCCAGTCGTTATGAGAGTCGTCCTGTTGCCCGCGGTCGCGGGCAGGGAGACTGGTCAGATCATGACGAACAGCAGGAAGCGTCACACCCCCGAGCAGGTCGTCCG
>NZ_JABFAY010000027.1:0-456 GCF_017168495.1 Micrococcus sp. KRD096 | reverse complement strand
GGAGGACACGTTGCCGACGGTGGCCACGGTCTTCCACGGGGTCGCGTTGTCCGCGGACCGCTGGATCACCTGGTTCTGGTACGGGGCTGAGGCCGAGCCCGGGTTGTTGCGCGTCCAGTTGATGACGTGCCGGGTGTCCGAGGACTGGGTGACCTGCACGCCCGACGGCGCCGCAGGGGCGGCCAGAGGGCGCGCCGGCACCGGGACGGACCCGGAGACCTTCGCGGTCGTCGGGATGTACGCCAGCCCGGACATGCTGGCCGACCAGGACAGGGTCTGGGCCTTGCCGTACGCGAGCGGGACGGACACCGTGCGTGTCGAGACGACCTGCGAGCCGCCGGACAGGCCGCCGATCCGCACGTGCGGGGACGTCGTCGACGCCCCCAGCCCCCCAGAGAGGACGAACGCGGTCGACGGGTCGTCGACCGCCGCGGAGGTCTGCAGCGTGTGCGTGAC
>NZ_JABFAY010000026.1:0-965 GCF_017168495.1 Micrococcus sp. KRD096 | reverse complement strand
GGCATGCCTCGAGGGTAGCGGCGGCCCCGGACGCGGCAGGCGCGGACGACGCGGAGCGTGCACTCAGCCGAGCAGCTCCTCGATCAGCGAGGACTCCTCCCGATGGAGGCGCGCCACGAACGGCAGCAGCATGAGCACGCCGAACAGCGCACCGTCCCGTGTGGTGCCGGCGGCCTCGTGATCCACCTCGACGCGGGTCAGGGAGAACATCCCACCCGAGTGGAACCGGGCGACCCGCCGTGGCCGGCCGCCGTCCTCCCCCTGTGCCCGCACCTCCACGGAGCCGTCCCAGTCCGCGCGGGCCACCACGCGACGCCCCTGGACCGTCCCGTCGACGGCGAAGTAGAGCACGTTCTCGCCCCAGATCTCCTTGAGCTCGTCATGCACGGGCGCCGGTGGCTCCCCCTCGGCCGGTGCCGTGACGTCCGGTCGATGCGTCACGGCATAGGTCGGGCGCAGCAGGCGGCCCACCGCGCTGCGCCACGTGGCCCGGCGGATCCCCACCGTGGTGGCGGCACCGCCGATCGACTCCCAGCGGAACGTGCCGGTGCGTTCGCAGCCCGCCAGCTCCCCACGGACCACCCGGCCGACGAGCTCGCCGTCGTCGCGATGCACCGCGACGGTCCGCATGCTGCGCCGGACGGTGTCCAGCGTCCCCTCCCGGAACCCGTACGTGCTGGTGCGCGTCATGGCCCTCCTCTCCGCCCGCCGCGGTCCGGCCGCATGAGGCGTGCGTCCCAGTGTTCCAGAATCCCCGCGTCCCGTGGGCAGGGCTTCGTGGGCAGGGCTTCGTGGGCAGGGTTCCGTGGGCAGAACCGGCGGCGATTCAGGTTCCGTGGGCGGAAGGAGTCACTCTTCTGCCCACGGAACCGGCTGACCCGCCCACGGAACCGGTTGCCCTGCCCACGGAACCCCGAGAGGCGACTCGGGCGGCATCGCCAGGGAGCACCCGCGCCGGCACCCAC
>NZ_JABFAY010000025.1:0-966 GCF_017168495.1 Micrococcus sp. KRD096 | reverse complement strand
CGCCCACGGGGACGGTCTTGATGCGCATGTTGACCTCCTCGGTCAGCGGATGATGACGAGCGAGCACTGGCAGTTTGCCACGTCCTCGGGGTCGCCGGTGAAGCTGCCCGGCCAGGGCATGCCGTTGGAGAAGTCCTCCTCGATCCCGACCTCCTCGCCGTCCAGTGCGGCGTGGGAGGCGCGGGGGTTCGACGAGTTCACGACCCACCGCTTCGTGGCCTTCGGTGCCGCCTGCCGCGGGGCCTCGGCCATACCGAAGCCCACGAACGTGGCGGCCGCGGTCATGGCCGCCTGGTCGGCGCGCGACTCCTCGGCCACGTCGAACACGTGCCCCACCGGGTCGACGTCGTCGTCCTCGTCGTCGTCCGCGAGCGCGGCTTCGATCTGGCGGAGGGTGGCGGCGTTGACCTGGGAGGCGATGCGCTCGGCGACCTTGGCCAGGAACGCCTCGGTGCGGGGGGTGTCGTACTGGTCGGGGTCGAGGCCCATGCCGGTGAGGACGTCACGGGCGGCGGAGGTGGCGAGGTCCGAGCCGGCGTCGAGGAGGTCCTCGGCGAGCTCGGCGTCCCACCGCTTCCCGTCCCACCAGGTGGGGGACTTCGCGCCGGTGGCCGAGGTGATGGCGGCGCGCTGGCGCTTGAAGTGCGCGCGGAACACCTTGACGAGCGGGTCGGTCTCCTCGGCCGGGATGGTGTCCCCGGCCGGGGCCTTCAGCTCGTACTCGATGGAGCCCACGGCCTTCACCCGCGGGGTGTGGCCGGCGCGCAGGTTCTGCGTGCCGGAGTCCGTGGGGGATGCCTGCCCGCCGGTGAGGACGTTCAGGGGCACCACGAGCTCGTCGCCGCCCTCGACGGCCGGCAGGTTCCGCATCGCGCGGGCCTCGTTGCGCGTCAGCCACGGGGCGCCGGTGGAGGTCTGCAGCTGGGCGGCCTGGTCCTCGAACGCGCCGCGCAGCTTCTCCTCGAT
>NZ_JABFAY010000024.1:0-418 GCF_017168495.1 Micrococcus sp. KRD096 | reverse complement strand
TCTTTATTCAGTTACTATTTCTTTTCTCCAACCTAACAAACCATCTTTAACTCTAATAATATGTTTGCCACGCCAGACACTTCTTACTTCGAAATAATACCATTCCCCGTTTTTGTTGAGGAAATAAATATCTTGATAACCTTCTTTAATGACATATTTTGTAGCTTCTTGTCTTTGATCGCCAAACATTATCAATCCCACCCTTATATTTATTTATCTTTAATATATAACAACATTTATTAATATTCATGTTATTTCATGGAAGGAGAGATTTGTTATAATGTGAAGGTCGTCTATCTCTCAGATGTCAATTCGGCGTAGAGAGGAGGTGCGATTTATGAATGAAATTCTTGTTCACATCATGACAACGGCAATCAGTGGTTGTCTCGTTACGTTATTTGGTTATTAGCTCCATAAA
>NZ_JABFAY010000023.1:0-475 GCF_017168495.1 Micrococcus sp. KRD096 | reverse complement strand
ACCTACGGCAACGACATCGGCATGTTCGGGAGGCAGTCCTACACGGAGCCCGCGAACTACAACAGGCCGGTCACCGCCCAGAACTTCCAGCAGTTCCTCGTCGGTGTCCTCGTGGAGGGCAAGAAGTCCAACGGGGTCGGCGTCACTCAGATCACCTCCCCCGCGCTCATCCTCGACGCCATCCGCAACGGCTACAACCTCGCCGACGCCGAGGACAACGTCGCCTACGGTGCCCGTCACTTCCGGCAGTGCATCGCTGACGCGCGCGGCGACATCGGCGACGCGGCCACCCTCTACCGGTACGGGACCCTCACCGTCACCAACCTGGCTGGGAAGAAGGTCCCCGCCGACCGGGCCTACGCCGACCGGTTCACGGCCGCGGCCGCCGCGTGGGAGCGCGTGCTCCCCGCCCTGACCTACACCGTGAAGCCCGGCGACACGCTCTTCAGCATCGCCCGCACCCACGGCCCCAACG
>NZ_JABFAY010000022.1:53268-53784 GCF_017168495.1 Micrococcus sp. KRD096 | reverse complement strand
GCGGGCACCGCGCCGTCTGCGGTGGCCCTGCTGGTCGGCCGGTTCGGGGATGACCGCTTTGATCCCACGGGCGCGTAGGTGGGTGCGGATCGCCCGGGAGGAGTACGCCTTATCGCCCAGCACCGCCTCGGGGCGGGTCCGGGGCCGCCCTACCGGCCGTGCCACGCGCAGCCGCCCCAGCAGCGGCAGCAGCATCGGGGAGTCCCCTGCCTGGCCGGGGGTGATCAGGCTGACCAGCGGCAGCCCGGTCCCATCGACGAGCTGATGGATCTTCGTGCTCAGCCCTCCCCGGGAGCGCCCGATGCCGTGATCGGCCGGCTCCTCACGCGGATTCTTGTAGTTCGATCCATCCCCCTGTGTGGCGGGTGATGTTCGTCGCGTGCTGGTGGGCGCGGGCGATCGTGGAGTCCACCGAGACCGACCAATCGATCAGGCCTTCGGCGTCAGCGGCGGCGGTCAGCGTGGCCAGCACCGTGTCCCATGTGCCTTTTTCGGCCAAGCGCCGATGCCAGGTCC
>NZ_JABFAY010000022.1:4211-53168 GCF_017168495.1 Micrococcus sp. KRD096 | reverse complement strand
ACACCATGGACGAGGACGAGGACGAGGAGAGCCAGGACCAGGCCGCGGCGGCCGCCGTGCCGACCGAGCCCGAGGACATCACCCCCGAGGCCCAGGACCAGACCCCGGCCGTCGTCGCAGTCACCGAGACCGCAGGACCCGCCGAGACTGCCCCCGAGCCCGAGCCCGAGCCCGAGCCCGAGCCCGAGCCCGAGCCCGAGCCCGAGCCCGAGCCGGCCGCGACCGCCGAGCCGGCGCAGCAGGAGGCGGCCACCGATCTCCACGACACGTCCCCCGCGGAGGACGAGGACGAGAAGGACGCCGCCCCCGAGCAGCTGGCCTCGACCGACCCGCAGAAGCAGATCGACCTGGACGCCGCACACCTGCTGGAGCAGGCCACCACCCAGGCCCCGATGATCCTGATGCTCGGCGAGCTCAAGCTCGTCGGCGCCCAGGGCCAGGCCCCCGTCACCGCGGCCACCGGCGAGGTCTCGACGACCCAGACCGCCCGCTGCGTCGCCCTGGCCGCCTACCTGGCCCTGCACCCCGGCGCGAGCGCCGAGGCCGTCCACGCCGCGTTCTGGCCCACCCAGCGCTCCGACGGCAAGTCCGCCTCCAGCAACCGCAACAAGCTCACCGGCCAGACCCGCCGCCTGCTCGGCCAGGCCGCGGACGGCACCCCCTACCTGCCCGCCGTGGGCAGCGAGGGCTACCGCGTCCACGAGGACGTGCTCACCGACTGGCAGGTCGTGCAGTCCCTGATCGGCGATGACCCCGTGAAGGCCTCCACCCCCGCCCTGGTCGCCGCCATGCGTCTGGTGAGGGGAGTGCCCTTCGAGCACGCCAAGGCCTCCAACGTCGCCTGGACCGAGACCCTGGTCCAGGAGATGGTCCAGACCATCTGCGACGCCGCCCACGAGCTCGTGGCCCGCTCCCTGGCCGCCGGCCACCGCGAGCACGCCCAGCTGGCCGCCCGCGTCGGCCGCGCGATCGACCCCGCCAACGAGGCCGCCTGGCGCGACGCTCTGGTCACCGAGGCCGCCGCCGGCAACCACACCGAGGTCACCCGCCTGATCGAGAAGCTCTACTCCTACCTGGAGTCCTTCGAGGAGGACCTCGAGCCCGAGGTGGAGACCACCGCCCTGATCGAGGAGCTGCGGGCCCATGGCTACCGTGTCGCCTGATCTCCACGACACGTCCCCCGCGGCCACCGACCCCGCGCCGGCGCCCTACACGGTGCCGCCGCGGACGGTGCGCACCCTGATCGGTCCCGGCGGGGCCCTGGCTGCCCTGCTGGGCATCGCCGGCGCCGCGGTCGCCGGGCTGCCCGTGCTCATGGTCCACGCCGCGCTCGCCCTGATCGCCCTGGCCTGCCTGGGCATCTACATGGCGCGCGTGGACCGGGCCCACCGGCTCATCCCGAACTGGGCCGTGGCCGCCCTGGGCGCCATCAACCTCGGCGCCGCGGTGGGGCTGCTGGTCACCGGATACGGCGCCTGGGCCCTCCAGGGGCTGGTGGTCACCGTGATCGCCGCCGTCGTGCTGATGGTGATGCACCTGATCGGCGGCACCGGCATGGGCGACGTCAAGCTCGTCACCGTGGCCGCCCTGGCCATCGGTGTCCACGGCCCCGGTGCCTGGGTGCTGGCCATCCTGGCCAGCTACGTGCTCGCCGCCCTGTTCGGCGCGGTCCCGGCCCTGCTGCGCGGCCAGCGCAAGACCCGCGTGCCCATGGCCCCGTACCTCGTCGCCGGGCACGTGCTCGCCTTGCTCGCCGTCCTGGGCTACCTGGCATCCTGACCAGGTGCCCCGCACCTTCTCCGCCCGCGACCGCCGTGCGCTGACCGGCCTGCTCACCGCCGGGCTCAAGCACGCCCAGCTCGACGACCTCACCGCGGCCCACCCTGTTCCCGGCGACCCCGGCCACGACTCCGGCAAGGCCGGTCGCGTGGGCCTGATCGTGGCCACCTGGCTCGCCAGCGGCGACCACACCGGACTCACCAGCGCCCTCGAGCTGCTCGAGACCGCCAAGCTGCCCCCGGCCCGCCACGCCGACCTCGCCCGCCTGCAACGGAAGGCCGGCCTGGACTCCACGCCACAACCCACGCCAGAAGCCGAGCCAGAAGGCACCCTCGCCGCGGATGGTGCGACGGAGTCGCCGCTGCCGGCCGCGCCGGCCGAGGAAGCGGCGCCGCCCGCATCTCCGCGACACGTCCCCCTGGTCCTCCTCCAGGACCTAGCCGAGGACCACCCCGCGGTCCAGGCCCTGCTGGCCGCCGGCCTCGAGGTCGGGCACCTCGAGCACACCTCGACGATCCCCGCCGACGCGTTGCTGCTGCACCCGGCGCATGAAAGCTGACCCCGGAACGGGGAGGGACATCAGCGCCGGATGCCGGCCTTATGGGAAGTGAGGGCCGGCCACGGCCCCGGCCATCTCCGACCGAGGAGCACCCATGTACACGATCTACACCAGCCCCGGCTGCGGCCCCTGCATGACCGTGAAGGCCCACCTGCGCGCCCACAAGATCCCGC
This sequence comes from Micrococcus sp. KRD096, assembly GCF_017168495.1. Classification (NCBI taxonomy): domain Bacteria; kingdom Bacillati; phylum Actinomycetota; class Actinomycetes; order Micrococcales; family Micrococcaceae; genus Micrococcus; species Micrococcus sp. KRD096. Next base: position 50,657 of record NZ_JABFAY010000022.1, on the reverse strand, counting down.
ACACCCTCGTCGACGTCTCCCAGGACCCCGCGGCCGTCGAGAAGCTGCGCAAGATGGGCTACTCCAGCGCGCCGGTCACCGTGGACGAGGCAACCGGGGAGCACTGGCACGGATACCTCCCCGACCGCTACGCCTCCCCGGCCCCGGAGGCCGCGCCGGCCGCCGACGTGCAGGCCACGATCGACGTGGGCCCCGTCGAGGCCGGCGAGCACGTGCTCTGGGACCCCCGCCAGGGTCACCTGCTGATCATCGGCGACCGCGACAGCGGCAAGAGCGTGATCCAGCGCGGGATCATGGAGACCGCGGTCTCCGTGGGCTGGCAGGCCTGGGGCCTGGGCCTGCCCGGGGAGCTGGACAAGGTCGAGGACCATCGGTATGCGCAGGTGGTCACCGCCGACGTCAGCGACCAGCTCGAGCGAATCCGTGCCGCCAGCGAGCTGATGCGCGAGCGCTACCACCTGGTGGAGGTCGCCTCCCTCGCCAAGGAGCACCCCGAGCCCTTCCAGCCCATCGTGCTCGTCCTGGACGACTACGCCCATCTGCGCCAGCGCTGGGCCGACCTCGCCCCGGCCGGGGAACACGAGGCTGACGTCGCCGAGAACCTCCTGCTGGGCATCCACCGCCTGGGCCGCTCCGTCGGCATCCACCTGTCCGTCTCCTGCCGCGGCATCGCCCACCACCTGGGCCAGATCATGGCCGCCGGCTCCACCGTGGTGCACACCTCGCTCTGGCGCAGCTCCCTGGAGACGGAGATGGCCCATGCCAGGTGACCGTCGCCGCCTGGCCCGCCACCGCAGCCGCCACTGCGGCGCCCACACCCTGGCCGCCGAGCTCGCCCTGCTGGCCCACGTCGGCCAACCGACCCCGGACGGCGACACCGACGATCTCCACGACACGTCCCCGCCTGCGGTGCTGCCCGGCCAGCTCGACGCGCTGGACCTGCTCCCTACCGAGGAGGCTTAGCGCAATGTAGGGTTGCCCTAACTGTCAGATCGACCGGAGGTCCCCATGGCCTACTCCAACCGCGAGCGTCCCGGAGGGCGCGCTGGCCTGCGCGACAACACCCCCACCACGTTCCGCCCCGTGGCCTACCGCAACCTCGCCGCCCGCAAGAACCTGTGGGCGGACTACACCACGGGCCGGGGCGTGTTGGACAACGGGCAGGCGGTGCCGCCGAAGATCGGCCCCCGTCGGAAGAACCCGAACCTCACCGACATGCTCGACACTGCGGCCGCCGTCGGTGTGGACCGGATCTTCTTCACGGGCAAGACCCCGGTGGCCACGCCGGGCAAGCGCCACTGGCTGCTGGTGCAGACTCCCGGCTGGATCGACGGAGGACACAACCTCGGCTCCCCGGCCACCGGCCGTTTCGAGCACCGCCAGACCGGCAAGCGCATGCTGGTGCAGTTCGTCTCCGGGTGGTTCGGCGACGCCCCGCTGAGCCCGGATCAGGCCCGCCTGGCCTGGCAGGCCACCGAAGGCATCATCGGTGCGCACTTCCGCGGAGCCAAGCTCATGGACAGCCCCACCGCCACCGGCGCCAACCTCTGGGCCCTGACCCTGCCGAAGAACCTCGAGCCGTACCCGCTGACCGAGGACATCGCCGAGGAGCTGCACCGCACCTCCGGCCAGCACCACGTCGAGCACCTCGTGGCCGGATCCTCCTCGGACACTCACCCGGACTGCATCCCCCTGCACGACCCGGCGAAGACCCCCAAGATCGACGGCTTCGCCTACGTCGACGGCCGCTTCATGTACGGAGCCATGTGCAGTGAGCTGGGCATCGGCCCCGGGTACCGGCTGCGCCGCGACGACACCGCGGACATGCTCCGGGAGAACCCCTACGCCCGCGCTCGCGTGCACGTGCAGTTCAAGGTCCCCGACACCTGGGACCACATCGGCCTGATCGGCGTCCAGCACGAGAAGGCTTCCGAGGGCTGGTACTGGCCCAACCGCCCCGGCGCCACCGGGAGCGCCTGGATCGACGCCGCCGAGTTCTTCGTCGCCGCCCGCCACGGCTGGCAGCTGGACCCCATCGAGTCCGTCGCGTTCACCACCGATGTCCCCGGCGCCCGCGACCGCGACCGGCGCGTGCGTGCACGCCCGCTGGACACCTGGAAGGACAACCTGGTCAAGGCTCGCGCCGCCGTCGCCGGCGACCCGCTGATGGACGAGATCATCAAGACCGCCGTCTCCGCGGCACTGCGTTCGATCCTGATCAACACGATCGGCAACTTCGCGGCCCGCGGGCGCGTGCAGACCCACATCACCTTCGACCCCAAGGAGGTCCCGGCCAACGCCCCCGACGTCAAGCAGCACGGCAAGGCCTTCATCTGGACCACCAAGCCGCGCTTCGACGGCCAGGCTCAGCGCTACTACCACCCCGAGTTCGCCGTGCAGGTCTGGGGCCGGGCCCGGGCGCGCATGCTCTCCGGACCCATGGCCGGTGGCCTCCAGGGCGGGGCCCTGCACGTGCCGGCCCACACCCTGCTGGGCGTGCGCGGCGACGCGATCTACACCACCGAGGTCCCCGCTTGGTCCCTGACCGAGGAGCGTGGCGGCGGCGATGACGGCCGGGTGGGACGCATGCGCCTCCAGGGCTACGTCCCCGGACCGCTGAAGATTCCCGCCGACGAGACCGCCCGCAACAGGCTGCGTGCCAAGGCCGCGCGCCTGGGCGTGGACGCCGCCTACTCCGAATACGAGATGCAGGCCGCCCCCGTCGACGGGACGGACTACCTGCCCGGCGACGACGAGCAGGAGGCCGACGGTGAGTGACCCGGCACAGCTGAGCCCCGCCGAGCTCGTCACCCGGGTGCGCTCGGCCTACGGACTCACCTGGGCCGAACTCGGCGCGGCCATGAACCGCTCCCCGCGCATGATGCAGAAGATCGCCCGCGGGGAGACCTCGGGCGAGTCCTACCGGGACGCGCTGACCGAGCTACACGAGACCGGCGCCGTCTCCAAGGCACCCCGACGTCGGCGCAACGCCGCCGGCAAGATCGTGCCCGTGCGAGCCAAGCGAGGTGCCAAGAAGCCCACCGTGGTCCCCAAGGACACCCGGCGCGGGCCCTCCCTGACCCGCCACTCCACCACGACCACCCACCTGCCCGACGGCAACCGCATCGTGCGGATCCAGCTGCCCAAGACCGTCGGATCGCCCGAGCGCGGGGCCGGCCTGCACGCGGCCCGCATGTCCATCGTCAACGTCGCCCGCGGCGCCCGCCACCAGGACAAGCGCGTGCACATCCGCGCCACCGTGGACATCGGCGGCGGCCGCACCCGCACCTTCGACGTCGGCTCCAAGGGCGGCTACCTGGCCGCCGACGTCGTCTCCGACGTGCGCGACCGCAACGGCGGGGACATGGGCGGCTGGATCGCCTCCCAGATGGGCGACCGCTACGCCCGCGACGCCGTCACGCAGGGCCAGCTGGTGGGGCTGTCCGTGACCAGCTTCAACGCCGTGCGCTCCAAGGAGGAGCGCGTGGCCCAGGACGAGGCCGGCGCCCGCCGGTGGGGACGACGAGGAGGACGCACCCGATGGGGATGAATCAGCACGAGAAGCCGGCCCCGCCGGCACGCCGGTGGGGCGAGGCCCTGGACCCCCACGCCCACCAGGGCCCCTACCGGCCCCCCGCAGCACTGCTGGACATCCTCGCCCGCGCGGCTGGGGCCAATTCCTACGAGACGGCCACCACCGCCGTGCGCAACCGCGCGGCCAGTGCGGCCACCGAGCTGCACGAGGCGGGCCTGGACCCGCGCGTGATCGGCCTGATCGCCGAGCCGCGGGTCAACGAGCTGCTGGGCGTGGCCGAGCGCTCGGCCCGCTCCCTGCGCCAGCGCGACCACCAGTTCCCCGAGCCGGTCACCCGCGGACGGCTCTGGTGCGAGGCCGACGTCGTCGACTACTTGGCCTTCAAGCACGAGACCTCCCCGCGACCCCGGGCCCTGCGCAGCGCCCGTGTGGCCCAGCGCGAGAAGGGCACGCAGATCCGCTCCTAAACTGCGGCCATGGAGTACCTCTTCGAGAACATGGCCGGCGTCTGCCCGCACTGCCAGGCCTACGCGGCCATGGACCCTGAGTCCCGCATTGAGATCTACCCGAGGTACGCGCATCTCGACGAGGAGCCGTACCGGCCCTCGCCGACGAACGACTCTCCGCCGCCGACCTCGGGGGCGCGAGAGATCGTGGTGATGCAGTGCCACCGCTGCGAGCAGCCTGTCACCGTCATGGACACATGGTCCGAGCACCAGTGGGATGAAGGCACGGAGCCACGCCGGCTCTCCCGCACGCTGGTCTACCCGCTCGCCGCGGTCCGCCACCTGCCCGAGGAGGCGCCGGAGAAGATGCGCTCGCTCTACCGGGAGGCCAGCCTGTGTGAGAGCGCGGGAGCTCTGCGCGCCGCTGGCGTGCTCTACCGCGCGGCCACCGAGGAGATGGTCGAGGACCAGGGCGGCACCGGCCGGGACCTCAAGGCCAAGATCAACAGCCTGACCCCGCGGCTGGACGCGGAGCTGCTGGAGGACCTGCACGAGTCCCGCCTCGTGGGCAACGACAGCATCCATGTCGGCGTGCAGTACGCCGCCGAGGAGATCGCCGACGTCGCCGAGCTGCTCTGGGAGGCCGCCTTCGTCCTCTACGAGCAGCCGGCCCAGAAGGCCAGCATGCGCGCGGCACGCAAGGCCCGCCACGACGCCGCCCGCGGCCCGCGCGCGGCGTCGTGATCCCGGTCTACGAGCCGCCGGCCTTCCGCAGCCCCGAGGAGGTCCACTCCGCGCTCTACCAGGACGCCCCCTACGTGCGGGTCATGCTCCCCGACCGGGGACGGGTCGATGCGATGGCTGCCCGCTGGTCGAGCACCCATGTGCTGATCGCCTGGGAGGAGGCGCCCAGCACCGAACGGTTGCAGGCATGGGTGCCCGCTGGGTGGGTCACCCGCATTCGGGCAGAAGAATCGGCCTGGCGCGCCCCCTACGGGCGCACGCACGGCTAGGGTGTGTCTGAGAAACCGTCCAGTCGGGTATACCCACTAGGGCATGTCTGACAATCGTTTGGACCATGCGATCACAGCATTCAGCACCACAGCGGACCGGTAGACGATCGCGTACTTGTCATACCGGGTCGCCAGACCCCGCCACTGCTTCAGGTGAGCGTACTGACGCTCGATGACGTTGCGGCCCTTGTAGGCGTCCGCGTCGAGGCTGACGGGGCGCCCGCCGCGGGCACCGCGCCGTCTGCGGTGGCCCTGCTGGTCGGCCGGTTCGGGGATGACCGCTTTGATCCCACGGGCGCGTAGGTGGGTGCGGATCGCCCGGGAGGAGTACGCCTTATCGCCCAGCACCGCCTCGGGGCGGGTCCGGGGCCGCCCTACCGGCCGGGTCACGCGCAGCTGCTCCAGAAGAGGAAGCAGCATCGGGGAGTCCCCTGCCTGGCCGGGGGTGATCAGGCTGACCAGCGGCAGCCCGGTCCCGTCCACGAGCTGATGGATCTTCGTGCTCAGCCCGCCACGGGAGCGCCCGATGCCGTGATCGGCCGGTTCCTCACGCGGATTCTTGTAGTTCGACCCATCCCCCTGTGAGGCGGGTGATGTTCGTCGCGTGCTGATGCGCGCGGGCGATCGTGGAGTCCACCGAGACCGACCAATCGATCAGGCCTTCGGCGTCAGCGGCGGCGGTCAGCGTGGCCAGCACCGTGTCCCAGGTGCCTTCTTCGGCCAAGCGCCGATGCCAGGTCCACACGGTCTGCCAGGGCCCGTAGACCTCGGGCAGATCCCTCCAAGCGATTCCGCACCTGTATCGGTAGATGATCGCCTCCACCATGGTGCGGGCGTCGGCGAACGGCCTGCCGGCGCGGCCGGTCCGGGTCGGGAGCATCGGGGCGATCAACTCCCATTGGGCGTCGGAGAGCATCTGGAACCGGGACATGTCCCCAGGGTCTCAGCTGACTCGTGCATCTATTCTCAGACACGCCCTAGGTCGCGGGCGAGTACCGCCGGGTAGCTCGGGCCCTCGAGGAGTGTCATGAGGATGCGGGAGCGGGTCGGGTCGGCCATCGCCCGGCCCAGCCGGTTCATCACGTCCAGCCGCGAAGCAATAGTCAGCATGCGCTGACCATACAGAACCTGCTGACCTCTCGTGTGTGGCTCCCGCTGCTGATATCTGCATAGGTGTATGGTCGTGGCATGAGTGTGACGCCGTTGGATTCGTGTCAGGTCACCGCCGTCCATCCGGAGAAGGTGGCGCTGACCCGGGAGAGGATCCCCGACGAGCGCGAGGCCGGCAGGTTGGCCGGGCTGTTCAAGCTCCTGGGGGACCCGCGCCGTGCCCGGGCGCTGTATGCGTTGCTGGAGGCCGGCGAGCTGTGCGTGTGTGACCTGGCGGCGTCGGTCGATGTCGCGGAGGCGTCGGTGTCCCAGGTGCTGCGGGTGCTGCGTTCCGCTGGGGTGGTCGAGAACCGCCGGGAGGGGCGGATGGTGTACTACCGCCTCGCTGACGGGCATGTGCGGATGCTGCTGGACGTCTCCCGTGAGCACGCCCGCCACGAGGGGCAGGGCTGATGGGGGCGGGACACAGCCATGCCCCGGCGACCGGGCATGCCGGTGGCCGCTACCGTCGGCGGCTGGCGGGGGCGTTCGCCCTGACGGCGGGCTTCTTCCTGATCGAGCTGGTCGCGGGGCTGGTGTCGGGGTCGTTGGCGCTGCTGTCGGATGCCGGGCACATGGCTGCCGATGTGGTGGTGCTGGGTGCGGCGCTGCTGGCGACGCGCATCGCGAGCCGGCCGGACTCCACGGGGCGACGCACCTATGGCTCCTACCGGGCCGAGGTGTTCGCCTCGGCGTTGGCGGTGCTGGCGATGCTCGCGGTCGGGGTGTACGTGGTGGTCGAGGCCATCAGCCGGCTGGGCGACGCGCCGGAGGTGGCCTCCGGCGCCATGCTCGCGGTCGGCTTCGCCGGCCTGGTGATCAACATCATCTCCATGCTGCTGCTGCGCAGCGGGACCAAGGACAGCCTGAACGTCAAGGGCGCCTACTACGAGGTGATCGCCGACGCCGCCGGGTCGGTGGGTGTCATGGTCGCCGGCGTGCTGATCATCCTCACCGGCCAGCCGATCTGGGACGTCGTGGTCGCGGCGCTCATCGCGGTCTTCGTCATCATCCGGGCGGTGGTTCTGGGCAGGCAGGTGATCGCGGTGCTGGGCCAGCACGCCCCGGAAGGGGTGGACCCGGAGGACGTCGCCGGTGACCTGGACGCGGTCGAGGGGGTGGAGGAGGTCCACGACCTGCACCTGTGGACCCTGACGTCGGGGATGAACGTGGCCACGGCCCACCTGGTCGCTGACCAGGGCGCGGACCACGGCGCCGTGCTTGCCGGCGCGCGCCGGGTGCTGCGCGACCGTTACGGTATCGCCCATGCCACCTTGCAGGTGGAGGGCGCCGGCAGCGACGGCTGTCACGACCTGAGCTGGTAGCACTCGGCACGGAAGCCCGCTCGCGAGAGCCGCACATGCTTGAGCAACGTCTTAGGAGCGCGCGATGACCGCGAAGCACGGCAAGGGCCCCGGGCCGGACGAGGGCCAGCGGCCGGCCCGGCGCGGGGTGGTGCTCACCCTGCTGGGGATCGGTCTGGTCGCCGCGGCTTACGTGGTGACGATCGTGGTCATGGTGGTGCGGTGACGCGGCCCAAACGGACCGCGGCCTCATGGCGGCGCCGCAAGGCGGTCATCGCGTCGTCCAGTGCTGTCCTCGTCGGGTCGAGCACGTAGAGGTCGTGAAGACGTCCAGATATAGGCCTGGGACGGGAGTTCTTGCATCGACTGAACTCCCCGGTGGTTGCAGGTCCGATACGCAGGGGTGCCAGTAAGTAGGGCTGATCGGCGCCCATTTTCTTGTCTCGCGCCCCGGGGCGAGGCGGTCCCCTATCGGTGTCCCTGTGTGCGGGGCAGGTTCACGCCGCGCAGCAGGAGAGCTTGGCGATGTCGGTGGTGAAGGCCTGCGCGGTGAGCTTGAGGCCTTCGGCCATGGTCAGGTAGGGGCTCCAGAGGTTGGCGACCTGGCTGGTGGTCATGCCGGCCTCGAGCATGTAGACCCCGGCGGCGGCGAGGCCGCCGGCGTCCTGGGCCAGGGCGGTAATGCCGATGATGCGGCCGGTGTCGGCGTCGGTGACCATCTTGATGAACCCGCGGGTGTCGCGGTTGACGATCGCGCGTGGGACGTGCGCGAGTGACAGGACACGGCTGTCGTAGCGGATCCCGGCAGCGGAGGCCTGCCGTTCGGTCATCCCGACGGCGGCCAGGGCGGGGCTGGTGAACACGACCCGGGGCAGGTGGCGGTAGTCGACCTCGAGGCCGGCGCCGGTGAGGGCGTTGTCGGCGACGAGGGCGCCGTGGGCCGCGGCGACGTACACGAACTGACGGTGGGCGGTGACGTCACCGGCAGCCCAGACGCGCGGGTTGGTGCTGCGCAGATGGCTGTCGACAACCACCTCGCCGTGGTCGCCGGTGCGCACGTCGACGGTGTCGAGACCGAGCGTGGCGGTGACCGGGCGGCGCCCGGTGGCGACGAGTACCTCGGCCGCCCGGAGTTCCTGTGAGCCGTCAGTGGTGGTGGCAGTGACCGTGACCTCGCCGGTGGCCGGGTCGCGGCGGACCGCGCTGGGCACCGCGCCGCGGATGATCTGGATGCCTTCGTCCGTGAAGATCTCATCCAGGGCGGTGGACGCCTCGGGTTCTTCCTGGGACGCCAGCCGTGAGCGGACCAGCATGGTGACCCGGACGCCGAGCCGAGCGAAGAGCTGGGCCTGCTCCATCGCGACGTAGCCGCCGCCGATGACCAGCAGCGACTCCGGGACGTGGTCCAGTTCCATCGCGGTGGTCGAGGTCAGGTAACCGGCCTCCTGCAGGCCGGGGACCGGCGGCGCCCAGGGCCTGGAGCCGGTGGCGATGAGGTAGTGCGCGGCCCGGACCGTCTCCACCGTGCCGTCAGGGCCGGTGACGCGCAGTGCCGGCTCGCTGGGTGTGCCGACGAACGTGGCGTCCCCGGGGTGGAGATCCCATCCGTACTCGGTGGCCAGGTCCAGGTACTTCTCGCCACGCAGTGACCCGACGAGCCGATCCTTGCCGGCGATCAAGGCGGGCATGTCGACCGGCCGGACTTCGGGGAGCGGCAGGCCGGGGAACCGGGAGGCGTCGAGTGTGACGTGGCGGGCCTCGGCGGTCGCGAGCAAGGCCTTGGAGGGCACGCACCCGGTGTTCACGCAGGTACCGCCGACGGTGCCACGCTCGATCATCACCACCCGTCTGCCGAGGTTGGTGGCGCGGATCGCGGCCGCGAACGCCGCCCCACCGGACCCGATCATTGCCAGGTCATACGACCTGCTGTTAGCCGTTGCCGTCATGAACTCCTCCTTCATCGCCCTCAGGATCGACCTTCCAGTGCACTGGAAGGTCAAGGGGGAGAATGAGTGGCATGCGGATCGGTGAGGTGGCTCGGGCGTCGGGCACGACGAGCAAGACCCTGCGGTACTACGAGGAGGTCGGGCTGCTACCCGCCGCGGACCGCACCCCGGCGGGCTACCGGGACTACGGCGCCGAGGTGCTCGACCGGCTGGACTTCATCCGCCGGGGGCAAGCGGCCGGGCTGACCCTGGCCCAGATCGGTCAGGTGCTGGACATCCGCGACCGGGGGCAGGCCCCCTGCCGGCACGTCACCGACCTGCTCGACACCCGCCTTGATGTGATCGACCGGCAACTCGCCGAGCTCGCGCAGCTACGCACCACGATCGCCGACCTGCGCGAGGACGCCGCCGCCGGCGACCCGGCCATGTGCTCCCCCGAGGATGTCTGCCGCTACCTGTGACACCGAAGTCACGGGCCCGTGGCAGCGCATGGCGGCCCACTCTGTTGCGTTGGGGTGTTAGACCTTTCGCAACGGTTCTGTTGCGCGGGGTGCACCCTATCGCGACGCCTATTCCTCCGGCCTGCCGTCGGCCGCTGTCCCGGTGAAGGATCGGCTTGCGGAACGTGAGCCTCACTCGCAGCGCCCTCTTGCCCGCGTGCTTGGAGGCCGCCACTGAGCTCCGACAGAACCCCGCCATATAGCGGCGCAAGCCACACATGACACCGGGCGGCACACCGAGCAGCCGCCACAAACGACCGATTTAGCCGTTACACGCCCGTGAGTCGGAGCATGACTGAGCCCATTGAGGCCGGAATGGGGGGCGAGGCCACTGTGCCGATTCTGATTCTTTGTCCACACCACCGCGGGGGCCGTTTCAGCGGCCCCCGCGGTGGTGTTGCCGAGGTGTGGACTCAAGCCGCGCGGGGCAACACTCCGCGCAAGACGTCGGTGAGGGTGACGACCCCAGTGAACCGGTTGTCCTGGGTCACTGCGGCCAGCTGGCGGCTGTTGCGGCGCATGGAGGCAAGTGCTTCGTGCAACGGTGTGGTGGAGGGCAGCGTCAGAGCCTGCTGGATAAGCGGCTGGATTGGCGCAGAAGGCTCCATCGTGAGGGTGTCCCGCACGTGGACGACGCCCGGAACGCTCTCAGGGGTATGGTCCGGCTGGACCAGGATACGCAAGTGCCCTGAGCACGCAGCGGCATTCTGGACCGCCTCGACGTCGGCGTCGGGGGCGACCTTGACCGGGTGCTGACCCTGGGGGAGGAGGTCCCCGAGAGTGAGGGTCTGAAGGTCCAGGGCACCGGCCAAGGCTTCATGGTTCTGCCGGTCCAGGGTGCCGGCGGCGGCGGAGTGCTCAACCAGCTGACGAATGGCCGCTGCGTCGTAGCCGCCCACGGCGGCTTGGTCCACGGGGGTGACGCCGCTGAGGGTCACCAGGCGGTTGGCCAGCCGGTTGGCCAGCAGCAGCAGGGGGCGAACGGTCCAGACGAAGGCGCGTGCGGGCACGGCCACGGCTTTGGCTGCGGTCTCGGGGTGGGCAATGGCCCAGGACTTGGGGGCCATCTCCCCGATGACCAGGTGAAGGAAGGTCACGGCCAGCAAGGACAGGACGAAGGAGGCGGTTCCGGCTGCCGCTGCGGGGATGCCCCAGTCCTCCAGGACGGGGCCGAGCCATGCGTCGACGGCCGGCTTGGTGATCGCCCCCAGGGCGAAGGTGCACAAGGTGATGCCCAACTGGGCTGCGGCGAGCATGAGGGTCAGCTCGTCGACTCCCTTGAGAGCGGCCCGCGCGGCGCGGCTGCGTCCTGCCTCGGCCTCTAGCCGGTGCCGGCGGGCGCCCAGCAGGGAGAACTCCATGATGACGAAGATCGCGCTGAGCACGATCAGCGCTGTGGTCACGAGCATGACGATCAGTGGACCGTGCATCATCGCTCCTCGTCCGTGGTGGCGTCGGGCTGGGCCTCGTGGGCGGCATGGCTGCCGGCGGTGTCAGAGCGGGGCACCTCGATGAGGTGGATCCGCAGTCGAGCCGGGACCCTGCGTTGGATGGAGAGGACCTCGACCTGCAGGTGGCGGTCGTAGACCTCCTCAGCCCCGAAGTCTCGTGGGTCCTCGGGCAGGTCGATCGTGATGACCTCGCCTTCCCGGGGCAGACGGCCCAGAGCGTCGATGGTCAGACCGGCGGCGGACTCGGCCTCGGTCACGGGCAGGGGGTGCCCGACGAGGCGCTCGAGCTCGTCCAGGTGGGCCTCTGCGCTCAGGACCCAGGAGTGCAGGCCTGTGGCGGTGATCTCCTCCTGGGGGTGCAGGTCGTGCTCGTCCGTGAGCTCGCCCACGAGCTCCTCCGCGAGGTCTTCCACTGTGAGCACGCCGACGAAGCCGCCGAACTCGTCCACGATGCACGCCATCTGCTGCCCTGAGCCGTCGAGCTCCCGGGCTGCGTCGGGCAGGGACATCATCGTGGGCAGCACCAGTGCAGGGCGCATCAGGGCGGACACGGGGGTGTCCGGGGCCATCCGGGTCTCACCGAGCAGGTCGGTGAGGTGGACTACCCCGAGCGGTTCGTGTTCGTTCGAGATCACCGGGTAGCGGGTGTGGCCGGTGGCCATCAGGTCGCGCACCTGAGCCAGGGAGGTCTGGGGCTGAACCTCGTCCACACGCGAGCGGGGCACCATCGCGTGCTGCACGTCCTGGTCTGGGAAGTCCAGCACCCGGTCGATCAGGACGGAGACCTCCGCGGGCAAGGATCCGGAAGCTCTGGAGTCCAGGGCAATGCGGTCCAGGTCCTCGGCGGAGGCGGTGCTGTCGACGTCGTGCACTGGCTCGATGCGCAGGAGCTTGAGCAGCACCTCGGCCGCCTTGTCGAAGACCCAGATGAGCCAGCCGAACAGGCCGAGGTAGATCTGTGTGGGCCGGGCCAGAGCGCGGGCCAGGGGCTCGGGGTTGGCGATGGCCAAATTCTTGGGGTACAGCTCGCCGATGATCATCTGCACCAGGGTGGCCACCACCAGTACGCCCAGCGTGGAGATGGCGATGACCACTTCAGAAGGCAGTGCGGTGCCGCCGAGCAACTCGGTCAGGGCCGCACCCACCATCGGCTCTGCCACGTAGCCCACCATGAGGCCTGTGACCGTGATCCCCAGCTGCGCGCCGGAGAGCATGAAGGAGGTGCGGCGAGTGACCTGCAGTGCGCGGGCGGCGGCGCGGTCGCCGGCCTTGGCGGCGGTCTGCAGGCGGACGCGGTCTACAGACATGTACGCGAATTCCTGGGCCACGAAGAAGCCGTTGGCGGCGATGATCGCCAGGATGATGAGGGATCCGAGGATCAGTGTCAGGACTGGATCCATGCCTGAGTCACCTCCCCACGAGGTGCAGGCGACCCCGCCAGCTGCGGGGTGGGGTGGGGGTGACGCTCGGACTGTCACCAGGGCAGGCGGCTGGGCCGTCGCTCATGTATTCAGGGGCTCCATAAGGGGTCGAATGAATAATGGCGGCACATTACCACCGGTAACCGGTCGCAGGGCAAGGTGGGGTGTGGCCTCGCCGCCGACATCGGGCATCTGCCCGCCAGGATGTCCAGCCGGGTATACCCCTTTACACGCCCCGTCCGCCCACGAGAGCATCACGTCAGAAACGGTCCTGTGGAGTTGATCTTTGTGTGGCGGCATCTTGTGGTCGCTGTCTGGCGCTTGACGCCGTCATGACTGGTCGCCCAGACGCGCGTGGAGGTTGCTACCTCGATTTGCGGGTGGCGTACCAGGCGCCGATGATCACCAGGACCTGCGCTGGGATGCGGAGTGCGACGACGGCGGTCGGGATGCCGAGCTTCTCCGTCGCTTCGGGGTTGCGGAGCTGATCGATCGCAGGGGGAAGAGTTCCGGCGAGCATGATGGTCGCGGCCCAACGAGCGATGGGGTTGAGGGGCGGGATGAGGAAGCTTGCCCCGATCCCGGTGAGGGTGACGGTCGCGGCGCCCTGCACTTGGTCGCCATGTTCGGCGATCTGTTCCGGGATGAGGGCGGTGAAGAATTCGCGGTGAGTGGCTTGGATGATGCCGGCTCCGATGAACAGGGTCCCGAGGCCGGTGCGTAGAACGGTCTGCTTCTTCGACATGGTGTTCTCCTAGTTGTGCTGGTCTACTGCGGTGGTGGTGCCGGTGAGGTAGGTCTGGATCGTCGGGGCGATGTGTGCCACGAGCTCGTCGTGCGACATCGCCGTGATCGGGGGAACTTTCACGATGTAGCGAGCCATCGCGACACCGAGCAGGTGCGATGCGGAGATCGCGATGCGCTGCGTCCGCTCGTCGTCGGCCGCTGACGTCTGGTCACGGAGGCGTGCTCCGAGGATGTCGAGGAGCATGGTCGCGGCGTGCTCGGAGGTCGTCGCGGAGCGGACCAGCGAGAGCAGGATCGCGCGAGTGTCGGGCTCTTCCCACATCCGCAGGTAGCTGTCGGTGATGCGGGCGCCGAGTTGGGCAGGGTCGCCCTCGAGGGCGGCGGCCATCCGCTGCGGGATCGTCGTCCGATCGGCGACGGTGCTGGCGAAGAGAGCTACTTTGTCGCCGAAGAAGTGGCGGATCAGCGCGGGGTCGACCCCGGCGGCACCGGCGATGGCCCGCACGGATGCGCCCTCATAGCCGAGTTCGGCGAACAGTTCCTTCGCGGCGTCGAGGATCGCGTCTCGGGTGCCGCTGTCGCCCGAGCGGCGCCCGCTTGGCCGCTTCCTGGTCGTGTCGTCGTTCACCGGGGTCACTGCGTCAGTGTACTCCACGTCTGAGGATTTCCTCAGGCGTGGAATTAGGTCTAGGGTAGCCGCATCAACCTCGTTCCCACTCTCTGGAGACAGCCTCATGGACAGTGCCATCCCCTCGCCCCCACCGCACACGAAATGGCCCGCTGCCGTACTGATCGGCGTCGTCGCGTCGGTGCTTCTCGCCGTGGTGGTGCTGGCGTTCCTGTGGCCGAGCAAGACCTCCGGCACCCACGACCTGCCGGTCAGCGTCGCCGGTCCCGCCGCATCCGTCACCGCGCTCGAGACGGCACTGGGGGAGACGGGGACGTTCGACTTCGTCGAGGCCGCCGACCGTGACGAGGCCGTGGCGCAGATCGAGTCGCGCGAGACCTACGGGGCGATCGTCCTCGGCGACAACCCCGCGGATGCGCCGGAGGTGCTGACCGCACCGGCCGGCAGCGCGGTCGCCGCACAGCTGCTCACCGGCGTGGCGACGCAGTTGCAGGCGCAGATGGCGGAGCAGGTCGCCGCCGCCGGCGGAGACGCCTCCACCGTCAAGGTGGCCGTCACCCCGGTTGTGCCCCTGTCTGGCTCCGATCCCACCGGCGCCGGGCTCGCGGCCGCGTCGTTCCCGCTGGCGATCGGCGGCATGCTCGGCGGCGTACTCATCTCCCTGCTCGTCGTCGGGGCGGTGCGCCGCCTTGCCGCGGTCGGTGCTTTCGCCGTGGCTGCGGGGTTGATCCTGGCGTTCATCATGCAGACCTGGTTCCATTACCTGCAGGGCGACTTCTGGCTGAACGCCCTCGCAATGGGATTGACGATGCTCGCGACCTCGGCGTTCATCGTCGGCTGCACCTCCCTGTTCGGCCGGGTCGGCATGGGTATCGGCGCAGTGGTCACGATCTTCATCGGCATCCCGCTCTCCGCGGCCGCGGTCCCGTGGCAGTTCCTCGCCGCCCCGTGGGGGGCGATCGGCCAGTTCCTCGTGCCGGGCGCCTCGAGCACCCTGATCCGTACCCTCAGCTACTTCCCGGACGCCAGCAGCGCACAGCAGTGGTGGACGCTCACCGGTTGGGTTGCGCTCGGCGTGATCCTCGCCCTGGTCGGTCACTTCCGGAGCCGCCCCAGCATGCACGTGCCCGAATCCACCATCGAATAGCCCACCCTCTCGGCGCACGCCGCGCAACCCTCAGACGACCGCACGACCTGAAGGAGACAAACCCATGAAGATCGGAATCCTGGGCACCGGACGTGTCGCAACCACGCTCGGTGAGCGCCTCATCTCCCGCGGACACACCCTCGTCTACGGCTCCCGAGAACCTGCCAGCGGCAGCGCCACTCAGCAAGACGCAGTGTCAGCCTCGGACATCGTGATCACCGCGATCCCCGGCGCCGCGGTGCTCGACACGCTCGATGCTCTCGGCGATGACGCCCTGACCGGGAAGATTCTGCTCGACCCGTCGGTGCCGGTCGGCGCAGACGGGCAACTGCTGTTCCCGGGCGACAGCCTCGCCCGCCGCGTCCAGGAGCGCTTCCCTGCCCTGCGGGTCGTGAAGACCCTGAACACGATGAACACGAGCATGATGACCGACCCTGCCGACACGGTGGCGAACCCGATGGTCTTCGTCTCTGGCGACGACCCCGACGCCAAGGCGACGGTGCGTGAGCTCCTGCATGATCTGGGGTGGTCGGACCAGGACATCCTCGACCTGGGAGGAGTGGAAACAGCGGTCGGCACCGAGCACGCCTTCCACCTGTTCTTTGGAGTCCTGACGGCGCTGCAGTCTCCGCAATTCACTCTGTCCGTAGCCCGATAGACCCACCAGCTCCGGTGGACCGGACTGGCAACACGAAAGGAAGGTCAACTCTTATGCGACTGCAGAACAAGACCGCATTGATCGCTGGCGGCACGGGCGGAATGGGTCGCGCCAGCGCCCGCCTCTTCGCGAAGGAAGGCGGCACCGTGTTCGTCGCCGCCCGGCGCCCCGAGCCCGGCAACAACCTCGTGAAAGAGATCACCGACGCCGGAGGCCGCGCCCACTTCGTCGAACTCGACACCACCAAGCAGGACCAATGGGATGCTGCTGTGTCCGCCATCAAGGCCGAAACAGGAGCGTTGCACGTGCTGCTGAACATCGTCGGCAGCAACGACCTCACCGTCATCCCCCACGTCGACGTCGCCGAGTGGAACCGCATCTTCGAGGTCAACGTCAACGGCACCCTGATCGGCATGCAGGCCTGCGCCCCTCTAATGAAGGACTCCGGGGGCGGATCGATCATCAACATCGGCTCCGTCGCTGGCATCACAGGCACCTTCTCCGCCGCCTACAGCGCCTCAAAATGGGCCCTCGAAGGGCTGTCCCGCTCGGCCGCGTACACGCTCTCCGACTGGGGCATCCGAGTGAACGTCATCCAGCCCGGCTTCATCGAAACCGACATGACCAAACCGATGACCGCGAACCCGCTGATGCACCACCAGTTCAAGAAGACGATGGAGAACACCATCCTCCTTCGCCGGGCAGGCAAGGCTGAAGAGATTGCCACGACCGCGCTGTTCCTCGCCAGCGACGACTCCTCCTACATCACCGGCACCGACATCGTGGTCGACGGCGGCTGGAGCTCCTCCGCCGCCTACCTCGGTAACGAACGCGAACACAACATGCTCGGCCTCCTCGCCAAGAAAGAAAAAATCGAGCACCTCTTCCATCCCGGCTCCTAAACCGTCTCCACGACAGCTGGACGAACCCGGCGCGCGTGCGCAAGCAGCAGCGACCAGCGTCTCCAAAACCAACAGTTTTACGAGACGCCGTGTTTGGCGACCACGGGGCCGGCGCGAGCTGGGTCGACGGGAGGCCGGGAGTGTCTCGCGAAGTCGTCGCGCCGCGTTCTGTCTCAGACCTTCCGGTGAAGATGATTTATGAGGCATGATCACGTCATGAGGCTTCTGGGGTACACACGGGTGTCGACGGCGGGGCAGGATCCCGCGCTGCAGCTCGACGCTCTCCTCGCGGCTGGGGTGCAGCGGCGGGATGTGTTCTCGGATGTAACGTCCGGCGCGAAGAGCGCGGCAGAGCGTCCGGGCATGAAGAAGCTCCTGTCCTACGCAGAGCCTGAGGACACGGTCGTGGTGTGGAGGATCGATCGGCTGGGGCGATCTCTGATCGACGTGCTCAATACCGTGAACCTGCTGCGAGACCGCGGCGTGAAGATCCAATCCGTCTCCGATGGGATCGACCCCGAGACCTCGTCGGGACGGCTGATGCTCGGGATGCTGGCAACGCTGGCGGAGTATGAGCGGGAGCTGATCACCGAGCGCGTCAACGCCGGCATCGCCGCGGCCCGGGCCCAGGGAACGAAGTTCGGTCGACCGCCCGTGAACCCCGAGGTCGTAGATCGCAAGCTCGCAATCGCCGCCGAAGAACGGGCGAAGGGGCGCACGGCCGAGGAGGCTGCGCGTCTCGTGGGGTGGTCACGGGCGACGCTCTACCGCCACCAGCGGAACACGGCCGCTCGCGAGAGTGTCAAGCAGGCTTGACATGGACGGGCCGCAGAAGTGGAACATTCTGCGGCTCCACATCGAAGACGGCATCCCCTTAGCGAGCCTTGCGCGCGAGACCGGGATCGGCACACGCACGCTCTCACGCTGGCACTCCGCCTATCGAGCCGGTGGCGTCGCCGCTCTCGAACGGACACCGCGCGCCGACGCCGGCGCACGGCGTACTGCGCCTGAGCTGGTGGTGTTCGTGGAGCACCTGGCACTGACCAGACCACGCCCGAGCATCGCCACACTGCATCGCCTGGCAGCGGCCGAGGCCTCGAGAACAGGCAAGAAGCCCCCGAGCTACGCGACGGTGCGTTCGATCGTGCAGGCACTGGATCCCGGCATGGTGACCCTCGCACTCGAGGGCCCAGCCTCCTACCGGGACCGCCACGAACTCGTGTACCTCCACCGTGCCGAACACCCCAATGCCTTGTGGCAGGCCGACCACACCGAGCTCGACATCCTCATCAAGGACCCCAGCGGGAGACCCTCACGGCCCTGGCTGACCACGATCATGGACGACTACTCGCGGGCGATCTGCGGGTACATGGTCTTCGAGGGAGCCCCTTCAGCGATGAACACCGCACTGGCGCTACGCCAGGCGATCTGGCCCAAGAACGATCCGGCCTGGTCGATGTGCGGCATCCCCGACGCTCTCTACGTCGACCACGGCAGTGACTTCACCAGTCACCATCTCGAATACACGGCGATCGCCTTGAAGATCCGCATCATCCACTCCACCGTCGGCCGGCCCCAAGGCAGAGGCAAGATCGAGCGGTTCTTCCAGACCGTCAACACCGAAGTGCTCGCGACCTTGCCTGGACATCTCACCCCGGGCCACCCTCAGGCTGTGCCCGCCCTGGAGCTGGCCGGATTGGACCGAGCGATCGGGGAGTTTGTCGGCCAGTACAACGAGCGCACGCATGCTGCAATTCGTACGAGCCCGAAAGCGGCCTGGATCGGTGAGGGGTGGATGCCGAGGATGCCCGAGAGCCTCGAGGAGCTCGACGGCCTCCTCTTGCGAGTCTCCAAGCACCGCACGATCCAGCGGGACGGCATCCACTTCCAAGGACAGCGCTACCTCTCACCCACGCTCGCCCCCTTCGTCGGGCGCACCATCACCATCCGTTATGACCCTCGCGACCTCTCCGAGATCCGTGTCTATGACCACGACACCTTCGTGTGCACGGCGATCGATGAAGCCCACCCCAACCAGCGGTACAGCCTCCATGACATAGAGACCGCGCGCCGGGCCCGCCGACGAGAACTCCGCCGGGGCATCAACGACCGCATCCCCGCCGCCAATCGATCCCAGCCAGAACCACCCGCGCCACCACCTCCCGCACAGCGGAAGCGGAAGCAGCTACGGACCTACGAAGAGGACGAGTAGATGAGTCGCGATTTCATCGTCACCAAGGAGCACCGCCGCTTCACCGAGTTCGCAGGCGCCATCCGCAAGGACGTCACCATCGGCATCTGCCATGGGGAGGCAGGCGTCGGCAAGACCCAGTCGGCCCGCAGATACGCCCACTGGGACATGCTCGAGCCCTTCATCCAGGACTGGGGGCCGCGCAGCGATGCCGACCTGAAGCACTACGCGGCCGCCCACCGTTCCCGCACCGTCTTCTACACCCCCGAGGTCCTCCCCAAGCACCGTGACCTCATGCGCGATATCGAGTTCTACCGTGCAAAAGTGGGAATCCTGATCTACGAACACCTCTGCGAGATCGGCAAGATCACGACCACGGTGGTGCCCCGCACCATCGACTTCACCGAACTGATCATCATCGATGAAGCCGAGCGACTCACCCCGACAGCACTCGAGCTCCTACGGGACCTCCACGATCGCCACCACGTCGCCCTGATGTTCATCGGCATGCCCGGCATCGACCAGCGTTTCCGCCACTACCCCCAGCTCTACAGCCGCCTCGGCTTCTCCCACCGCTACCGCGCCCTCGCACAAGAGGAGCTGCTGTTCGTTCTGACTCGTCACTGGAAACGCCTCGGCCGCACCCTCGACCCCGAAGACTTCACCGACGCGCAGGCCATCGCCGCGATCGAACGCATCACCCGCGGCAACTTCCGCCTCCTCGAACGGCTATTCCCTCAGATCGGCCGCGTCCTGAAGATCAACCAACTCGACACCATCACCGACGACGTCATCGAAGCTGCCGCCAGCACCTTGGTCACCGGCTAGCGCCACCTACTGACTCACAGAAGCACGCCACTTACTGATCAAGTCCACAGAAACGGTCCCAAACCGAGCTGTTGGACAGAAGTGTCGGAGGGTCTGAGACGTGGTGGGACAGACCGTCGGGTGCGTGTGAGGCCACCCCCGTGGGAGTCGGCCGACGCCCCGCACCCACGAACGTCGGCTCACGTCAGGGCGAGCATGGCGACGCGCCGAGGGGACGGGCGCCGAAGCCTTCTCCCGATAGAACGAGCACGTGGCGAGCCGGTGGTTGAGGGGGCCCGGCACCAGGTCTGCGACGAAGGCCCATGAGGATCTCCAGCCCCGGAAGCCAGGCTCCAGCGCTGGGCAGCTCGGCACTGCTGGGCAGCCGAGCCATCTCCACGAGCTGCGCATCACCGGGATCCCGCTCCCATTCCATGCCTTCCACCGCATTGCCCGTGGCCACCCGCCAGCGGGAGAGGATCTTCTGCGCTCGCTGCAACCGGGCGCTCACTCGGTGTGCGGGACGGGATGGGTCGCCTTCATCGTGGTGGGTCATGCTCCAGTTCGCGGGTCCGAGCGCGGGGCTCTGCTCCTCGTCCGGGAGGGGGAGGAGGGCCACGACGGCTACCCCCAGATCCTCTCGCCGCATCATTCCTGTTCCCCGTCGGCGACGTGGGCGCGGCCGCGCCGCCCGCCGGTGACCTCCAGGGCCTGGACCCGAGGCCCGGACGCGTGGACAGTCGACGAGATGGATGTGTGCGTCGCGGAAGAGATCTGGTGCGGTGGGCCCGGGCGGGGTTCGGGGCAGTGATCGACCTGGTGGTGTCTCAGGTGTGCAAGGAGCGGTGTCGTCGCTGGGGTCAGAAACGAGCGTGTCGTGCCCACCTGTCGGAGGTCGCCCGGGCCATGCGTGCGGACCGGACGGGCACGTTCAGCCCGTCATCCCCACGTCCACGGCCGCCTCGCGCGCGTGCCCCGATGGGAGTGAAGGAACGTGCAGACATGGGAGGGAGAGGACGCTGAGCGGCCGGCACGTCCCACGTGGGCTCACATGTGCAGCGCGTGGCGAGGGCCTCGCCGTCCCGTCCGTCACAATGACCGACTGCGGTCCAGGCTGGAGGGGCCGGGTCGCTAGGGTGGTGCCGTGAAGACCTTCGACGAGCTGTACGCGGAACTGACGCGCAAGGTGCAGGAGCGCCCCGAGGGCTCCGGCACCGTGGCCCAGATCGACGCCGGCGTCCATGCGATCGGCAAGAAGGTCGTCGAGGAGGCGGCCGAGGTCTGGATGGCCGCCGAGTACGAGTCGGATGAGGCCGCCGCCGAGGAGATCTCGCAGCTGCTGTACCACGTGCAGACCATGATGATCGCCCGCGGCATCAGCCTCGAGGACGTCTACCGCCACCTCTGAGGCCGCCGGCCCCGTTCCTGCTGGCCCGCTGCCGCGAGCCCCTCACGCAAGAACCGGGCACCGTGATGGGCACGGAGGTGATGCCGGCCCTGGCCTGATTCTCATGCCTCGAAGACGGTTACACCACTTCCAGGGACTTGACCGGGCCATGTCCTCGGTGTCGATCACCGATGGTTTCCGGAGGGGGAAGGAGGCGGCGAAGCTGGCCAGCAGGGATCTCGCCTGGTCGTCGGCCTCCCAGAGCGGGAGCACGAAGGGTTCGAAGCGGTTCTCCAACTGGTCATCGGAGCGCACCGCCAGGTAGGCCTCGCGGGTGCCGACCCCGACCAGCGGGATGCGCAGTTCGTTGCCCAGAAACCGCAGTAGGTTCAGGAACTCCCGACGGGTGTCCCCGCGACCGGCCAGCACGTTGTGCAGCTCATCAACGACCAGCATCCGCGCCCCGACCTCGCGCAGCAGGGACAAGGCGAGGCGTTCGAGCTCCACCAGACGAGGCCGGGGCCGCAGGGGTGCGCCCAGGACGGACAGGATCGCGGTGTAGAACCGCAAGGGTGATGGTTCCGAGGGCATCTGCACGCACACCACCGGGACCTGCTCCCGGTCCGGTTCGGAGCTGGGCGGGTGCTGCCGGCGGAAGCGCTCGATGATCATCGACTTGCCGTTGTTTGTCGGGCCCACCAGTAGCAGGTTGGGCATGCGCTGCTTCGCCGGCCAGCCGAGCATGGTCTCCAGACGCTCGACGGCCTCGACCGCCTTCGGGTAGCCGATCCAGCGGTCCGCGCGGATCCGCTGGACCCGCTCGGCCGCCGGCAATCGCGCCACCGGCTGCGCGGCCGGGTGCAAGTGGGACAGCTCCAGCGGCTCGTACTCGTTGGCATTCACCATTGCTCGATCTCCCCGAACCGGGCCACCACATCCAAGTCCGTTGGTACGACCGGTGGTTCCGGCACCGGGGGCGTCGGCCTCGTAGTGGTCGTCCCGGTCTGGGTGCGGCGTTGCCTCTCGCGGCGGGTGCGCTTGGTGGTCTTCTGGGCGGTCTCGGAGATGGTGCGCATCTGCTCGATCATCCGGAACAGGCCCGACTCGTCGACTTCGGTGGCCCCACGCTCGCGCAGCCGGGCCAGAGCCTGCCGGTGCTCCCACACGCTGACCGCCGGGTTCGACAACGCCCGATACGGGACCTCGATGTACGCGGTGCCCTCGGGGTCCAGCACCCAGATGCGGCTGATATCGCGCGGATCCCGCCGGATGAGGAACCGCTCCAGGGCCTCGCGGCGTGCGATCCACGGCTTGCGCGCATTGGCGAAATAGTGGACATGGTCTAGAACAAACCCGGTGCGCGTGAGCTTGCGGCGGAACACGGGCAGAAAGTCCACTAAGAACGCCGTTGGGTTGGCCGTCGTCATCGGGGTACTGGTCGCTGCGACCGACTCGACCCACCGTCCGGCCGGGGTCTGGCCCAGCGTGGAGTGCACCGTGCCGTGGTAGGTCGCCACAGCCAACACCAGCCACCGCTCCAACTCGGCAATCGTCAGTGCGGCCATCTTCTCGGCGTCGTACGCTCCACGCTCGACTGGGTTCGAAAACGTGGTCCCCGGCAGCTCGTGGATCTGTCGCATGGCCGTGCCGATGACCCGCTCGACGATCCCGCCGTAATGCGGCCGGCCCAGCGGGCGGTAGTCGAGGCTGATACCGTGCTGGTCGCACCCGCGGGTGAGCGCTTCGCTCTTGAACTCCCGAGCATTGTCCACATACAGGACCTTCGGCTTGCCACTCATCGGCCAGGCCGCGTCGATTCCGAGCCGCTCCAGCCAGGGCCGCTTGTCACCGGCCGCATGGGCCAGGCACAACCCCACCGACACCGCCGAGGGCGGCTCCAAGGTCACCACCATTCCAACCAGACACCGACTGCACACGTCGATGGCCACCGTCAGATACGGCCGTCCGATCGGCTGACGGTCACGGTCATCGACCACGATCAGATCCATGACCGTGTGATCGATCTGCACCTGGTCCAGGATCGACTCGACTACCGGAACCTCGTCCCCGGCCGATTGCAACGGCCGGACGCTCTCGGCCCCCTCGCGCCGCCGGCCCACCTCGACCGGATTCATCCGAGCGATCCGCGCGGCCACCGTGTTCCGTGCCGGAGCCGGCAGCCCCTACACGGCGCAGGCCCGCGTGATCTCCCGATGCAGGGAGGCAATGCTGCGCTTCTGCCGGGTCAAGTACCGCTGGCGCACCAGCTCACGGATGATCTGCTCCACTGGCTCCGTCAGCCGGCCCCCACCCTTGCCACCATCCGATCGCCGGGGGACAAGATCAGTGACCAGGCCCGAGCCCCGCCGGTACCGCTCCAGCAGCACGTACACCCGGCGCCGGGAGATCCCCAGCTCCATCGCGGCTTCGTCGACGGCAGCCAGTCCCACTGGATCGTGCTCGGCCAGGCGACCGATCACCCCGGCCCGCAACCGGGCCTGCTCCCACTCACGCTCGGGCACCGCAAGCACGCCCGGTCCAGCCATCTCATCCTGGTCGCCGTCCACGCCCGCCTCCTCATAGAGAACAGGACTACTGAGCAGATGCGACGCTAGTGCACAGGACTACTGAACGACCAGGGCTCGGGAGTCGACGACACCACCCCCGAGAGGACGGGCCCGAGAGCGCAGTCGACTTCTGAAAATGACTCGAGGACTGAGCTCGCTCGACGTACGGTGAAGGATCCCCTTACGGGCATGCGATCTGGGCTGACGCCTGTGACCGAGTGTTCAGTTCGCACTGTATAGTTCAGTCCATGATGACTATTGCTTCGCGTCTCGACGTGATGAACCGCCTGGGTCGTGCACTGGCCGACCCCACTCGATCCCGGATCATCTTGACCCTGCTCGACCATCCCGCTTACCCGGCGGAACTGGCCCGAGATCTGGACCTAACACGCCCGAACGTGTCCAACCACCTGGCATGCCTGCGCGATTGCGGGATCGTCGTCTCCGAGCCCGAGGGTCGTCGGACACGATATGAGATCGCCGATTCGCACCTGGCGCAGGCGCTGACGGCACTGGTCGATGCCACCCTGGCAGTGGACGAAGACGCCCCGTGCATCGATCCCGCCTGCTCGCTTCCCGGATGCGACGCAGCTGGGGAGGGCGCATGAGCCTCACCTCGGTCTTGCAGGCGATGGGCCTGTTCGCAGCGACCAACATCGACGACATCATCGTGCTGGCGGGACGGGGCACCGTGGACGACGACGGCGCCCCGCGGCCGGCGGCGACGCGTGCGGCGCACTCGAGGCCCGCCTCGAGGTCCGCCTGCAGGTCGGCCACGTCCTCGATGCCGACGGAGAGCCGGACCAGGTCCGTGGGGACGGCCAGGGGCGTGCCCCGCACGGAGGCGTGGGTCATCTCGGAGGAGTAGCAGAGCAGCGATTCGACCCCGCCGAGGCTGACCGAGAGCGCGAACAGCTCGGTGGCCTCGGCGAAGGCGCGGGCCGCGGCCTCTCCCCCGGCCAACCGGATGGAGACGATCCCGCCGAAGCCGTCCATCTGCCGCGCGGCGAGTGCATGGCCCGGGTGGTCGGGCAGCCCGGGGTAGAAGACCTGGGCGACCTCGGGGCGGCCCTGCAGCCAGTCCGCGAGCGCGGCGGCGTTGGCGCCGTGCCGGTCCATGCGCAGGCCGAGCGTCTTGAGGCCGCGGGCGGCGAGGTAGGAGTCCTGCGGGCCGGCGACCGCACCGGCGGCGAACTGCTGGTAGGCCACCGCCTCGGCCAGCGCCCGGCCGCGGAACTCGCGGTCGGCCACCACCACGGCGCCGCCGAGCACGTCCGAGTGCCCGCCGATGTACTTGGTGGTGGAGTGCACCACCACGTCCGCGCCGAGGTCGAGGGGCCGCTGGAGGTAGGGCGAAGCGAACGTGTTGTCCACGACCAGCAGCGCGCCGGCGTCGTGGGCGATCTGCGCCCAGGCGGCCAGGTCCGCGATGCCGAGCAGCGGGTTGGAGGGCGTCTCCACCCACAGCAGCGCGGTGCGGCCGGGACGGACGGCCGCGGCGACCGCCGTCGGGTCGGTGATGTCCACGGGGGTGTTGGACACGCCCCACGGCTCGAGGACGGTGGTGATGAGGCGGTGGGTGCCGCCGTAGCCGTCGCCGCCCAGCACGATGTGGTCGCCGGGGCGCAGCACGGCCCGCAGAAGGGCGTCCTCGGCGGCGAGCCCGGAGGCGAACGCGAACGCCCGGTCGCCGTGCTCGAGGGCGGCGAGCTGGGTCTCGAAGCCGTTCCGGGTCGGGTTGGAGCCGCGGCTGTACTCGTGCCCGGCGCGCAGCACGTTGATGCCGTCCTGCACGAAGGTGCTGGTCTGGTAGATCGGCGGCACCACGGCGCCGGTCAGCGGGTCGGGCTCCTGGCCGGCGTGCACGGCGGTGGTGGTGAAGCCGCGGACGGCGGGACGGGAGACGGAGCGGGTGGTCTGGTGGACGGCGGTCATCTCAGCGCACCTCCTGGGTGACGGCGGCGGTCTCGGGGACGGCGGGTGTGGCGGCAGGGACGGCCGGCCCGGCGGCGGACACCGCGGCCAGGGCATGGTCCAGATCCGCGATCAGGTCGTCGGGACACTCCAGCCCGATGGAGAGCCGGACGGTGGTCTCGGCGATCCCGGCGGCCTCGCGCTGCTGCCGCGTCAGGCGGCAGTGCGTCATGGTCGCCGGGTGGGAGACGAGGGACCGGGCGTCGCCGACGTTGACCACCAGCTGGAACAGCTCGAGCGCGTCGAGGAACGGGGCCACGGCCTCGGGGCCGCAGGCCAGGTCGAAGGAGAACACCGAGCCGACGCCGTCCGGGAAGTCGCGGGCGGCCAGCGCCGCGCTGGGATGTCCGGCCACGCCGGGGTGGTGCACCCGCGCGACCGCGGGGTGCCCGGCCAGGTGTTCGGCCACGGCCAGGGCGGTGGCGGTGTGGCGGGCCACGCGCAGGTCGAGCGTCTCGAGCCCCTGGATGAACTGCGCCGCGCTCGCGGGGGCGAGGGTGGGGCCGAGGTCGTGCAGGAACTTGCTGCGGGCCAGCGTCAGGTAGGCGCCACGGCCGTGCCGCTCGACCAGCGTCTGCCCGCCGTAGCGGGCCTTGGGCCGGGCCAGCTGCGGCCACCGGTCCGGCGCCGCGCCGTAGTCGAACGTGCCGCCGTCCACGATCGCGCCGCCGAGCACCGCGCCGTGCCCGCCGAGGAACTTGGTGGCCGAGTGCACGACGACGTCGGCGCCGTGCTCCAGCGGCCGGTAGAGGGCCGGCGTCGCGAGGGTGCTGTCCACCACCACGGGCACACCGGCCGCGTGGGCGAGGTCCGCGAGCGCCGGCAGGTCCGGGAGGGTGGCAAGCGGGTTGGTGATGGCCTCGAGGAAGAACGCGCGCGTGTCGGGCCGGACCGCGGCGGCCCACGCGGGCGGGTCCGCCGGGTCCGCGAAGGTGACCTCGATGCCGAAGTCCGCGAACGTGTCCGTCAGCAGGTCGACGGTGCCCCCGTAGAGCTGGCTGGAGGCGACCAGGTGCTTGTCGCCCTGCAGCAGCGCCAGCAGGGACAGCGCGACGGCGGCCTGGCCGGTGGCCGTGGCGATCGCGCCGATGCCGCCCTCCAGTGCGGCGAGGCGGTTCTCGAACACCGCGACGGTCGGGTTGCCCGTGCGGCTGTAGGTGAAGCCGGGGGTCTCGAGCCGGAACATCGATGCCGCCGTGGCGTGGTCCGGGAAACGGAACGCCGTGGTCTGGTGGATGGGCGGGACGACCGGCCGGTGGGGTGCGGCGGGCTCGTAGCCGGCGTGGACTTGCTGTGTGGCGTGACGGGGCATCTGCTCTCCTCCATCGGTCCTGGCGGTAGCACCGGGCCTGCCGTTCCCGGGGGTCCGGGTCCGGCGGGCGGGTTGCTGCGGCGTCGTCGAGCCAGATCTCTCGGCCGCTCTGGATGGGTGGTGAGCCCATCCCACGCGGTGGGCCGCCGCGAGTCCAGCGGGCGGCCGGC
The DNA here is from genome assembly GCF_017168495.1 of Micrococcus sp. KRD096. Classification (NCBI taxonomy): domain Bacteria; kingdom Bacillati; phylum Actinomycetota; class Actinomycetes; order Micrococcales; family Micrococcaceae; genus Micrococcus; species Micrococcus sp. KRD096. The sequence continues at coordinate 23,402 of NZ_JABFAY010000022.1, read as the reverse complement.
TCGCGCGTCACATGAGCCGCCACCGCGCCATCCAGGACCGGCCGGAGCCTCTCCGGGGCGCGGCGGGCCGTGGCAGACCCGTGTGACGGACCGGCGTGGAGGGGGGGTGTGTCAGACTCCCGGGCATGACGCAGAGCACACCGGGCGGACCGGCCACGGGCCTGCCCGACTTCCGTCCCTCGGGCAACCAGGGCGTGGACCCGGCGCTGTACGAGATAGAGAACGCGGCCATGGACCGTGAGGGCGCCCTCTGGGCGGCGCTGCAGGAGGCGGCGCCTTGGGCCGGGCGGACGCTGCTCGACCTCGGTGCGGGCACCGGCTTCTGGCTGCCCCGCTACGCCGACGCGGCCGAGACGATCGCCGTCGAGCCGGACGTGCGCCTGCTGGGGGCCGCCCGCGCCCGCCCCGGCGGGGCGCGCGTGCTGTACGGCTCGGCCGAGCAGATCCCGCTGCCGGAGGCGAGCGTCGACGTCGTGCATGCCCGGTTCGCGTACTTCTTCCCGCACCCGCGCTGGGACGTCCGACCCGGCCTGGACGAGGTCGCCCGGGTGCTGCGGCCCGGCGGCGCGCTCGTGGTGATCGACAACGACACCGAGCGCGGCCAGTTCGCCGAGCTGCTGCGGGCGAGCACGAACGCCCCGGCGCAGGGCCAGGACACGTACGCCCGCGAGTGGTGGGCCGGCGTCGGGGCCCAGACCCGCGAGGTCATGAGCTCGTGGACCTTCGACTCCCGCGCCGACCTTGAGGCCGTCCTGCGGCTGGAGTTCGAGCGAGGGGTCGCCGACGCGTGGCTCGCCGAGCACCCCGCAGCAACGTCACTGAGCTACGGCTACCTGCTCCACGTGTGGCGGTGAGCACGGACCCGCGTCGCCAGACGCCTGCCCCCCGCACCCCTGACACTGGGACGCCCCCGCCGCCGGAAGGACGGGCGCGGTGGCTGGTCGCCTCCAACGCCCTCGACGCGGGTGGCCGGTCTGCCACGGACGTCGCCCTGGATGTCCTGGCGGTGCTCCTGCTCGGCGTGGGCGCCGACGGCATGGGCGTGCTGATGACGCTCTCCGGGTTGGGATTCCTCCTGCTCGGCGTGCCCATCGGCATCGTGGTGGACCGACACCTCAGCCCGCGGCTGCTCGCGGCCACCGGCCTCGCCAAGGCGGCGGTGCTCGGCTCGCTCGTCGTGGCGTGGGCGCTCGACGCGCTCACGTTCGGTCACCTCGCCGCCGTCATGGCCCTGCTGGGCGTGCTCACGGTGCTGGCCGAGACCACCCAGACCGCGCTCGTGCCGCGCGTCGTGCCGGCCACCGCCGTCGCCCGCCTGACGGCGCGGCTCGAGTCCGCCGACGCCGCCCTTGTGTTGATCGTGCCCGCCGCGGCGGGCGTCCTCGTCGGGTCGCTGGGCGCGGGACCCGTGCTCGGCACCGCGACGGCGTTCCTCTTCGCGGCGGCGATCGTCGCGCTCCGGGTGCGGTTGCGGCCCTCCGCCGCGGCGGACGTTCCGGACGACGACGGGGACCCCGGCGTCGCGGACGTCCTGTCCCGCTGGGCCCGGTTCGGGAAGGACGCCGCGGAGGGGTGGACGGTCCTGCGGCGCACCCCGGTCCTGTGGCTGCTGACGATGGGGTCGGTGGCCGCCAACGTGGGCATGGCCCTCTTCGCCCCGGTCGAGGCGGTCTGGATCCTGACCGACCTGCGGCTCGGGCCGGAGTTCCTGGGCGTCCAGATCACCGCGGGCGCGGTCGGGGCACTGGCGGCCTCGTCCCTGGCGGGCCGGGCCATCGACCGCCTGGGCGAGCGCCGGTGCATCCTCCTCGGCTCGGTCGGCTGCGCCGTGGCCGTGGGGCTGCACCTGCTGGCCTACGTCGACCGCGCTCATGCCGGGCCGTGGCTGCTGGCCGGCGCGGCCCTCTGGGGGTTCATGGTCCTGCTCGGGAACATCACCCAGGCCGCCGTGACCGCCCGCGCCTGCCCCGAGGGCACGCTCGGGCGGGTCACCGCGATGCGCCGCACCCTCACCCGGGGCTCCGTGCCGCTGGCGACCCTCGCGGGAGGTGCGCTCGGGGCGACGCTCGGGGTCGGCTGGGCGCTCGCGGGGTGGCAGGTCCTGGCGGTGGTCTCGCTGGCCGCCGTCGTGCCGGCCGCGCGACATCTCGGGCCGAGGACGGCTGAGCGCTGAATCCGCGCGACCGATGCTCCTTGCGCGGGCCGTCCGGAATAAGGACGACCCGCGTAGAGAACGTCGGCCCGGCGCGGGACCACCCCGCCGCGCGTCCAGCCCGGCACCCGGCTGGCCCCGCTCAGCCTTCCTGCGTGATGCGCAGGGTGCGCAGGCGGCGGTAGAGCGTCGCCCGGCTCACCCCGAGCGCGGCGGCGGCCCGCACCTTATTGCCGCCGGCCGACTCCAATGCGTCGATGATCGCCTCCCGCTCGGCCCGTTCGAGGCCCAGGAGGGGGACAGTCCCTTCCCCACGGTGTGATGCGGGCAGCTCAGCCACCGTCACACGGCCGCCCCCAGCCCTCCGCCCAACACGGCCCACGACGTACTCCAGCTCGACCAGGTTGCCCGGCCAGTGCTGCTGCGCCAGGACGCGCACGGCCTCCGGGGAGAACATCGGCGCCGAGGCGCCGTGCACCTGGGCCGCCATAGCCGCCAGCAACGCCGGGAACTCGGCGAGCCGACGGCGCAGCGGCGAGAGCTGGACGCGATGCTCCGTCAACGCGAGCACGGCCGAGACATCGGTCGTCGGCTGCACCTGGGCGGTCATGACAATCCGGCACCGCCCCTGTCGGAGGGCTCGTCTCAGTCCTGGCAAGAGCCGAGGTTCCAGCGCGTCGACGTCGTCAACCACCACCGGCGGGCCGGGCCGCCGCACGAGGGCCTCGAGCCCCCGTAGCCAGGTCGTGTCCTCGGGGGTCTGGGCGCGGCCGACCTCGAGTATGACGGCGTCGGGGCCAGCGATCCTCCGGGCGGCCGCCGTGCGGCCGGAGCCGGGCTCCCCGATCACGCTCACCGAGCCCCGTGCCTCGCGGGCCGCTTCGACGGCCGGAGCCCAGGTCCCGCGCCCCGCCCCCGGCGTGGGACGCGGCGTGGTTTCCGTCGCGGCCCTCTCCAACCGCATCAGGGTCATGCCAGACGCCTCGGACACGTCCGCGACGCTGAAGCCCCCCGCCACGCCCACATCGCCACCGTCGAGCTCCCCCCGCCGCGCTCGCACCGCCAGGGCGCAGCTCCGATCCGTCGAGACACCGCACCAACCGCTCCGCCGCGGCATTCAGGAGGATCGACTCCTCACCCACGCCCACCACGGCACTACCCCGGCCCCGGGTGAGGCGGCGGAACTCCGTCAGAAGCCGCAACTCGTCTGCGTACGTGGCCGCGCCTAGCGCCTGCTCAATCTGTCGTCCGAGGTGCCGGGCCAGGCCCTCCACGAGCGTCGGCGTCGCCCCGGCGAACGTCACCACGCTGAGCGCCCCATGGACGCGCCCGACGCCCGGATGCGCGAGGGGCACCCCGAAGCAGGAGAAGGCCCGGAACGCGTCGAGATAGTGCTCCTCCCCGTCGACGGCGACGCCTCGGCCCAGCTCAAGGGCGGCGCCGATCCCGTTGAACCCCGCCGCCTCCTCGGCCCTGTCTCTTATAGGGCGGGGGCATGGGGACCCCCGCCGGCGGCTCGGACGAGTAGGAGAACTCGCCCTTGCCGTCCGGGGTGGGGCCTGCAGCCCACGAACCCTCCGCAGTGGCCTGACCGTCAGAGAACTCGTAGTGCGTGTACGAGTGCTCCGTGGCCTCCTTCTTCTGCGGGAAGTTGCTCGGCACCGGCATCTCCTCCAGGCCGTCCTCCTGCAGCTCCTTCACAGCCGCCGCCCACTGGTTCTGGTGCATCGTGTCCCGGGCCAGCAAGAAGGAGAGCAGCTCCCGGATGCCCGGGTCATCGGTCATGTGATAGAGCCGGGCCACCTGGGTCCGCCCCTGCATCTCCGCGTTGAGGTTGGCGGTCATGTCGGCCAACAGGTTGCCGCTGGCCGTGACATACGCTGCGGTCCACGGATTCCCCATGCTGTCCACGGGCCGGGCGCCGGCGCCGGCGACGATGGCCTGCTGCAGGTCGGTGCCCCCGATGACGGCGGCCACGGCCGGGTCATCCTGGATGGCGTCGGTGGTGATCCCCACCGGGGCCTTCTCCAGCAGCTGGGCCACCATGGTGGCCAGCATCTCGACGTGACCGAACTCCTCGGCCGCCGTGCTGAAGAGCAAGTCCCGGTACTTGCCCGGAATGTGGGCGTTCCAGGCCTGGAAGCTGTACTGCATGGCCACAGTGATCTCGCCGTACTGCCCGCCGATCACCTCCTGCAGCTTGCGGGCGTAGACCGCGTCAGGCTTCTCAGGACTGGAGACGTGCTGAAGCTTCTGCTTGTGGATGTACAAGAGAGGACTCCCCTCGATCAAGTCGGATGCGTGAAGGCCCGAGGGGCCGCCGCGCCGAACAGCATCGACGCTACGCGGGCCTGACCGACCCGCGTAGAGCTGACCCACGCCAGAAGTGCATCGGTCCCCATCAGCGCCATGGACGCCAGCCCCACTCTGGGGGATGAGCGCTTTCGCCATCCTTCACCTGCGGATGCGGCGGGTAGGTGACTCTCAGAGGCACGCGGCTCAAACGGTCGTTTGTGGCCCACCGAATGTTTGCCACAACTCTCGACACCTCACGAGAGTGCTGCGCCCTTCCCCAGCGCTTTGCGGCCTACCAGCTGTGGGGCCGAGGACGCCCAGACTGCGCCCGAAAGGGCCGGCGTCTGCGGCTGAGCGGCCCCCCATACTGATCCCATGCCCTGTGACGAGTACACGCCCCGCGACCCCACGCTGGCGTCGTGGGACCACGGCGTTGCCGAACTTCGCGTCAATGGTGAGCTACGGGCCTACCTCGTCTGCGTCGTCGGCCGGATCGGTCTGCGAGATCCCGGCCAGCCGTGGCCCTGGTTTGTCGTCGTTTGGCCAGACGGACAGAAAGACCCCGCGCAGGAGGACTACGGCCCGGGGTGGTTGACCGTGCGGGAACTGGACGGAGGGACATTCACCAACCGGCGGAGCGCGCAATCTGTCATTTTTCGCGCGAGGGGGTTCGCGTCAGTTGACCATCCGTTCATCCCCATCCCTCTCGCCCGGGCGCATATGCGCTATTAGCGTCGAGGGATGGAGATTCTCTGTCCCTTCTGCGAAGTCGCCGCGATGCAGCCGCCCGCCAACGTCGTCGCCGAGAGCCCTCTCGCCCTCGCCATACTGGACCTTCATCCGGTCGCGGACGGTCATTGCCTCGTCATCCCCCGCCGCCACGTGGCCACTCTGGCCAGTCTTCGCGCCGAGGAAGGCGCAGAGATGTTCGCCCTCGCCACCCGCGTGTCCAGAGTCGTTCGACAAACCCTCGCACCGGCGGTAAACCTGCATCTATCTGACGGCTCGGAAGCCGAGCAAGACATCCCCCATGTCCACCTGCACGTGATCCCCCGCCACCGCGACGACGATGTGGCGATCCACCTGCCTCCGTCGCCAAATCCAAAGGACCTGGAATCCACGGCGACAGCGTTACGCACCGAGATGCGCACGCGGAGCATCTAGGACGATCCGGCAATATCGGTTGTTTGTGGCTGGCCCAATCCCCGCCACCGAAACGAACTGCCAGCGCGTGCATTGCTTGGACATGCATAGGTCACTCATGTTCCGACCGGCTCGACTCATTCCGAGAGCAGGTGTGCGCTGTTATCGTTCTGACCATGTTCACTCTGTGACGGCGATCACTGTGAGTAGCCAGCCATCACGAGAGGAACCCCTGTGTCTACTGACCTGCTGACCCTTCACCTGCCGCCGACCCACTCCGCTGACCACGCCCCTGGAAGCCTCGAGCTCCGAGGACTGGACGCGGGGACGGCCGATGACCTGGCCCGGTGCTACCTCGCCGCCTACCCACCGGGCGTCGCCGCCTCCGACCTGGCCGAAGCGCGGGAGGAGATGGAGGCGACCTTCCGCGGCGACTACGGGGAGCTGCGCGCCGACGCGAGCGCCTCGGCGTGGGTGGACGGCCGCCTGGCCGGGGCGATCATGGTGGTCACCCACTCGATCTGGGACGCGGACCTCGCGGGGCCGTTCATCATTGACCTCTTCACCGATCCCGCCGCGCGCGGGAAGGGGGTCGGGCGCGCCCTGGTGCAGCACGCCGTCGACGTCTGCTCCGCCGCCGGCGACCCCGCCCTGAGTCTGCGCTTCGGCGAGGGCACCTCCGAGGCGGCCATGGGGATCTACCAGAAACTTGGATTCCAGCCCGTCGATTAGGCAGATTCGGTCGTTAGTGACGAGGGGCCCTGCCATGCGCCGTGTGCGCCACCTCCGGCCCTGCCCCCCGCCGCACGGCCCGCCACAACCAACCCGCCAGAGCGGCAGCCGCCCGTACGTTTCGGGCGATCCCCGGGACCCGCGGGGGCGCCCACCTGGACACCCAGTGTCACCCCGGCCGGATCCCGCCCGATATGCGAAGAGTTCCCCGCGCGTCGTGGGGAACTTTGCCTGCATCTCGACAGCAAAGGCCCTTGCCCACCGATCCGCGTCGTGACATAGTTCACCCCATGATGCAGCAGAAGTGACCCCGTGGGTCCGACGACCCACCACCGGCCCTCCCCGCGCGCCCGTCTCGAGCACGGCTCGACGGGTGCCTCTGCGCCCACCCCTTTCTGCAGAAAGCAGTCACCGCATGCCTGACATCATCGAATTTCCCCTGCCCGCCTCGTCGGACGACCCCCACTGGCGGGCCTACTGCCGCCTCGGAGACGAGTACAACCACGAGCTGATCGGCACGACCGAGTGGGACGAGACCCCCACGGACGCGCTCATCCAGGCCGCCGCCGAGACCGACCACACGCTGCGCCGCTACCTGGCGTACGTCGACGGCGAGGCGGTCGGCTACGCCCGTGTCCTGATCAACCACGTCGACGACCCTGACGCGGCCGCCCTCAACGTCTACGTCCACCCGCGGCACCGCGGACGCGGCCACGGCCGGGCACTGGCCGAGCGGCTCGTCCTGGACACCGCCGGCCTCACCCGTTTCGAGACCTGGCCGCTGACGCCGCCGCCGGTGGCCGGGCAACGGGCGCTCACCCCGCCCAACGGCGCCGGCGCGGTGCCCGCCGAGCATCCGGGTGTGCGTCTCGCCCAGTCCTACGGCTTCGCGCTCGCCCAGATCGAGCGGGTGAGCCGGTATGACTTCGCCGATCCGGGGATCGACCCCGCCGTCGCCCTGGCCGAGGCCGAACGCGTCTCGTCGGACTACGAGCTCCACGCCTGGGAGGGCGCGGCCGACGCGTCCCTGCAGGACGACCTCGCCGTCCTCAAGGCCCGCATGGCCACGGACGTGCCCTCCGGGGAACGCACCGTGGTGGAGCAGGTCTGGGATGCAGCCCGCGTGCGTCGCATGGACGAGCAGATCCTGACGACCGGGCGGCTCTTCCGCGCGGTGGCGCGGCACCGTGCCACCGGCCGGATCGTCGCCCTGAGCGAGCTGGTGGCGCCCCGCTCGCGCCCGGACGGGCTCATCGACCAGTGGGACACCATCGTGCTGCCCGAGCACCGCGGCCACCGCCTCGGCATGCGCGTGAAGGCGGCGAACCTCATCGCCGTGCGCGACGCGCTGCCCGGGGCCCGCGCGATCATCACGTGGAACGCCGAGGAGAACCGGCACATGCTCGACGTCAACGAGGCGCTGGGCTTCCGGCCCGTGCTGGCCGAGGCGTCCATGGAAGCGCCGGCACCGCTGCGACGTCGCTGACGGCCCGCGACCCGCGGCGCCGCCTCACCCCCGCTCGAGCGTCCGCTGGGCCGCCTCCCGCACCGCCCGCGTGAGCCGCACCAGGCGCGTCACGGGCAGTGTGGCCGCCTGCCAGTACAGGGGCACGAGGACGTCGTCGAGCCCGGGCACGCGGACCAGCCGGCCGGCGCGCACGTCCTCGACGGCCTGGGCGTCCACGAGCATCCCCCACCCCAGGCCGGCCCGGACGGACCGGTGGAACCCGTCGAACGACGGCGCCAGGTGCGTGGGCGGGGCGACGTCCAGCCCGGCGCCGCTCAGCGCGAGGCGCTGCAGGTCGTCCTTCGCGTTGTAGCGCATCATGGGCATCGCGCCGAGGTCGACGACGTCGCCCGCCGCGTGCCGGGCGAGCAGGGCGGGCGAGGCGAGCGGGACGTAGCGCATGCTCCCCAGCGGCTCCGCCGCGCACCCCTGCACCGGCTGCGGCTCCGTGGTGACGGCGGCCAGCACCTCGCCGCGCCGGAGCAGCACCTGGCCCACCTCCCGCTCCAGGGCGCGGATGCGCTGGCTGACCGCCGAGGCGCTGACGCCGAGCTCGTACGCGGCCGCCTCGAACGAGCCCTCGTCCGCGATCGCACGCAGCGCCTGCAGCTGATCAAGGTTCATGAAGCAGAGCTTAGGCACCTGCAGTTCTCTTCGTTTGGCTCAGGCCCGGCCGGGCCCTAGCGTCCTCACCCATGTGGACCCTCGCCGGCACCGGCCTGCTCACCGGACTCGCCCTCATCGTCGCCATCGGCGCCCAGAACGCCTTCGTGCTCCGCCAGGGCGTGCGCCGGGAGCATGTGGGCGCCGTCGTGCTGGTGTGCATGGCCTCGGACGCCGTGCTGATCCTGGCCGGGACCGCCGGGGTGGGTGCGCTCGTGCAGGCCGTGCCGTGGCTGCTCGAGGTGCTGCGCTGGGGCGGTGCCCTGTACCTGCTCTGGTTCGCGGTCTCCTCCCTGCGTGCCGCGCTGCGCCCGCAGGGGCTCGTGGCCGAGCAGGCGCCGCGCACCGCGGGTTCGGTCATCGCCACCACGCTCGCGCTGACCTGGCTCAACCCGCACGTCTACCTGGACACCGTGGTGCTGCTGGGCAGCCTCGCCAACCAGCACGGTCCCGACGCGCGGTGGGTCTTCGCCGCCGGCGCCGTCGCCGCCTCGGTCCTGTGGTTCACCGCGCTCGGCTACGGCGCGCGCCTGCTGGCCCGGGTGCTCGCCGACCCGAAGGCGTGGCGCGTGGTGGACGTGGTGATCGCGGTGGTCATGGCGGTGCTCGCGGTCCGGCTCATCGCCGGTTCCGGCGTGTGGGGATGAGTCGGTAGACGCCGGAGCGCGCCTCCGGCACGAGCCACTACCCGCGCTCACCCCGGAGGTCGGCGCGAGCCTGACGCAACGCCTCGCGGTAGGACTCCGCCTTCTGGTCGTAGAGCCCCGCAGACGAGGCCTCCCCGACGAGGTCGCTCAGCGAGGCGCGCCGCTCCCCACGCTTTCGCCGCTGATAGGACACGACGTCTTGGAGCCGGATGCGTCGGTGCCGACCACCGGTCGTCCTCTCGTACGGCAACGCGCCCTCCTCGAGCAGCCTCACCAGCGTGGGACGACTGATGCCGAGGAAGTTCGCCGCCTCCTGCGTCGTGAGCAGCTGGTCGACGGGCGCCACCGTGATCGCCTTGCCCACCCGCATCGCCTCGACGACGTCCCGCAGGACGTTGAAAGCCTCTGGCGGCAGGGGGACCTTCTGCCCATCAGGGCCGACCAGGGCGGCCGGCTGCGTCAGGCCGTCGAGGAACCTGCCGACGTCGAGCATCTCCTCGAGGTCCGTCGGCGGCAGCACCGTGTGCTTGTCATTCACCGTCGCAGTCATGGAACAAGACTACCCGCGAAAACGAAAAATTCGCAGACCCCTCCCGCCTCCGCTTCCCCGCCCCGGGACACTGTGTCAGCCGCGCGCGTAGGCGAGCGACTCCTCGATGATCCCGACGACGACGGCCAGCTCTGCCTCGTCCCGCGGACCGTAGAGCATCCACTCCGTGCCGAAGTCCGCGTAGCCATGCGGTTCGAGCCATCCGAGCTCGGCCAGACGGACGCCGCGCTCGGGCGCCAGGACGAGGTGCACTGACGTGTCGTCCACCCCATGCAGGTGCACCGGCTCCCAGCGCCGGCCTGGTGAGAGGTTGACCTCCGGGGTGCGCTCCTCCGGCCGGCCTGTCAGGTGGAGGGCGCGCGACGTTGCTGGCGAGACGGTGCTGTGGCCCTCCTCGACGCCGTCGAGGGCGAACACCGCAGCGACCAGACGGCCCCACAGCTCCGGCGATGATCGCTGATCAAGCTGTCGGTGGGGCCCCTCGGTCGACGTCGCGGGACGACTGCCCGGCCGGGGATCGTCAGCGGTGAGCCGGACACGGGGGCTCGCATCAGGATCCATGCAGACGATCCTGACGCGGGGCCCCGCCGGCCAGGCAAGGCCATCAGGCCCCCCTCACTCCCCGCCCAGCTCCTCCCGGAGGATCCGCGCGCCGGCCACGAGCGCCGCCGTCTTGTCCCGCGCCACCGAGCGAGCCAGCGGCGCCATGCCGCAGTTGGTGCTCGCGATCAGCTTGTCCGCGTCCACGAACTCGAGGGTCTCCCGGAGGGTCGCCGCGACCTCCTCGGGCGTCTCGATCTCGTCGCTCGCCACGTCGATCGCGCCGACCATCACCTTCTTGCCGCGCAGCAGGCCGATGAGCTCCGCCGGCACCCGGGAGTGGTGCCGCTCCAGGGCGATCGTGTCGATCGTGGACTCGCGCAGCAGGGGGAACGACGTCTCGTACTGGCGCCACTCCTCCCCGAGCGTGGCCTTCCAGTCGTTGTTCGCCTTGATCCCGTAGCCGTAGCAGATGTGCACGGCCGTCTCACACGTCAGGCCCTCGGCCGCACGCTCGAGCGTCGCCACGCCCCAGTCGCGGACGTCGTCGAAGAACACGTTGAACGCGGGCTCGTCGAACTGCACGACGTCGACGCCCACCGCCGCCAGCTCCCGCGCCTCCTCGTTGAGGATGCGCGCGAACTCCCACGCGAGCTTCTCGCGGCTGCCGTAGTGGCGGTCGGCGAGGGTGTCGATCATGGTCATCGGCCCGGGCAGGGTCCACTTGATGGGCCGGTCCGTCCGCGCGCGCAGGGCCTTCGCGTCGTCCACGAACACCGGCGCCGGTCGGCCCACCTCCCCGACGACGGTCGGCACGCTCGCGTCGTACCGGTCGCGGATCCGCACCGTCTCACGCCGGTCGAAGTCCACGCCGCCGAGGTGCTCGATGAACGTGGTGACGAAGTGCTGGCGGGTCTGCTCGCCGTCGCAGACGATGTCGATGCCCGCACGCTCCTGATCGGCCACGGCGAGGGCGAGCGCGTCGAGCTTGCCCTCGCGCAGCTGCTCCCCCTCGAGCTTCCAGGGCGACCAGAGCGTCTCCTCCTCGGCGAGCCAGCCGGGCTTCGGCAGGCTGCCGACGAGGGCGGTGGGGATCAGGGTGGTCATCGGGTCTCCTCGTTGTCTCGTGCGGCGTGGGCGGCGGCCCAGCGCTCCAGCAGGTCGCGGTGCGGGCCCACGAAGTGCTCCTGCGTGTACTCCCCCTGCTCCCGGCCGAGGCGGGCCCGCTCCTCGCGGTCGTAGGCGATCCGGGTCTGCGAGAAGTCGCCGTGGTCCAGGCGCGGCCGGTACACCTCGCCGGCCCCGGCGTTCGCGTTGTAGATCTCCGGCCGGTAGATCCGCTGGAAGGTCTCCATGGTGGCGATCAGCCCGGCCAGGGAGAGGTTCGCGTGGTCGTTGAGCAGGTCGCCCCGCGAGTAGAACGCCAGCGGCGCCACGGCCCCGCGCGGCAGGAAGCACCGGATCCCCAGGCCCATCCGGCCGAAGTAGCGGTCCGTGCGGGAGGCTTCGTCCTGGCGGTATTCGACCCCGAGCACCGGGTGCTCGTTCGTCAGCCGCCGGTAGGTGCGGCTCGTGGACACGCTGATGCAGATCACGGGCGGCTGCGGGAACCGATCCCGGTACGCCTGCGAGTCGAGCAGGTGCCGGAACAGCCGCCCGTGCAGGTCGCCGAAGCCGTCGGGCTCCTCGGTCCCCGGCGACGTCGCCGCGTGCGCGGGCAGCACCACGGAGAAGTCGTGGTCGCGGACGTAGGAGGAGAAGTTGTTCCCCACACTGCGGCCGAGCACGGCGCCCGTCGCGCGCTCGACCACCCGCACGTCGAGCATCTCCATGAGCGGGAAGTCGACGTCTGCGCCGTCGTCGGCGGTGAAGTGCACGTCGATCGAGACGATCTCGATCCGTGCCGTGTAGCGGTCCCGCTCCGGGTTGTCCCAGGGGGCGAGGTCGTTGAGGCGCCCGTCGATCATGGCCAGGGCGGCGCGCAGGTTCTCCCGCCGGTCCGCGCCGCGGGCGAGGTTCGCGAAGTTCGTGGTGGCGCGCGTGCTGGCGGCGGGCGTGTAGTCCTCGTCGAACGGCGTGGTGTGGATGCTGAACGTCAGGTCGTCCACGCGGGTGGGCACGGTGCTCGGGACAAGGGTGGCGTGGCTCATCGGGTCCTCTCCGGAGTGCGGGCGCGGGTGGTGCGGTGGTGGGCCCCACATCCAGCCCCCGCCGCCGAATCTGCTCCCCCAACGCCGATTTCCATGGCCCCACGAGGCGGATCAGTCGTCCGCTGCGGTCGGAGGCAAAGAGGAAGAGGTCAAGGCCGGCGAAATCACGCGCCACGTCGGCCAGGGTGGTGGCGACCGCATGGTCGAGTGCCGCCGCGCGTGCCCGCACGTCGAGAGTGGCAGTGGTCAGCGTGTCGTCTGCGCGCACCCCGTGCAACCGGGACCGCCGCCAGCCGGATTCCGTCTCGAGGCGATTCGACACCATGACGGTTATGCCCGCCCGTGCGGCCACTCTGAGATGCACATCACGGTCGAGAAGCCTAGGCCGCCCGTCCGCACATCACCAGGACCCCCGCCGTCAGGATGGGCCACCGCCGCCGCGGGTGTCGCAGAACTGCACACCCCGCCCCTACGGCACCGGTCATAGCCTGACTCTGCCACATGTGATCTAGGTCATATTCAGGCGACAGGAATCGACCCTAGTGAATGGAGAACGATTATGCGCGCAGCGCTCGCAATGAAGGTCGGGGGCAAGTTCGAGATCCATGATGTGGTGATCGACGACCCGGTGGGGCGGGAGGTCTTGGTGGACGTGAAGGCCTCCGGCCTGTGCCACTCGGACCTGCACCTCATCGACCACGACTTCGGCCTGCCCCTGCCCGCCGCCGGAGGGCATGAGATCTCCGGTGTCGTCGCCGCGGTCGGCCCCAGCGTGACAAGCCTGAAGCCGGGCGACCGCGTCGTCGCCTGTCTGATCGCCTACTGCGGGGCCTGCGCGCGGTGTCTCGCGGGCCAGACCACCCTGTGCCTGAATCAGGAGGCTGTGGTGCGGGGGCCGGAGGAGAAGCCACGCCTCACACTTCAGGACGGCACGCCCGTCGCCCAGTCCGTCAACGTGGGCGGATTCGCCGAGCAGGTACTCGTCCATGAGAACCAGCTAGCCGTTGTCAACGAGGACATCCCCTTCCCGCAGGCCGCGCTCATCGGTTGCTCGGTCGTCACCGGTGCTGGCGCGGCCATCAACACGGCCCACGTACGGCCCGGTGACACGGTGGCCGTCGTGGGCGTCGGTGGCATCGGCCTCAATGCCGTGAGCGGTGCCCGTCTATGCGGCGCCAAGCGCGTGATCGCGATCGACCTGGACGACTCCAAGCTTGAGGCGGCCCGCCGGTTCGGCGCCACCGACGTGGTCAACTCGGGCTCCGGGGACGCCGTCGAGGCGGTCCTCGGGATCACGGGCACCGGAGTGGACCACGCGTTCGAGGCCATCGGGTTGCCAGTGACCCAGCAACTCGCCCAGGACGTTCTCGGACCTGGCGGAACCGCGTACCTGATCGGCATTGCCCCGCCCGGGACCACGGCCCAGTTCGGCGCCTCGCTCGATTCGCTGTTCGCACAGCGACGCCTGCAGGCGGTGGCCATGGGCTCCTCCAACATCCAGCGCGACATCCCGCTGTACGCCGACCTGTACGTCCAGGGACGTATGGATCTGGACCACATGGTCTCCCAGGAGATCTCCCTCGATGAGATCAATACCGGGTACGAGCGGCTCCTCAACGGCGAGGTGATCCGTTCCGTCATCACCTCGTTCTGATGCCCCACTCCCCATCTCACGACTCCTAGGACGCACCATGACTGAGACATCGAACTCCCCTATGACCGCGCGAGTACGCGCCTTCCTGGACCGCCCCCACCGCCTCCTGATCGGCGGTGAATGGGTCGACGCGGCGTCCGGGAAGACCTTCGAGACCCGGGATCCTGCCACCGGCGAGGTGCTCGCCACGGTGGCGCACGCCGAGCAGGCCGACATCGACGCCGCCGTCGCCGCGGCCCGTGCCGCCTTCGACGAGGGCTCATGGGTGCGGATGCGGCCGAATGTACGCGAGGACCTGCTGTGGCGGATCTCCAACCTGATCACCGAACGCCTCGAGGACTTCGCGCTCCTGGAGTCCCTCGACCAGGGCAAAGGCGTGGGCATCGCCAGCGCCTTTGACGTCCGCGCCGCTGCGGACTGCTTCCGTTACTACGCGGGCTGGCCCTCGAAGCTGCAGGGGGCCGTCAATGCTCCATCCATGCTGCTGGCCCCGCCCGAGGCCGAGTTTCACTCCTACACACGGCGCGAGCCCGTGGGCGTGTGCGGTCAGATCATCCCATGGAACTTCCCGCTGTTGATGGCGGCCTGGAAGATCGCCCCCGCACTGGCCACGGGCAACACCGTGGTCCTCAAGCCCGCGGAGCAGACGCCGCTGACAGCACTGATGCTGGGCGAACTGTTGACGGAGGCAGGCGTGCCGGCTGGCGTCGTCAACATCGTCACCGGCCACGGCGACGCCGGTGCTGCGCTCACCGCCCACCCTGACGTGGACAAGGTCGCGTTCACCGGCTCCACCGAGGTGGGCAAGAAGATCGTGGGGGCGGCGGCCGAAAACTTGAAGAAGGTGTCGCTCGAGCTGGGAGGCAAGTCCCCCAACATCGTGTTCGCGGATGCCAACATCGACGCCGCCGTGGACGGGGCGCTCATGGGATTCACCCTGAACTCGGGTCAGGCCTGCGAGTCCGGCACGCGCGTGTTCGTGCACGCCGACGTCTACGACCGGTTCAACGAGGCCCTCGCCGCGAAGATGCGCCAGATGAGCATCGGTCCGGGCACCGAGGACGCCGCCATCACCCCGCTGGTCTCCCAGGAGCAGCTGGACCGGGTGATGGGCTTCGTTGAGGAGGGCAAGCGGGACGGTGCCGTCGCTCTGACGGGCGGGCAGCGGCACGGCGACGCCGGCTTCTACGTGGAGCCCACCCTCTTCACGGAGACCACCCCGGAGATGTCCATTGTCCGCGAGGAGATCTTCGGCCCGGTGGCCGTCTCCGTGAAGTTCACCGACGAGGACGAAGTGATCCGCGCCGCGAACGATTCGGTATACGGCCTCGCCGCCGCCCTGTGGACCCGGGACGTCTCCCGTGCCCACCGCGTGGCCGCACGGCTCAAGGCCGGCACGGTGTGGGTCAATACCTTCCATGCCCTGGACTCGCAGCTGCCGTTCGGTGGCTTTCGGCAGTCCGGCTGGGGCCGGGAGCTGGGCGCGGAGAGCTTGGAGCTGTACACCCAGGTGAAGTCCGTGACCATCGCACTCTGACAGACGAACGCCAGTCGGTCAGCCGCCGCGGGTGGGATCCTGCGGCGGCTGACCGACATCGGTGGTCATTCACAGGGGCGCCTGCCGCATCCGCCCGTCGCGGCAGGGCTGAGGGCAAGGCCCTGCATTTCAGCGACGCAATCCGGCGCTACGACGCCGGCTCCACGACGCTGACTTCAACCGCGCCTGGATCTTCCTGTGTCTGATCCGAAGATCGGGCCGGTCACGCTTTTCGCATTCGCCTCTCAGCCACCGGTACGGCCACCGCAAGCGGGAGCGCCGCAAGTCTCGGTCCCATCCGTGGCCTCGTGCCCACCGCACGGCTGATCCCCCGCCACCGGATGGGCGGCGAGGGATCAGCCACTGATCGAGGCGGTGCGCTCGGGGTCGGCTGGGCGCTCGCGGGGTGGCAGGTCCTGGCGGTGGTCTCGCTGGCCGCCGTCGTGCCGGCCGCGCGGTGGGTGGATGCGGGGCGCGACGACGTCGACTGAGGCCGAGACGCTGACGCGGACACCGAGGTCGCTTAGTGTGTGGCCATGGTCACTCGCCCCGTGCTCCAGCAGCCGGTGATCGACGCCGTCGACATCCGTTCCGTCGCGGAGTTCTACCGCGAGCTCCTCGGCCTCCACTACCGCGCGGGCGACGAGCTCGCGGACGGTCGCGAGCCGGACAGCGCGGACTGGCTCGTGCTGCTGGACGACGACGGCCGCCGCGTCCTGACATTCCAGCGCACCGACGAACTGAAGCCCAGCACGTGGCCGTCACCCGAGGTGCCGATGCAGCTGCACCTGGATTTCACCGTGCCGGACCGCGATTCCCTCGACGCGGCCCACGACCACGCCCTGCGCCTGGGCGGGCGCCTCGTCCAGGACCGCTCCGACGACGAGGACGAGCCCCTGTACGTGTTCGCGGACCCGGCCGGCCACCCCTTCTGCGTCTTCGTGGGGTGAGCGCGGCAGACCGCGGGGGTGGTTTCACGCACATGTCGAAGACAAAGAAGCCGGTTCAGTGCCGTCGGTAAGGTCGTCGGGTGATCCCGCAACCCACCGATCGACTCACGTTCCGGTGCATGACCGACGCTGACCTCGACGACATGTGCAGGCTCCGCGGAGACGCGGAGGTCATGCGCTACTACCCGCGGGCCAAGTCGCGCAACGAGGTGCAGCGGTGGACCCGACCCGGACGCGGCCGATCCGATGGGCCCGATGCCCCACGACCCCTCCTGGGCCGGCGGCGGGGACGACTCCCTGCTCCAGCGCGCCGCCGAGACCGCCCGCGACCTGCTGCCCGGCAAGGACTGACCCGGGGGCCTCCGGCAGGAGGACCAGGGGTGGCCGTGTCGGCCTGACCCTTGGTTGACTTGCGACGACGTCGGCCCACCCCACCCCGGGCGCCGTCGGACAGGGGGCGCTCACCCGGCGCCCCTCCCACCACGCCTGAGGAGGGCACCCATGGCTGATCAGCAGATCCCCGAGACGAAGAACTCCGACGCCCCCGGCGACCAGGACCAGGCCGCGCAGCAGGCGCCCGCCGAGGTCGACGGCCTCGCGGCCAAGGCCGAGCAGTCCGAGAAGGAGACCGAGGAGAACGACGAGGGCGGCTACGGCCACTGACCGACCACCTCGTCCCACCGACGACGCCCCGGGTGCCGCGCGCATCCGGGGCGTCGTCGCGCCCGGGGGGGCGTCAAGGTCGGCATCCGATGCCCCATCCCCTTGCACCCGCCGGCAGTCGATGACTGAGTGTCACTCAGAGGTATATCCCTCAATGATTCTCGGGGAGTGGCGGGACCCCGATGATCCGCATCTCCACACCACGTTGAAGAAGCTCAGGGATGCCGGGTTCATCGAGGAGTTCGACGGCGACGACGCCCGACGCGTCCATCGCCTCACCCCCGGGGACGCGGCGTCCTGATGAGCGACATCGAGCGCCGGCGCGGAATCCTGGCGATGGCCGACCAGATCATGGAGAAGACATGAGCACCACACGCATGAGCAGTGGGCCGGCCTTCACCCCGGAGAAGGACCTCGCGAGGTTCGAAGACACGGCCCGCCGCGGCCAGCGGCTGACCGGGTTCTCCCTGGCCGCCCACGGCTGGCGCTTCGAGGATGCCGAGCCCGAGGACGTCGTCTTCGACATGTCCTACGAGACCGACCCCGACGACCACCACTTCGACCTCTTCCGGGCCGCCGGCTGGACGCCCGCGCTCACCTACGGCCACATCCGCCTCTTCAATGCCGCCCCCGGTACCACCCCCGTCCACACCGGCACGGAGTCACGACTCGAGGAGGCGCTCGGCAATCGCGCCCTGTTCCTGCGGTACACCGCAGTGACGATCGCCGCCGCGCTCCTGGTGGTGCTGGCGATGGCGGCCGCCGACTGGCCTCTTGCGGCGGTGCTCGCCACCGTCGCGGGCCTCTACGTCCTCTCCTTCACGGACCTCGAATGGCGAGGACTCATCGGCTGGGGGCTCTTGCTGCTGGGTCTGGCGTTCCACATCGTCCGGTTCGGGCTGAAGCCCCCGTCGGACCCGGACCGGCGCCGATGACCACCGCGCCGGCCGAGGCGACGCGCACCGCCGTCGTCGAGCCGCCGCCCGGCTACGCGGTGCTGGGGTGGGCGTTGGTGTTCGTCACGGCGCTCCCCTTGGTCCTCTTGCTCGTGCTGGATCCGGCCCTACGGTCGGCGGGCATCCTCGTGATCGCCGCGGTGAGCCTCGGGCTGGTCGTGTGGCTGAGCCAGGTGGCGTTCCTACGCGCCCGCATCGAGCTCGCGGCGGACCCCGCCGCCGGCGTACTCCGCCTCCGGGCCCCGCTGTACTCCCGCGAGCTGCCCCTGGACTCACTGGCCACGGTGGAGGTCCAGGACGACGTCGGGCCGGGCGGCGCCTACATCAACTGGCCAGTGACGGGGCGGGCCCGCTCCCGCCGCGGCGTGCGGCTGGACCTCGGCGGCCCCGCCGGGCTGGTCCTCACCACCCACGACGGACAGCGGTTCACTGTGGTGACCCCGGATCCAGAGACCGCCGCGGAGCTGCAGGCGACGGTGACCCAGGCGACGTCGGGCGGCGACGTCCGGAATCGACTGCAGAAGTGACCCCTCTGACGCCCGCTGACACCCCCAGAAGGGTCACTTCCGCAGTCGATTCTCAGGTGTGCGCGCGACGCCCGTCCGTCGCACCCGCCCCCGCCCGCCGCATCGGCACGTGCGGGATGCCGTCCTCGAGGAACTCCGGCCCGTCCGGCGCGTAGCCCCAGCGGGCGTACCAGTGCGCCAGGTGGGCCTGGGCGTCCAGCACGCTCGGCCGCCCGCCGATCCGGGCGACCGCCTCGTCCAGCAGCGCCCCGGCCAGGGCCCGGCCCCGCGCGTCGGGGTGGGTGACGACGCGACCGATGCGGGCGACGTCGCCGTCGTCCAGCAGCCGCAGCGTGGCGACGGGCGTGCCCGCCTCGTCCTCGACCCACAGGTGGACGGTGGCCGGCTCGAGGTCGCGGCCGTCCAGGTCCAGGTAGGGGCAGTCCTGCTCGACGACGAACACCAGCGACCGCAGCTGCCAGAGGCGGTAGGCCGTCGTCCGGTCGAGCTCGTCGAAGCCCGCGGCATGGACGGCAGGGGCGGGGC
>NZ_JABFAY010000022.1:860-4111 GCF_017168495.1 Micrococcus sp. KRD096 | reverse complement strand
GATGATGTGTCCATGCGGATCTCTCACGAGGCGATCTATCAGTCCCTGTTCGTCGAGGGACGGGGCGCACTCAAACGCGAACTCGTCGGGTGCCTACGCACCGGACGGGCTCTGCGCGAGCCGCGGGCACGTACCCGGAACAAGCCCCAGGGCCACGTCACCGAGGACGTGGTGTTCAGCAAGCGCCCACCTGAGGCCGCTGATCGTGCTGTGCCCGGGCACTGGGAAGGGGACCTGATTATCGGGACCGAGCGTTCAGCGATCGGGACTCTGGCCGAGCGGAAGAGCCGGGCCACGCTTCTGGTCCACCTTCCCCGCCTGCAGGGATGGGGTGAGCAGCCGCCGGTGAAGAACGGGCCGTCGCTGGGCGGGTACGGGGCCGAGGCGATGACCGCGGCCCTGACTAAGGCGATGACGGGCCTTCCCCAGCAGCTGCGCCAGACGCTCACCTGGGACCGAGGTGGAGAGTTGGCTGGGCATGCTCAGTTCACGATGGCTACGGGCACGAGAGTGTTCTTCGCGGACCCGCACTCTCCGTGGCAGCGGCCGACGAACGAGAACATGAACGGGCTGCTCCGGCAGTACTTTCCCAAGGGAACTGACTTGTCGCGCTGGTCTGCGGACGACCTCGCCGCGGTCGCGTACACGCTGAACAATCGGCCCCGCAAAGTCCTGGGGTGGAAGACCCCTGCAGAAGTCTTCGCGGAGCAACTAAGCTCCCTGGAGACAAGCGGTGTTGCAACGACCACTTGAACCCGCCCAGTACGTCGCCGTGCGATACACCCAGCGGCTCGCCCAGGCCGGCGCAGTCGCCTCAGTCGGCTCGACGGGGGACTCGTATGACAATGCCCTCGCGGAGGCGTTCAACTCGCTGTTCAAGGCGGAGCTGATCCGGAACAAGGGGCCATTCAAGTCCATCGAGGGCCTGGAGATCGCGGTCGCGGAGTACATCGACTGGTTCAACCATCGGCGTGTGCACGGCGAGATCGGGATGGTTCCTCCGGTCGAGTTCGAGGACGTCTACCATCATGAGAATCCCGTGCCGGCGCCTGCCGGGGCGGCACTTACGAGCCTCTAACAAACCCGGGGCGATTCATACTCCAGCACCGTGATCAGCCAGGCGGGCAGGGCAGGCAGGTCCACATGAAGGACCGGCAGGTGGATCTGGGGGTGCACCGGCACCGGCAACTCGATCCGCGGCCAGACCGGTACGGGCAGGTGGATCCGCGGCGGACGGAAGTCCGGCAGCCCGACGTCCCAGTCGGGCAAGAGCCGACCGAGCAGCGGTATCACCACCAGCGGGAGGATCGCCCAGCCGGCTTTCCCGAAGCCGCCAAGCAGCGGGTAGGCCACCCGCTTGACGGAGCTGGATTCCATGGCCTGATGTCGCCTCTCCCCGCGGGAGCCGGCCGGGGGCTCGAACTCCACGACAGCACCCGCCTCCCGGAACTCGACCTGCAGCAACTCCCCGAACAAGGAAGCCTGGATCCGCAGGTGCGGCTTCTCCCGGGCCACGGAGCCCGTGACGTCCGCGAGTTTGAGTGCGGCCGGCGCTCCCTTCAGCGGCAGCACCCCGTTCGTGGTGGCCTTGAACCGGCCACGCACCTGACCGTCAACTCTCACCTGGAGGCGCTGCGGGGGATTCTGGCGCCACCGCGTGAACCGCTCCCGGAAGGAGGCGTCGGGGCCCGCATGCTCGCCGACGTGTGAGCGTTCGCGGTCGCCGGCGGGCGTCCCGTCGTCGCCACCTGCCCAGGAGTCCTCCAGCGGCCACTCCGGGTCGCGTGCGAGGAACTCGGCATCGAACCCCTGCTCGAGCTCGATGACGCCGAGATCGGGATGGTGGAGCGTCCACACCTCCACCGCTCAGCCCCGTCCCGTCCGAGCCCCGCCGATCATGCCGCCCAGCCGGCAGATCAGAACGACGCCAACGGCGTAGACCCAGGTCCCGGGCTTGGAATAGAGCAGCAAGGCGAGCCAGCACAACGCCCCGGTGATCACCGGGAAGGCCCAGGTGCGGCGGAACACACCCGGCCGTCCAGGAAGCCCAGGCTGAGCGCGGCCAAGAAGAGTCAGACGAGCAGCAGGACGGTGGCGATGGCCAGCTCGGCCACGGTCCCGACGGCGAAGGGGACCACCAGATAAGACAATGCGGACGCCGCGTAGGGCCAGGACTGGCGTGCGGTGCGTTCTGGTTCTTCGGTCGTGGTGGGCTCACTCATGGTGATCTCCACGCTATCGGGCGTGGGATAAGCGGGCATGCGAACCGATCTAGGGCGTGTCTGAGAATGGATCCAGGGTCTTAGCTAAACCCTCGAAGCATTATCAGACACGCCCTAGGGCATGTCTGACAATCGTTTGGACCATGCGAGCACAGCATTCAGGACCACAGCGGCCCGGTAGACGATCGCGTACTTGTCATACCGGGTCGCCAGACCCCGCCACTGCTTCAGGTGAGCGTACTGACGCTCGATGACGTTGCGGCCCTCGGCAGTGGAGAGCGGATCGGGCCTTGCGGGCCCCGATGCGCTCTCCTGGCAGGCCGCAGCCCTCACGGGAGGTCCAACGCCAGTTCTGGCGTGTGATCGCCACCGGTGTCACCACGGTCGAGGCATCCCTGACTGTGGGCGTGTCCTGGCCCGTCGGGGCGCGCTGGTTCCGTCACGCTGGCGGGATGACCCCGCTGTCCTTAGCCGAGCCCACCGGCCGGTACCTGTCCTTCGCTGAGCGTGAGGAGCTCGCGATCCTCCATGCCCAGGGCCAGGGGGTCCGTCAGATCGCACGCACGCTGGGACGTGATCCCGGCACGATCAGCCGTGAGCTGCGCCGTAACTGCGCCACTCGTTCCGGGAAGCAGGAGTACCGGGCCACGGTGGCGCAGTGGAAGGCCCAGGAAGCTGCCAGGCGGCCCAAGCCGGCGAAGCTGGCCACGAACCAGCGACTGCACGACTACGTCCAGGCACGCCTGAACGGGGTGGTCCTGGGCCCCGATGGCGTGGCCGTGCCAGGACCGGTCGGGCCCGGTTTCAAGGGGCGGAAGATGAAACCGCGCCGGGCGGACCGGCGGTGGTCCACGGCGTGGAGCCCTGAGCAGATCAGCCACCGGCTGCGCCTGGAGTTCCCGGATGATGTGTCCATGCGGATCTCTCACGAGGCGATCTATCAGTCCCTGTTCGTCGAGGGACGGGGCGCACTCAAACGCGAACTCGTCGGGTGCCTACGCACCGGACGGGCTCTGCGCGAGCCGCGGG
>NZ_JABFAY010000022.1:0-760 GCF_017168495.1 Micrococcus sp. KRD096 | reverse complement strand
GATGATGTGTCCATGCGGATCTCTCACGAGGCGATCTATCAGTCCCTGTTCGTCGAGGGACGGGGCGCACTCAAACGCGAACTCGTCGGGTGCCTACGCACCGGACGGGCTCTGCGCGAGCCGCGGGCACGTACCCGGAACAAGCCCCAGGGCCACGTCACCGAGGACGTGGTGTTCAGCAAGCGCCCACCCGAGGCCGCTGATCGTGCTGTGCCCGGGCACTGGGAAGGGGACCTGATCATCGGGACCGAGCGTTCAGCGATCGGGACTCTGGCCGAGCGCAAGAGCCGGGCCACGATCCTGGTCCACTTGCCCCGCCTGCAGGGATGGGGTGAGCAGCCGCCGGTGAAGAACGGGCCGTCGCTGGGCGGGTACGGGGCCGAGGCGATGACCGCGGCCCTGATCAAGGCGATGGCGACGGTGCCGGAGCAGCTGCGTCAGAGCTTGACGTGGGATCGGGGCAAGGAGCTGGCCGGGCATGTCCAGTTCACGATGGCCACGGGCACGAAGGTGTTCTTCGCTGACCCCCACTCGCCGTGGCAGCGGCCGACGAACGAGAACACGAACGGGGTGCTGCGGCAGTACTTCCCCAAGGGCACGGACCTGTCGAGATGGTCGGCCGAGGACCTCGCAGCAGTCGCGTACACGCTGAACAACAGGCCCAGGAAGGTCCTGGACTGGAAGACTCCCGCGGAGGTCTTCGCCGAGCAGCTACGCTCGCTCTCAACGCACGGTGTTGCAACGACCGGTTGAACCCGCC
>NZ_JABFAY010000021.1:20270-28205 GCF_017168495.1 Micrococcus sp. KRD096 | reverse complement strand
TCCCATCACGGTGGCCAGCACCACCACCCAAACGGGCAAACCAGCTGGCCACCAGTGGGCAGTTCTGATGGCCACCAGCGGGAAGAAACACTGGCCGCCTATGGGCAGAACTCAATGGCCCTTGACAGGAGTGGTTCCCAGCGGGGGCGGCTGATCGGGGCCAGCATCTACCCGGTGCCCCTCACCTCTCAAGCGGCCTGAAATCCTCTCCCATTGCCTGCCACCCCATCGGCCCCATGCGTACCAGCGACGACTGAGGACGAATAATGGACGCGGACTTTCACGGTCCGCGGCTACTGCTTCCCCGCGTTTACGGTCAAGATCCCCGCTTAGCGGCTGGGCCCTTCCGATACGACGCGTCAGCGCGATGGGCGCGTCGGGACGGGCCGGTTACACGCGGGCGGCGTAGAGCTCCATCAGGCGCGTCTGCCGTTCCTTATCTGTGGCGCCGGCAGGCAAATCCAGGATGCTATCCATAACGCGATCCAGTGCTGCGTGCGCCTTCACAAGGGCCGGGTCCATCGCCAGCTGGTTGTACTGATCAGCAAGAGGACGGTCAGGGTGCAGAGCACGCGCATCCAAGACCTTCTGGCCGGCCGCGATCATCTTCTCTCGGTCCTCCGCCGACACCGCGGGAAGAGGGAACGTGTTCCACGTCTGCTTCTTGGAGAAGCGGAGATCGGACTTCATACGCCCACCCACCATCGCCTGCCACGACAAGAACGCCTTGGTGGAGATGACCGCGAAAGCGAAACCGTCAGGATCCGCTGCCGTGGAGGTGGAGTCTGAGGCAATTACATCGGCACTCATGCGTCCGGCGAGGAAGTAGGCGCGGTTTCCTGAGACGGTTCGGGGAATGCAGAGGTAGTCCGTATCCCGGTGTCCGTTGAAGTAGAACAGGTGTGGGGTGGCGGCCTTCTCCTGAGTGGACTTCAGTGGGCTGGCCTCGCGCATCTGTCGCACCCCCTCTAGCCGCCGCCGCAGCTCGGGAGACTTAGCCACGTCGGCCGGTTCCAGGTCGACCAGCCAGAGCACCCAGCGTCGCGTCCCCTGGAGCAGCTCCTTGGCGCCCATGTAGGGACGCACATACTTGGCAAGAACGGGATCACTCATCACAGCGTCGTAATCCTCGGGAGTGACCACGAGGTTCCCGCCGTCAGCCGGCAGGGACCCGTACTCCACCGCAGGAAGATCCGGGCTCAGTGGCTTGGTCCGCCCAGCCACAATCATTTCGAGGCCTTCAACCAAGTAGGGGTTGATGCTCTGAACCGGAGACTCCTGCGGCGCTCCCTTCGGCGTCGCATACGAGAAGAGTCGAGCGGTCGAAGACTCATGGCGATCGAAGCCAAGAATCACGCAGTGCACGCCCGCGGCGTCGGGCGCCTCCGAGGTCCAGGCGAACGTGCGGTGCGCGAAGCGGATGCGCCAGCCGTTCTTGAAAACGGCCGGGAAGATGCGAGCCGGCTGGTCGCCTTGGGTCAGGGAGTTCGTGGTGACGAAGCCCCAGCGTCCCAGCACCTTCGCAGGGAAGTAGTCCAGGACCTTGGCGTACCACCCGCTCACGTAGTCCAGACGCCCGGGGCTCTTGGTGCGCCACGCGGTTTTGAGATCTTCGGCCTGCTCCTTGGAGCGGGAGGCATGACCCAAAAACGGCGGGTTGCCCATCACAAACACATCCGGCCCGGCCGGCAGTACCTCGTTCCAGTCCATGCGCAACGCGTTGCCGACCACGATGTGCGCCGACTCGGTCAACGGCAGCTGCTCCGGAGACACGCCGATCTTCAACGACATGTCCTGGTTCGCCTGGTGGTTCACCAGGAACATCGCGGTGCGGGCGATGGTCGCCGGCCACTCCTCCAGCTCGATCCCGTAGAAGTGCGACATCCGCACCCGCACTCTCTCGTCCTCGTCCATCACCAGCGAGGTCTGCACCTGCTTGCCCGACAGCTCCTGCAGACGCACCAGGATCTGCAGCTCCAGGGCGCGCAGCTCTCGGTAGGCCACGATCAGGAAGTTGCCGCACCCGCATGCCGGGTCCAGGAAGCGCATCTGCCCCAGTCGCTCGTGCAGCTTGCGCAGTCCTGGGCGGGAGTGGATGTTCGCCACGAACTCGGCACGCAGCTCGTCCAGGAACAACGGTCCGATGAGCTTGAGGATGTTCTCCTCGGTCGTGTAGTGCTCCCCCAGCTCCCGGCGGGCTTCCTTGGACTTCACCGCCTGGAACAGGGACCCGAAGATCGCCGGAGAGATCCCACCCCAGTTGAAGTGGCAGGCCGCGATCAGCTTCTGACGCATCGAGGCGGTGAAGTACGGGATCGACACCGGCTCCCCAAACACGGACCCGTTCACGTACGGGAAGCGCAGCATCAGCTCGTCGGTGCCGGCCATGCGCTTGTTCACCGGCCGGTTGAGCACCTGGAACAGGGCGGTCAGCTGGGCGCCCAGGTCTGAGCCGTCCTCGGCGGTACGGGTCTGGATGAACTCCAGGAACAGGTCCCGCTCCCACAGCCCGGAGTCGTCGGCAAAGAGGGCGAACAGGGTCCTCACCAGGAACACGGACGCCTCGTGCTCGTCGTATCCGGAGCCCTCGAGCTCCACGTAGAGGTCGGCCATCAGCTGCGCGGCCTTCACGGAGGCCGCGGCCTGCTCGGCTGAGCCGAACGTGCGCTTCTGGTAGCCGGCGATGAACCCGAACCGCTCGGCCTCCACCGGCAGCTGCTCCAACGGGAACTCCACCACGGCATCCGTGTCCCCGGCCGGAGCCTCCAGGTCACGCAGCCGGAACGTCTCGAAGTCGCAGGTGATCACGTACCTCGGCTGCTCGGCCTCCGGGACACCGGCCAGGTACTTCAGGGCTTGGTCCTCGGCGTCCTGCAGATTCTTGCCCAACGACTTCTGCTCAGCGATGAGCATGCCCGGCCAGAACACGTCGATGAACCCGGCCCCACCATCAGCCTTGCGCGCGCGGGCCTCGAACTGAACTACCTTGCGCCGACGGACCCCGTAGACATCGAAGAGGTCCGTCCAGAAGGACTGGGACTCGCCCCTCTCGTAGGACTCCCCAGCCCATTCGCGCACGAACGCTGCGGCGTTCGAGCGGATCTGGTCCCAGGACAGCGGCTTGGACTGCATCGTTGAGGCCCTTTCGTCGGAGACCCCCATCCTCCCGCAGGGGAGCAGGGGAGAGCGGAAAGCAGGAACCGCCGGAGCACGTGTCCCGTACCCCGGCGGTTCCTTCACCTCATGTCACGACACATGCCAGCGCCACCGCCAGCCCGAGGCCGGCGTGGGCGGCGCGTGCGTCCCCTCAGTGAGCCAGAACGTCGCGCCGGTGGGATGACCGGCGGCATCGTGCAGGTCATGCGGACCCGTGCGAACAGTGATCTGACCAGGCTTGAGGCCGTAATGATTCACCATGGCATCCATGGAGACCTTCCTTCGTGTCGATTTCATCGTGGACCGCGAAGCAACACGCCGGAGCCAGCCATCAGCACATGTAGGGTGGCATCTTGAACCGCGAGTTCAATTCCGGCTACTGGGCCGTCACGGGTTGTGCGCCCGTGGCGGCTCAGTGCTGTTTCGCTGCCAGAAAGCTTGAATCGAGATTCAGGCTTCCTGACACGAGAAACACTACATGCAGGATGTGAGGGCAGACCCCTCCCCTACATGTAGTAGTCACACCTATGTAGTTGTCTGTCCACAGCCACTCAACGCATTGCCCACAAGAGGGTGCATTAGGAACTGGCGAGTTCACGCGCGACACGCCAGAGACTTGGGCGGCTGTCCACAACTAGGGGAGATCTGAAGAGGTGGTTTCCCCAATGCTGGTGTGAAATTCCCCCTGTCGCCCAGCGGCGTGTCTGCACCCGCCAGACCACAACATCTAGAGCGTGTCGGACGACAGCCCCCACCAGGCGATCACCGCGTTCAGCCCCACGACAGCCCGGCAGACGTTGGAGTCGATGTAAAGCCCGGGGCACCAAGCCCCCCCTTCTTGAGGCGGGCGTTCTGGCACTCGATCACGTTCCGGCCCTTATTGAAGCGCCCTGGGTTTCGTTCCGAGGCCAGGACGCAACGGGCGCTGAATCCTGATCGTGAGTGTAGGCGGCCTCGACCTCTGCGGGAGTGCGGTAGCCGAGGGTCTCGTGGAGGCGGGCGGTGTTCCACCAGTGCACCCACCCCATGGTGGCCAGTTCGACCGCCTCGACGGACTCCCAGATCCGCTTGGAGTGGATGAGCTCGGCCTTGTAGAGCCCGTTCACGGTCTCGGCCAGGGCGTTGTCGTAGGAGTCGCCCACGGTGCCTACCGAAGCCGTCACCCCGGCGGTGATGAGCGCGTCCGAGTACGCCAAACTGACGTACTGGCTGCCGCGATCCGAGTGGTGCACCAGGCCTTGGCGGCCACGGCTTGCACCGGTGCTCACGAGGGCGTGCTCCAGGGCGAGCAACGGCAGCCCCGCGGTATGAAGGCTGCCCGAGACCGCCCATCCCACGATCCGCCGGGAGTAGACGTCGGTGATGAACGCGACATAGCAGAACCCGGCCAGGATCCTGACGTAGGTGATGTCTGCGACCCAGAGCTGGTGCGGGCCTTCCGCGGTGAAGCGGCGCTCGACCAGATCTGGGCGGGCATCCGGCTCGCCTGTCGGCCTCGTGGTGACCGGCTTACGTCCGCGCCGCACCCCTTCCACGCCGGCGAGCTTCATCAGTCGGGCGACCTGGTCCCGGCCGATCTCCCACCCGGCGCGGCGCATCGCGTGGTGCATCTTTTGGACGCCGTAGACGCTGTAGTTCTCCGCGTGGATCCGGCGGAGTTCCTCCACGAGGATCTCGTCCCGCAGCGTTCTCGAAGACCTGGGTCGTGTCTTCGCGGCGCGGTAGCCGCGGGAGGTGATGAACCCACATTCCGTCGCGCTGAGCACGCGGCAGATGGCCTCGACCCCGAACTGATCGCGGTGTTCGTCGATGAACGCGATCATCTCGTCGTGGGGCGGTCGAGCTCCGCTGCGAAAAAAGCTGAGGCTTTGCGCAGGATCTCGTTCGCGCGGCGCAGCTCGAGGTTCTCTCTGCGCAGTTTGGTGATCTCCTCGGCTTCAGCGGTGCTGAGCCCTGGGGCTTCGCCCTGATCGACGCGATCTTGCTTCCACCAGTTCCGCAGGGTGTGTGGGGAGATCCCGCCGAGGGCTTCGCCAACGGCGGTGCAGGCGACCCAGGCGGAGCACTGCTCGGCGCGGACGCGTTCTTCGATGAGCTTCAGGGCTCTTGCCTTGAACTCGGGGGTGTACTTCTGGGGCATGATCCGATCCTCCTTGAGGAAGTAGGTCGGAACGAAACCCAGGGCGCTTCAGAACGCCACCCGCTTGGCCTTGGTCCAGTACCGGGCTCCCGAGCCCCACGCCTCATGCACGGGCACCATGTGATCGATCTACACCGTCGAAGCAGAGGTGTGCGTACGCAGATCCCAGCTGCTCACCCACTTGCCCGTGGCCACCGTGCACTTACGGGTTGTCGTGAACTTCGGGGTGGTCTTGGACTCTGCGATCAGCACCTCTGCCCGCGTGTTCTGGCAGTCCCCGTTCGCATCCTTCCAGTCACCGAACTGGGCGGCCCGGTCATACCCGGCGTTCGGTGAAAATAGTGTCTATGCCCTCTCCCCAGTTGCCCTATCGGATCGTCGAGCTGGCCACCAGCATGTTTGCCCGAGACACGGGATTCAGCGGCCCCGAGCTACATCGCCTGTTCGCTGAACATACGGATGCCCTGGGCCCCTACGCCGGGTGGGGTGGGGGTGGGCCCTCTCGCTGGCAAATCTTCCAGTCCGGCCTGAAGTCCTTGACCGTGCCGGAACAGAAGTCCCTATTGCTAGACCTCTGCAACTACGACGGCGAACCGGCCCATGGGATGCCTGCAGCGGAAAAAGTCGGCACTTTGCGGCAATTACTCCTGGCCGAAGGGACACCAGGCGCGCATGTCGCTGCTGAGAGCCTGGCCAAGCTCACTGACTGGCAGGCGGTGTCCAAGTCCTGGAAAGCTGCGCTGGACAAGGTCACGGCCGACCCGGAAGGGGCGATCACCGCAACCCGTACAACCCTAGAGAGCATCTGCAAGCACATCTGCGATGAACGCAAGGTGCCCTACGACAACGGCTGGGACCTCCCGAAGCTCTACAAGGCAGCTGCAGCTGCGATGCAGATTGCCCCGGACCAGCACACGGAACAGATCATCAAGCAGATACTCAGCGGCGCGGTGACTATGGTCGGCGGCCTGGCCGGCATGCGCAACGCACTCAGTGATGCCCACGGACGCGGCAAGCACGCCGCTGGTCCCGTACCGAGACACGCGAAGCTGGCGGTCAACGCAGGCTTCGCTATCGCAGGATTCCTCATCGACACGCATGTGGAGAAGCCCGCTGCCTGAACAGCCGAGGTCGCCGGATCCTGCCCGGGGAGATACATGAGCTGGCATCCTTCGAGAGTGATTTCACATGATGACCTTCGCAACCTGCCCCTTCCCGACCTGGCGGTGAAGCTGCTTGCTAACCTTGCCGACGACCAAGCCAACTACAACAGCATCCTGGCCGGTCTGAAAAACGCAAGCGGTTTCGGGCAGCCCGGTCCGGCCGACATCGACGCGTTGCTAGCCCGGCTATCGGACGCCTGGGCGTGGTTGGAAGCCCACGCCCTCCTAGGCCCGTCTGTGATGAATCCGCAGGCCGGAAATTGGCAACGCCCCACGGCCCTGGGGCGGGAGATTGCCCGGGATTCTGCCGCTGTGGCCAAGGTTTGGGCAGGAGAACGTCTGTCGGGGGATCTGGACCCTGCCCTCGACTCGGCCCGAACAAACTTCGCCCTCGGAGACTACGAGACGGCTGCCTTCGCTGCGATGAAAAGTGTGGAGGTGGAGGTCCGACGCGTTGCAGGCCTGACTAATGATTTGCTCGGGGTAAACCTGATGCGTAAGGCTTTTAGCCCCAAGGACGGAGTCCTTCGCGACCCTGACGCAGAGGGAGGCGAGCAGCAGGCCACCGCCGATCTCTTCGCCGGGGCTATCGGCACGTTTAAGAATCCCGCCAGTCATCGCACTGTCTCATTTGACGACCCATCGGAAGCTGCGGAGGTTATTCAGCTCGCTGACTTACTCCTGCGCATGGTCCGTACTGCCGAGCGCCGGATCAATCCGTGACCCGTGAATCCGAAGGAAATTTCTGACCTCTCGCCATGACGGTCAAATCCGATCCATCTGCCATTCGTGATACATGTGGCAGTCGCTATAGGGCAACGCGCCGTAATGAGGTGTACAGCGTCTGCCGGCTCACCCCGAAGGTGCGCGCCACCTCAGCCTTCGGGATCCCCATCTCGATCATCACCCGAGCCTGCTCCACGTCGGGGTCCGAGAGCTTCGGGGCCTGCACGTACTTGCCTCTCGCCTTGGCCAGGGCGATGCCCTCGGCCTGGCGCTCCTTGATCCGCCGGCGCTCGAACTCAGCGAACGCCGCCAGGATGCCCAGCATGAGCCCGTCCACCGGGGAGGTGCCGGACTTGTCCACGGTGATCCGCTCGGACACGAACTGCACCGCACACCCCTTGTCCGTGAGCTCGTCCACGATCGCGTACAGGTCCCGGGTGTCCCGTCCCAGCCGGTCCATGGAGGCGACCTTCACCAGGTCCCCCTCGCGGACGTACCGCATCAGCTCCGCCAGCCCCGTCCGTTTGGCCCTCGAGCTGCCGCTGATCTTGTCCTGGAAGACGCGGTCGCATTCCCCCACCGCCTCCAGCTGACGCTCCAGGTTCTGCTCGGCCGAGCTGACCCGCACGTAGGCCAGAGTCTGTCCAACCACGTCTTAAACCCTCCGACACTTCTGTCTAACGACCCGGTTTGGGACCGTCTCTGACGTGATGCTCTCGTGGGCGGGCGGGGTGTGTAAAGGGGTATACC
>NZ_JABFAY010000021.1:0-20170 GCF_017168495.1 Micrococcus sp. KRD096 | reverse complement strand
GCTCGGCGTGAGGCCCTGCAGGTGTGGGTGAACCACTACAACTACCATCGGCCTCATACCTCCTGCGGAGACGCTCCTCCGGCCTCACTGGCACCGACCCGAGTCAACAACGTCATGCCCTCCTACAACTAGTCGTCTCCGAGCTTGTCCAGTTGGGCGAGGATTGCCGCCTTGAGCTGGTCCTCCGCCTCAGCCTTGCGGGGGCTGCGGATATCCACCTCGGGCTCGATGATGGGCACCAGCCCGGTAACGAGGATCTGACGGGCGAGCCCGAACTGCTGCTCCACGACGGAGCCCACCCCGTCCCCGGGCAGCTTGATGACCGAGCGCATCTTCGTCCCGAACATGTGCTTTTCGACGGCTCGAGACAGTAAGTCATCCAGGTGCGGGATGGGTTTCATGAGCTGGGCGCCTTGCTGTTCCGGGGCCAAGCCCTGGTCGATTTTGAGGAAGGGCACGATGCCTTTGCTGTTCCACAGGTAGTCGCCCGTGGGGGAACCCTCCACCTGGCGGTTCATTGTGTTCTCGAACAGGATGGCCCCCATGACGCGCTCACCGTCGAAGCTGGGGCTGGTGATGATACGTGTGCGCACCTGGTGTACCAGGTCGAACATCTCCTCTGGGCCGGAGTAGGCATCCTTGTCGATCCCGTAGAGGTGCAAGGCCGCCGGGGTGCTGCCCCCGCTCTGGTCCAGCGCCGCGACGAATCCGGCACCGTTCCTGACCCTCTGATACTTCTCCGAGTCCATGGGAGCCTTCCGCGGCGAGGGAGCACGGTGGTCCGGGTTCCCTGCGCGCGTCATGGACGACTGGCCGCCCTCAAGGGGGAACGGTCATCAGCAGGCTCAACCCAGGGTGACGAGCAGGTCCGCGCAGGCCTGTTCACACCGGCGGCAGGCCTCGGCACACACCTTGCAGTGCTCGTGCATCTGGGCGTGGCTCTCGCATTCGTCCCCGCACGTCTTGCAGGCGGCCCGGCAGGCCTCGAGCAGGGCGCGGGTGGTCTCGACGTTGGTGCCGGTCTGCCGGGACAGCATCCGGCCTGTGGCGGCGCACACATCGGCGCAGTCCAGGTTCAACCGGATGCACTGCCTCAGGTCGGCGACCATGTCCTCGGCCAGGCAGGCGTCCGCGCAGGCGGTGCACGTCTGGGCGCACTCGAAGCAGGCCTGGATGCATTCGGCCAGTTTCTGCCGATCGATGTTCCCCACCTCCTTCGGGTAGGTCTCCAGCATGGCGCTCACGTGATGGGTCATGATGTGCTCCTTCGTCGATCTGATCCGACGCACCGGCCTTCGCCGGCCCGCCCTTTCATCGACTGTAGACCGCCCCGCCGACGCGGGTGAAGGGCTCAACCTTGAAGGTTCCGTGAAGATCGCCGGCCACGGAGGCCCGCGGACTCCTTTACGGGCAGGGATGACGCAGGTGTGACCAGCCGCCCCTCAGCCCGGCCGACGGCCCTGAGGACCACGCCGACGGGGAGGACCAGCAGGGCTCGCCTCAACGTGGATCCTGTCGGACCGGACGGTCGGTGTCGGGAAGAGCGCTTATGCGATCCGACCAGGGGCGTCGAGGCCGCCGGTGCAGGGTTGCCGGGTGCATTCGGACCGAGGATCGCAAGGTGGATTCAATCGGTCGTCGCAACACCCTCTCGGAATCACTGGAGGTATGGGCGATGGCAAGCAAGGACTGGGCGAGGAAGATCAGTGACGTGCCCGAGGGGACACGGCGGCAGTGGAGAGCGGGCGGGCACCCCCCCCCGGGTCAGCGGCGGCGCAGGCGGCCGGCGAGCGCCACGAACGCGGCGGAGGAGGCGCCGAGCAGCGCGAGCGGCTGCCAGTTGTCCTTCACGTAGTCCTCGGCCTCGGCGGTCCGCTCCCCCGCGCGGGCGGCACCGGTGAACGGCGCGGTCTGCTCGGTGGCGTGTGCGGTCTCGGGGGTGACGCCGCGACCCTTGCGCTGCGCGGCGAAGGCCGCGAGCTGGCCCTTCACGCTGGTCTTCTCGTCCAGGCCGGAGCGGATGTCGCCCAGGTGGCGGCGGCGCAGGTCGGCACGACGGCGGATCTCCGCCTCGGTGGCGTCGTCGCGGTCCGGGTGGGGAGCGGCCTCGCCGTTCTTGCGGGCCTTCTTGTTCTCCTCCTTCTCCACCTTCTTCCGCTCGGCCTCGCGGGCGGCCTCGACGCGCTTGGCCTCGGCGCGCTCCGCCTTGAGGCGGTCGTACTCGGCCGGATCGAAGGCGTTGCCCTCCTTGAGGTAGCCGAGGTCGTACTCGAGGTTGCGCACGATCTCCTGCGGCACGAGCGGCATGGCGCCCTTGACCATCATGAGGCCGACGCCGGCGAAGATCAGGCCGAGCACGAGGAAGGCCAGCGCCACCATCAGCGCCGGGAACCAGAAGGTCGGGTCGGCGAAGGCGCCGATCAGGGTCACCACGAGGGCGACCACCATGAGTGCGAGGAAGAACAGGCCCACCACCGCGATGCCGGCGCCGATGCCGGCCTTCTTGCCCTTCGCGGCCACGTGTCTCTTGGCGAGCTCGAGCTCGTCCTTCATCTGCAGGGGCAACAGGCGCACGAGGGCGCCGAGCAGGTCGGTCAGCGAGCTCGCGCGGGTCTGCGGGGTCACCGGGACGGCGGTCCGCGGCGCGCGGGCCTTCGACGCATCGGCGGGGGGAGCCTGGTGGGACATGGTGCATGCCTTCCGTGGAGTGCCTGGACAGATGCGCCCGGGCGGCGCGGCGGTCGCCGGGCATTCTCGAGCAAAGCTATCACCGGCCCGCCCCCAGGGGGACGGGCCGGGTGCGCGCGGTGGCGGCTGGATCAGAAGTCGATGACCGCCGGGTCGGGGCCGAGACGGCCGTCCTCGCGGTCGAGGGCGTCGATCCG
The DNA here is from genome assembly GCF_017168495.1 of Micrococcus sp. KRD096. Taxonomy (NCBI): domain Bacteria; kingdom Bacillati; phylum Actinomycetota; class Actinomycetes; order Micrococcales; family Micrococcaceae; genus Micrococcus; species Micrococcus sp. KRD096. The sequence continues at coordinate 17,285 of NZ_JABFAY010000021.1, read as the reverse complement.
GGCGACGTCGTCGTCGGTCAGCTCCACCCCCGCGGCCTCGAGGTTCGAGACGATGCGCTCGGGCGTCACGGACTTGGGAATGACCACGAAGCCGTGGGCGAGGTGCCACGCGATGACCACCTGGGCCGGCGTCGCACCGCGGGCCTCGGCGATCTCCGTGACCACGGGGTCGGCGAGGAGGTCGCCGCCCTGACCGAGCGGGGACCAGGACTCGTGGACGATGCCGTGGCGGCCCTCGACCTCGCGCAGCTCGCGCTGCTGCCAGTACGGGTGGGTCTCGACCTGGTGGATCGCGGGCACCACGCCGGTGGCCTCGATGATCTCCTCGAGCTGGGCGGCCGGGAAGTTGGAGACGCCGATCGAGCGCACCTTGCCCTGCTTCTGCGCCTCGATCAGTGCCTTCCAGGTGTCCACATACTTCCCCTGCGCCGGCTTGGCCCAGTGGATGAGGTAGAGGTCGACGTAGTCGGTGCCGAGCTTGTCGAGCGAGACGTCGAGGGCGGCGAGCGCCTCCTCGTAGCCCTGGTCCGAGTTCCACACCTTGGTGGTGAGGAACAGCTCCTCGCGGGCGACGCCGGACGCGGCGATGCCGCGGCCCACGCCCTCCTCGTTCCCGTAGATCGCGGCGGTGTCGATGTGGCGGTAGCCGGCGCGGATCGCCTGCTCGACGACGTCGGCCGCGACGTCGTCCTCGACCTGCCACACGCCGAATCCGAGCTGCGGGATCTGCTGGCCGTCGTGGAACGGGACGGTGGGCACGCTGGTCATGGGGGCACTCCTGGGAGGTCGGGGTCGGGCGGATGCCTCGGGTGCAACCGCACGCGGACGGGGGGCATTCCCGACGGCGGTCACCGGGCCGGGGAACCGCCGTCGAGCGTGCGCTCCCCCGCGACGACGGCGCCCACCGCGCGGGCGAAGGCCGCGAACACCTCCGCGGGGTCGTTGGCCGTGACGAGCTGGGCGTTGGGGCGCCTGCCCCAGATGTCCCGCGTGTCGTGGACGGTGGTGCCGCGCAGCAGCTCCGAGTCCGCCTCGACATCGACGACGGTGGCCCGCGTGGCGATGCGGGCCTGGCCCGCGGCCACCTGGGCGGCGAAGAGGTCGTGCAGGTGCGCGATGTAGCCCTGGTCGTAGTCGTGGTGGAACTCGAAGTAGAAGCGCAGCGCGTCGGCGAGCACGTCCAGGACGGGGCTGCCGGTCGCGGCGTCCGGTCCGGCGACCCGCGGCCGGTCCGCGGACCAGCCGACGGGACGGGCCCCGGCGTCGGCCAGGAGGCCGTCCAGCAGGGCCGGCGTGTACTCGATCCGCTCCGTGGTCTCGAGCGCGCAGACGATCGGCAGGCGGTCCTCGGGCAGGCCCTCGACGGCCGCGAACACCTCCTTCGCGGCGTCCGGGTCCACCCAGGTGTTCCACTCGGCGGTGGGCGTGGTGTTGCCCGGATGATAGAAGGAGCCGCCCATGATCACGATGCCGCGGGCGAGGAACGGCAGGCGCGGCTCGGCGCGCAGAGCGAGGGCCAGGTTCGTCAGCGGCGCGGTGCAGAGGATCGTCGTCTCCCCGGGGTGGGCCCGCAGCTCGTCCAGCCACACCTCCACGGCGGGCCGGGGCGAGAGCCGCTCAGGGCGCCGCTCGATCCAGGCATGGCCGAGACCGCCGTCGCCGTGGGTCTCCGGGGTGGTGACCGCAGGGCGGCGCAGCGGGGTCTCGGCACCGACGGCCACCTCGACGTCGGCCCGACCGGCCAGGTCCAGCACCGCGGCGGTGTTGAGGGCGCAGTCCCGGGCGGTCGCGTTGCCGCCCGTGGTGGTGACGGCCGCGAGCTCGGGGCCGACACCGAGGCGGTGGGCGCCCACGAGGTGGAGCAGGGCGCAGGCATCGTCGATGCCGGTGTCGACGTCGGCGAGGAGGCGGGCGGTCACGGGGTGGGCGTGCCGCCGTTGGCGTTGAGGGTCTCGCCGTTGACGTAGCTGGACTCGCCCGAGGCAAGGAACACGTAGGCGGGCGCCATCTCCACGGGCTGGCCGGCGCGGCCGATGGGGGTGCTGTGGCCGAACTCGGGCAGCTTCTCCTCGGGCTCACCGTAGGACACGTGCTGCACCGTCCAGATGGGCCCGGGCGCCACCGCGTTGACACGGATGCCCTTCGGGCCGAGCTGCTCGGCCAGGCCCTTGGTGAAGTTGTTGATGGCGCCCTTGGTGGCCGCGTAGTCGAGGAGCCTCGGGTTGGGGTTGTAGGCCTGCACCGAGGTGGTGTTCACGATCGTGCTGCCCGGGCCCATGTGCTTCAGCGCGGCGCGGCTGAGCGTGAACATGGACATGATGTTGATCTGGAACGTCTCGTGGACCTGCTCGTCGGTGAGATCGGTCAGGTCATCGGAGATGAACTGCTTGCCCGCGTTGTTCACGAGGATGTCCAGGCCGCCGAGGCGCTGCGCGGCCTCGTCCACGAGGGAGGCACGGTAGTCGGCGTCCATCAGGTCGCCCGGCAACGCGACGGCGGTGCGCCCGGCCGCCTCGATCGCCGCCAGGACGCGGTCGGCGTCGGGCTGCTCCTGAGGCAGGTAGGCGATGGCGACGTCCGCGCCCTCACGGGCGTAGGCGATGGCGACCGCGGCACCGATGCCGGAGTCGCCGCCGGTGATCAGGGCCTTGCGGCCGGTCAGCCGGCCCATCCCCCGGTACGAGTCCAGACCGATGTCCGGGACGGGATCCGTCTTCACGTCCAGGCCCGGCTCGGGCTGGCGCTGCTTGGCGACGCGGAGCTTCGGGTGGCGGGTGCGCGGGTCGTCGTGGGCCAGCTGGGAGTCCTGCACGGGGATCGCGGGGGCGTCGTCCTTCTTCTCTGGAGTGGTCATGGGCCCGATGCTACGAGGCGAGCGCCAGAGGGTGACAAGGGACGGGGCGCGGCGTCGTCGGCGGCGTGGCCCACGCGACGACGGCGCCGCGGCGGCTAGGCGTCAGCGGGGCCCGCTGAGGCCGCGCAGGGCGCCACGGTGCTGGAGCACGTGCAGGTCCCAGCGCGCGCTGAGCCCCTCGAACAACCCGATGCCACGCCGGGAGTTACCTTGCTCATCCAGGCGCGGCGACCACGTGGCGAGGCCCAGGGCCCCGGGCACGGCGCCGAGCAGCGCGCCCGAGACGCCGGACTTCGCGGGCACGCCGACCTCGGCCACCCACTGGCCGCTGGCGTCGTACATGCCGCAGGTGAGCATCACGGACATCGCCTGCTGCGCCACCCACTCGTCCAGCACCCGCTCCCCCGTCACGGGGTTCGTGCCGCCAGCGGCGAGGGTGGCGCCCATGACGGCCAGCTGGGGTGCGGTGACCAGGACCGAGCACTGCGCGAGGTACCCGGCCACGGCCTCGCGGGCCGAGATGGGCAGCCGGCCGGCGTCGGCGAGCAGGTGGGCCAGGCCCAGGTTGCGGTCGGCGCGGGTGCGCTCGGCGTCGAGGACGTCCTCGCAGACCTCCAGCTCGACGCCGGCCAGCGCGCTGTAGCGGCGCAGCAGCAGGGCCGTCCGCTCATCCTCGTCCCCGGCGGGCAGGAGGGAGTGGACCAGGATGGCGCCGGCGTTGATCAGCGGGTTGCACGGCCGGCCGTCGTCGTGCAGGGACAGGTGGTTGAACGACTCACCGGAGGGCTCGACGCCCACGTCCTCCAGCACGTGGTCCAGGCCGATCTCCTGCAGCACCACCGCGTAGGTGAGGGCCTTGGAGACCGACTGCAGCGCGAAGGCGTGCTCGGTCTCCCCGGCGGCGGCCTGGTGGCCGTCCACCGTGCACACCGCCACGGCGAGGCCGTCCACATGCTGGCCGGCGACGTCCTCGAGGTAGTCGGAGGGCTCGCCGCGGCGGTCGGACTCCACCTCGTCGAGCATCGCGCGCAGGCCGTCGTCGAATCGCGTCGTGTCCATTCCTGTCACAGTAGTGGGCGGGCGCCCGGGTCGCGGGCGGGTGCCGGGCCGGTCACGGCGTTCACTGGACCGGGGCATTCGGGCCCAGCGGCAGGTCATGGCAAGACCCGGGGACCCGGGCCGGGAGTGTCGTCGGGGGCTGGATGTGCGGATCGGGACCTCCGGCTGGATCTACAAGCACGGGCGCGGGACCTTCTACCCGCAGGGGCTGCGGATCGCCGATCAGCTCGACCACTGCACGGAGCGCGACCGGGTGTCTCGCCTACGTGCGCTTCCACAACGCGGACCCGGACCGGCGCTACGGCGGATCGTTCTCCGACGCCGAGCTCGCCCCTGGGTGGGGCGGCTGCGGGAGCTGACCGGCGCGGACGCGGCGGGCGCGCGCCCCGCCTACGTCTACTTCAACAACGACAACCACGGCCACGCCGCGTTCAACGCGCTGACGCTGCGCAGGATGGCGGAGACCGAAGCCTGACACGTGCCGAGCGCGTGCCTAGCGTGAGGAGGAAGCGGCGGCCGAGCGCCGCCGTCGTCCCCCGAGAGCACAGGAAGGCAGACGCACATGACCCTCATGCAGATCCCCACGGACCACGGCACGATCGGACTGAACGTGGAGGAGGCCGGCCACGGGCGTCCCGTGGTCCTCATCCACGGCTGGCCGCTGACCCTCGACTCGTGGAAGGACCAGGTCGCAGCCCTGTCCCCGCACTACCGCGTGATCACCTATGACCGGCGGGGCTTCGGCGCCTCGGAGAAGCCCGCCGGCGGGTACGACTACGACACGATGACCGCCGACCTGCACGGTCTGCTCACCGAGCTCGACCTGCGTGACGTGACGCTCGTGGGCTTCTCGATGGGCGGTGGCGAGGTGGCGCGCTACATGTCCCGGTTCGGCGCGGACCGGATCCACTCGGTGGTGTTCGCCGGCGCGGTGCCCCCGTACCTGCTGAAGACCGACGACAACCCCGACGGCCCGCTGACCGAGAAGCAGGCCGCCGAGATGCGCGCGGGTCTCGAGAAGGACCGCGAGTCGTTCTTCGACGACTTCACGACGACGTTCTTCTCCACCCCCAAGCTGGCCGGCCTGACCAGCAGCCTCAAGGTCACCGAGGAGCAGCGCCAGGAGGCCATCCGGATGGCGCTGCAGTCCGACCAGACGGCGGCGCTGGCCTGCATGGACGCGTTCGGGGCCACCGACTTCCGCCGCGACCTGCCGGCAGTGACCGTGCCGGCCCTGGTCCTGCACGGCGACGCCGACCAGATCGCGCCGTTCAAGGGCTCCGGCAAGCGGACGCACAAGGCGATCGACGGCAGCCGCGTCGAACTGGTCAAGGATGCCCCGCACGGCTTCAACACCAGCCACTCCGAGGAGTTCAACCGGATCCTGCTGGAATTCCTGGCGGAGTGAGGGGGCAGGTAGGCCCACCAGAGTGCTGAACGCGACACGGCGCTCGTGGGGGTGGTGCATGCCATCCACCACGGCGCCGACGCTGACCTGTCAGGCTCGATCCGACGCCGTGATCACCCGGAGCGCGGGATCAGGCCGACCGGCCGGCAGAACCGCGCGTCAGGACGTCGAGTACGAAGCCGATCGGCCCATGACGGGTGCGCGCGTCCTGAAATAGGCCAGATCGGAACTGCGAGCCCCGGTCCTCGTGCACCAGGCACCCAGCCACCACGGCTGCACCGCCGCGGCCTGCGACGGCCTTGTTCGCGCAGAGACAGAGCTTCTCCTCAGCCGTGAAGTGCTTCCTGATGTCGGTCAGTCAGAGCCTGCGCGGCGCTTCTGGAGCGGGCTGGCGCACAGACCGAGGTGCTGTCGATCCATGACGGCGAGATTCAGGCGCGTGAGAAGGGTCTGCCATGAGTTTGCTTGACACGAGTTATCAGGCGGCGGCAGCCGCCTGGACTGATTGAACCATCTCGAACTCGACAGGGGTGAGCTTCCCGAGACGGGCCTGCCTACGACGGCGGTGATAGGTCCGCTCGATCCAGCTCACGATCGCGAGCCGGAGCTGGTCGAAGGACTGCCAGCGCCGCCGGTTCAGCACGTTCTTCTGCAACAGCGCGAAGAAGGATTCCATCGCCGCGTTGTCCCCAGCAGCACCGACCCGGCCCATCGACCCGACCAGGCCGTTGACCCGCAGCGTCTCCACGAATCGTCTGGCTCGAAATTGCGATCCTCGATCCGAATGCACCCGGCAACCCTGCACCTCGGCCTTGCCTCCACGCCGGGCCAGAGCCATCTGCAGGGCATCCACAGCCAGCTGCGAGCTCATCCGCCGATCGATCGAGTAGCCCACGATCCGGTTCGAGAACACGTCCTTGACCGCGCAGAGATAGAGCTTGGAATCCCCGGCCCAATGCTCCGAGATGTCCGTGAGCCACAGCTGGTTCGGCTTCTCAGCGCGGAACTCACGACGAACCAGATCATCATGAACGGCAGGGCCAGGACGCTTGCCCGAGCCGCGACGGAACCAGTGGCAGCAGCGGACCTTCACGAGCCGACAGGCCTTCAACACCTGATGGTCCGACACGGACAAGCCACGGCCGCGGAGCTCATCAGCCAGGAACCGGTATCCGAACTCCGGGTCATCGGCATGGGCATCGAGGACGGCGTTGGCGGCATGCGCGTCGGACCATTCCCGCTCGCTGACAGGTTCGGCCAGCCACTGGTAGTAGGCCTGACGGGAGAACCCGAGGACCCGGCAGGAGAGTTTCACGGGAATCCCGTCGCGGGCCAGGTCCTTCACGACGGGATAGCTCATTGTGGGGACTGGCCCAACTTCAGGTTCGCCTGCGACAGATACGCGGCGGCGCGGCGTAGGACCTCGTTCTCCATCTCCAATTCACGGTTGCGGCGCTTGAGAGCCTTCAACTCCTCGTTCTCAGCCTTGGTGATGCCGGGCCGGATCCCGGCCTCGACATCATCCTGGGCCAGCCAGCGCCGTAGGCAGGAGGCGGCGATGCCGAAGTCCTTCGCGACCTGCGCGATCGGCATCTGACCCTTACGGGCGATCGCGACCACGTCCTGGCGGAACTCTCGGGGGTATGCAGCGGGCATGGGGTCATCCTTCCAGCAGTCCCTCCCGGGACCACAGATCAGATGTCAACCAAACTCACGGCAGACCCGCCACCGTGCGATCCCCCCGTGGATGGAGGGGTGTGGGCCGGGCGGGAGGGTCAGTGGATGTAGGAGAAGACGCCCATCATCCCGGCCTCGGCGTGGTAGGCGTTGTGGCAGTGGGTCAGCCACTGACCCGGGTTGTCCGCCTCGAAGTCGAAGACGATGGTTTGCCGGGGTTTGATGATGACCGTGTCCTTGCGGGCGCCATGGTCGGCCAGCTGGAAGGTGTGGCCGTGCAGGTGCATGGGGTGCCACATGTCGGTGTCGTTGGTCATCGTGACCCGCACGCGTTCGTCCAACCGGAGTTCGAAGGCGCCCTCGAAGGGGTTGGCCGGGTCGAAGCGTCGCCCGTTGATGCCCCAGTCGTACTCCATCATCGATCCGGTGAGGCGTACCTCGTGGGTCCTGGTCGGGTCCTTGGGTGGGAGCAGGACGGATTCGTGTGCCTTCAGTCGGCTGCCATCGAGCACGGTTCCGCCCAGGGTCTGCGGGAGCCGACCGGAGAGCGTGGTCTTTGGACCGGCTGCGATGATGCCGTAGGCGTGGCCGGTCTTGCCCTCGGGCAGGGCCAGTACGGGCACCGCCTGGTCGCCGAGGGTGATCAGCACGTCCAGGCGTTCGCCCATCCCCAGGACGACGGCATCGGCCTGGCGGGGCTGGACCGGGAACCCGTCGGTGTGGGTGATGGTCAGTTCCTGGCCGGGGATCCCGACCCGGTAGGCGGTGTCTCCGGCCGCGTTGATCAAGCGCAGGCGGATCCGGTTGCCCGGGGTGCTGGAGAAGGTGTCCGGGTCGGATGGGGGGCGGCCGTTGAACAGGTGCACGGGGATCTTCACGTCGCCGGCGTCCCCGCCCAGATAGTCGCTCTCAGCGCCCATGAGCATGTGCTTCATGGGCATGCCCGAGGAGCTGTCCTGGCTCATGGACCCGTGGTCCATGCCCGCCATGCCGGCCATGCCCTCCATGTCGCCGGACATGTCCATCCCGGCGGAGAGTTCCTCGACGACGTCCTGCGGTGTTCCGGTGATCCCGTCGAGCCAGTCGTCCAGGATCACGACCCATTCCTGGTCGTAGCTGAGGGGCTCGTTGGGGTCCTCGACGATCAGGGCCCCGTACAGGGCGCGTTCGCGCTGGGTGTCGAAGTGGGAGTGGTACCAGTACGTGCCCGGATGGGACAGCCGGAAGCCGTACGTATAGCGTCCTCCGGCGGCGATGGGGTCCTGGGTCACCCCCTGGACTCCGTCGGCGTCGTTGCGCAGGGCCAGCCCGTGCCAGTGCACGCTCGTGTCCTCGGGCAGGTCGTTGGCGACGCTGACCTTGAGCAGGTCCCCGGTCTGGGCGCGCAGCAGCGGCCCGTTGAGGCCGTCGTTGTATCCCCAGGTGGTCAGGCCCCGACCCTGGAGGGAGGTCTCGAGGGGTGCGGCGGAGAGCCGGTGGGTGACGGTGGTGCCCGAGGCGGCGCGTCGTTTCTCGTACTCGGCGACCAGCGGGTCGGTGGGCAGGATGCGCCCTGACGGTTGGGGGCTGATGACGGGATCGGCGCAGGCGGCCAGCCCGGCCAGCGCCAGGGCCCCGACGGAGGCGCCCAGGAAGGTGCGGCGGGTGGTCAGTGAGGAGGTCATCGGTTCTTCTTTCCGTCATCCGGCCCCGTGTCGCAGGCGGGCGCGACGGGGCCGGGCATGGCTGATCAGTTGCTGGGTGAGGCCGGTGGCGTACCGGGGCTGCGTGCCGCTCTCACCCGGAGGTATTGGCGGACCCTGCGCTCACCGGTGGGGCGCGGCCGGGGGCTTTAGGTGCGGCTGATGGCCAGTTGAGCCAGTGAAGGGTCCACGGGGGCCGGAAATGGGCAACCCAGGGCAGGGGTGGTGCGGTCAGTCCCCCACCGGGGCTAGGCAGGAGGGCCCGGGAGGCCAAGTGGGACACGACAGGTGCCTTGGTCAGGGCCGAGGCGCAGGTATCGTCCACGGCCTCCAGGGCACAGACCGGCAGCCCGGGGTCGGCTGCCTCATCCCCGGCAGGCTCGGCCGGGAGCACGACCTCGGGCACCATGCCGGCCGGACCGATGGCCCCCGGCCCGAGGTGATGAACAGTTGTGGCGGCGGCCGTACCGGTGGCGGCCCAAGCCGCGCTGGTGCCCGTACCAGCGTGCATCCCGAGCAGGCCCAGGATCAACACGAGGGTGCCCAGAACGGTTCGAAGGGCGGGCCAGCCGGACAGGGGGCGGCGGGAGGAGGTCACAGCAGCTGTTCGGTGGTGTTCCCGCCGTCGGTGGTGGACAGCACGGTCGAACCGATGACCAGCAGTGCTTCGGTCTGCCCGTCGTCGGTGATGCCGGCGCCCAGGGCGGAGGCCGTGCCGACCGGGCGGTCGCTGGCGGTCCAGGTGTCGCCGGCGTCGGTGCTGGTCAGCAGGTGTCCCTCGGTGCCGGCGCCCACGGCGGTGGTGTCATCGGCCCAGGCGACCAGGTGCATCAGCTGGGGGGTGTCCAGGGTGGTCCAGGTCGCGCCGTGGTCGGTCGAGCGCAACATGCCGGTTTCGGTGGTGGCCAGCACGGTCCCGGTTTTGGGGGAGATCGCCAGCGATGCCGGGGCGACGGGGATCTCAAGGCTCTGCCAGGTGAGGCCGTCGGTGCTGGCGCGCAGTTGCCCATCGAAGCCGAGGACCCCGTTCGGGCCGGCGGCCAGGGCGTGGAAATCGGATGCGCCGCCGCGGGAGAGCACCGTCCAGCTCTGGCCCCGGTCGGTGGACTCGGCCAGGCCCAGCGGCTCGGGCAGGTCGGTGCGCGGCGCGGGGTGACCCGAGGCCAGGTAGCGGCCCTCGGGAGTCAGAGTGAAACCCATGAAGTCCACGACCGGACCGACCTGGGTCAGCTCCCCGTCCTGGAGCCGGAACAGGCCCTGGTGGGTGGCCAGCAGCACCTCACCGGACTCGGGGTCCCGGGTGAGGGCATGGACGTGGGTGATGGCCGTGCCGGTGCCCTGCGTGCCGGTGCCGGCCGCCGGGGATGTCGCGGGGTTCGGCGCGGCGCAGGCGGTGAGGGTGCCAGCGCCGAGCAGGGTCAGCCCGCCGGCGATCAGGGTTCTGCGGGTCAGGGGGGTCATGGAGCCTTTCCGCCCCGGGCCAAAAGGCGGGGCTTCTACCATTGTCGGCCGGTGACGCGCCGGGATGGGGCGGTTTGCCTTGAAGATTCGATGAAGATTCCCCGCCCCGGCACCGTTCTGAGCCGCCGGGGCGCGAGACAGAGCGAGACTGGACCCATGAACTCTGGCACTGGGACTGACACTGGGACTGGTCCGGCGGCCGGCCGGGTGTTGGTGGTCGATGACGAGAAGCCGCTGGCGCGCATGGTGGCCACCTACCTGGAGCGGGCCGGCTACGAGGTGGCCCTCACCCACACCGGCCCGGCCGCAGTGCAGGCCGCCCGGGTTCACGAGCCCGACGTGATAGTCCTGGACCTGGGCCTGCCCGGGCTGGACGGGATCGAGGTGTGCCGGCGGGTGCGGGCCTTCTCCGAGTGCTATGTGCTGATGCTCACCGCCCGCGGCGATGAGCACCACCGGTTGGAGGGATTGGCGGTGGGGGCCGATGACTACATCACCAAACCCTTCAGCGTCCGGGAGCTGGTCGCCCGGGTGGGGGCGGTCATGCGCCGGCCGCGCACAACGGTGTCAGCCCCCGAACCGGAACGGGTCTGCGGTGACCTGGTCATCGACCTGGCCGCCCACGAGGCCCGCGTGTCGGGCCAGGTGGTGCAACTAACGCGCACGGAGTTCGACCTGCTGGCCGCCTTGTCGGGGCGCCCGCACCAGGCCTTCTCCCGGCGCCAGCTGATCGATATCGTCTGGGACCCGGCCTGGGTGGGCGATGAACGGCTCGTGGACGTGCACATCAAGAACCTGCGCCGCAAGCTCGACGCGGACCCGGCCCGCTATATCGACACCGTCCGCGGGGTCGGCTACCGGATGGCGGAGCAATGACCGGCCGGCGGCGCTACCAAGGATTAGCGGCCCGGTTCTTCCTCGCCCAGCTGCTGGTGGTGGGGGCCAGCGTGCTGGCCGCGGTGGTGGTGGCCTCCCTGGCCGGCCCACCACTGTTCCACGAGCACCTGGAACAGGCCGGGGCCGGACACGATGCAGCCCAGATGCTGCACGTGGAGCAGGCCTACCGGGACGCCAATTTCTGGACCCTGGGCGTGGCCCTGGCCACGGCCTTGATCTGTTGTCTGGCATTGACCTGGCATGTCGCCCGCCGGATCCAGAGTCCGATCAACGCCCTGACCCAGGCGGCCAAGGCCATGGCCGGTGGACGGTACGACACCCGCGTGCCGGCCATGGGCGTCGGCACCGAGGTGGAGGAGCTGGCAGGGTCTTTCAACACCATGGCCGCACGGCTTCAGCGCACCGAGGACACCCGTCGACGGATGCTCTCGGACCTGGCCCACGAGCTGCGCACCCCCGTCTCCGTGCTGACCGTCTACCACGAGGCCCTGCAAGACGGGGTGTCCCACTGGGACGAGCCCACCGGTGAGCTGATGGGCGAGCAGCTGGCCCGGTTGACCCGGCTGGTGGAGGACATCAACGACGTCTCCCGCGCCGAGGAGGGCCGGATCGAACTGGACCGCAGCCCCCAAGGGGTCAGCGGGCTGCTGCATGCCGCGACCGAGGCCCACAAGGAGGCCTACGCCACCAAGGGCGTGGCCCTGACCATGGACGCCGATCCGGGCCTGGCCGTGGACGTGGACCGCCAGCGCATGGGCCAGGTCCTGGGCAACCTGCTCACCAACGCCCTGCGCCACACCCCGGCCGGGGGCCGGGTCACCCTCGAGGCCCGACAAAGCCCGTCCGGGGTCACGCTCAGCGTCACCGACACCGGGGAGGGGATCTCTCCCGAGCACCTGCCGCACGTCTTCGAACGCTTCTACCGCGGGGACACCGCCCGCGACCGTGACCACGGCGGCTCCGGGGTCGGCCTGGCCATCTCCCGAGCTCTCATCCAGACCCACGGCGGCACCTTGAGCGCCACCTCCACCACGGCCGGGGCGACGTTCACCATCGACCTGCCCACCAAGCAGCCCCCGACCAGCCCACCTACCGGCGCACCCGTTTATCCACCGTGAACACCGGCGCTCCACCCCTTGAATGATACCCCCGGGGAGTATATACCAAGAGGAGAGGCGCCGTCCGGCGCCGCCCTCAGACCTGAAGGAGACCGTCATGACCGAATCCGCCCGCACCCCGCTGCCGGGGGCCACCAACGGCTGCTCGTGCTGCGCCCCAGCCGCCGACGCCACCGCCCCCGCCGGGCACCAGAGTGCCGACCCAACCGGGACGAGCGCCGGCGACGCGACCTACCAGGTGGAGGGCATGACCTGCGGACACTGCGTGGGCTCCGTCGCCGAGGCCGTGAGCGCCCTGGACGGGGTGGACGATGTCCGGGTCGAACTGGTCGCCGGCGGGGCCTCCCCCGTCACCGTGACCGGGCCCGCCTCCGCGGACTCCGTGCGGACGGCCATCGAAGCGGCCGGCTACCGCGTCCGGATCTAACCGACCCATCCCCTCGAGGTCGGCGCCCCACCGCCGAGCCGGTCGCCGAACAGACCGCCGAGCAGAAGGAACACCATGAGCACCCCGCACCACCACGATCACCCCACCGACCAGACCGCCGAACACCCAGACCCGAACCCCCACGCCGGCCACGCCAACCACACCGACCATGCCGCCCACCACCCCGCGGACGCGGCCACCCACGGGCAGGCCATGCCCCAGGGCCACGCCCACTCGGCCCTGGACGAGGACCACCAGGTCCACGACCACGGTCAGCACGCCGGGCATTCCACCGCGATGTTCAAGAACCGGTTCTGGGTCTCACTGGTGCTCTCCATCCCGGTGGTGTTCTTCAGCCACATGGTCGGGCAGCTGCTGGGCTACCACGTCCCCGAGTTCCCGGGCTCGGCGTGGATCGCCCCGGTGCTGGGCACCGTGATCTACCTCTATGGCGGCATGCCCTTCCTGAAGGGCGGGCTGACCGAGTTGCGCGCCCGCCAGCCCGGGATGATGCTGCTGATCGCGATGGCCATCACGGTGGCCTTCGTCGCCTCCTGGGTCACGACCCTGGGCATCGGGGACCTGATGCTGGACTTCTGGTGGGAGCTGGCGCTGCTGGTGGTCATCATGCTGCTGGGCCACTGGATGGAGATGCGCGCCCTGGGCGCGGCCTCCTCCGCCTTGGACGCGCTGGCGGCGCTGCTGCCGGAGGAGGCCGAGAAGGTCGAGGACGGTGACACCATCACCGTGCCGATCACCGAGTTGGCCGTGGGCGATGTGGTGCTAGTGCGGGCCGGGGCCCGGGTGCCGGCCGACGGGACCATCCTCGAGGGCGCCGCGGAGTTCGACGAGGCGATGATCACCGGGGAGTCGAAGCCCGTGCTGCGCCAGGCCGGGGACACGGTGGTCGCTGGGACCGTGGCCACCGACAACACCGTGCGGGTGAAGGTGGCCGCCGTCGGGACCGACACGACCCTGGCCGGGATCCAGCGGATGGTCGCCGACGCCCAGGAGTCCTCCTCCCGGGCCCAGGCGTTGGCAGACCGGGCCGCCGCGTTGCTGTTCTGGTTCGCCCTGGTTGCGGCGATCATCACCGCGATCGTGTGGACCGCGATCGGCCAGCCCACCGACGCGGTCACCCGCACCGTGACCGTGCTGGTCATCGCCTGCCCGCACGCCCTGGGCCTGGCCATCCCGCTGGTGATCGCCCTCTCCACCGAACGCGCCGCCAAGTCCGGGCTGCTGATCAAGGACCGGATGGCCCTGGAGAAGATGCGGACCATCGACGTGGTGCTCTTTGACAAGACCGGCACCCTGACCGAGGGCGCCCACGCCGTCACCGGTGTCGCCGCGGCGCCCGGCATTTCCGAGGCCGAGCTGTTGGCCTACGCCGCCGCGGCCGAGGCCGACAGCGAGCACCCGGTGGCCCGGGCCATCGTCACCGCCGCCGGGCAGCACCCGCAGGCCAGCACGTTGCGCAAGCGCGGCACGGACTTCAGTGCTGCCATGGGCCGCGGGGTGCGCGCCACCGTGGACGGTTCCGAGATCCTCGTCGGGGGCCCGAACATGCTGCGCGAGCTTAACCTGACCATGCCGGCGGAGATCACTGAGCACACCGCCTCCTGGACCGCGCGCGGGGCCGGGGTGTTGCACGTGCTGCGCGAGGGGTCCGTTATCGGCGCGGTCGCCGTGGAGGACAAGGTCCGCCCCGAGTCCCGGGCCGCCGTGGCCGCCCTGCACGCCCGCGGCATCAAGGTCGCGATGATCACCGGCGATGCCCGCCAGGTCGCCGAGGCCGTCGGGGCGGACCTGGGCATCGACGAGGTCTTCGCCGAGGTCCTCCCCCAGGACAAGGACACCAAGGTCACCGAGTTGCAGTCCCGGGGACTGTCCGTGGCCATGGTGGGCGACGGCGTCAACGACGCCCCGGCGCTGGCGCGGGCCGAGGTCGGCATCGCCATCGGCGCCGGCACCGACGTGGCCATGGAGTCCGCCGGCGTTGTGCTGGCCAGCAACGACCCCCGCGCGGTGCTGTCGATGATCGAGCTCTCCCAGGCCAGCTACACCAAGATGATCCAGAACCTGGTGTGGGCCACCGGCTACAACGTGCTCGCCGTGCCGCTGGCCGCCGGCGTGCTCGCCCCGATCGGGTTCGTGCTCTCCCCCGCGGTGGGCGCGATCCTGATGTCCGTCTCCACCATCGTGGTGGCCCTCAACGCCCAGCTGCTGCGCCGGATCGACCTGGACCCGGAGCACCTGGCTCCTCTCGAGCGCCCCCGGTCGCAGGCTGCCCTTCAACCCGCGACCTCCTGATCGCGCCTCTTGGCGCTAACTCTGATATGAACCCTCAACCCACTGTGGAAGGACCCACCATGAAACGCACCATGACGCTGACCGCCCTGGCCCTGGCCTCCGCCCTGACCTTGACCGCCTGCGGCACCGGCGCCCAGGACGAGAACGCCGGCGCTGAGGCCTCGGCCACCGCCGCCACCCCCGCGGCCACGGACACCGCGACACCGTCCGCCACGGAATCGGCTACTAGCTCGGCCACCGGTTCGGCCGAGGAGGTCTCCGCCGAGCACAACGACGCGGACGTGATGTTCGCCCAAATGATGATCCCGCACCACCAGCAGGCCGTTGAGATGAGCGAGATGCTGCTGGCCAAGGACGACGTCCCGGCGGAGGTGGCCGCGTTCGCCCAGAAGGTCATCGACGCCCAGGGCCCGGAGATCGAGCGCATGAACGCCATGCTCACCGCCTGGGGCCAAGACCCCGTGGACACGGACGGCATGGACGGTATGGAGGGCATGGACCACGGCGGGATGTCCGGGATGATGTCCGAGGAGGACATGGCCGCCCTGGAGCAGGCCCAGGGCACCGAGGCCGCCCGGTTGTACCTGGAGCAGATGACCGCCCACCACAAGGGCGCCGTGGACATGGCCAAGGACGAGGTCGAGGACGGCCAGAACCCGCAGGCCGTGCAGCTCGCCGAGCAGGTCATCGCCGACCAGGAGGCCGAGATCACCGAAATGCAACAGATGCTCGACAAGCTCTGAGCACCGTCGTCCGCTGCGGGCATCCGGTGAGACGCGGCTGGCGATAGACCCCGAAACCGGAACGGGTCCTCCAGGAAAGGAGACGAGCATGCAGGACAAGATCAAGGTCGCGGTGAACGGGTACGGGGTCATCGGCAAACGCGTCGCCGACGCGGTCCGGGCCCAGGAGGACATGGCGCTGGTCGGAGTCAGTGACGTCATCGCTGACTACCGGATCGCGACTGCGGCCGGGAAGGGTATCCCCGTCTACGCCTCTACCGAGCAGGCCCTACCGGTGATGGCGGATGCCGGCCTTCCCGTCGTCGGAGGCCTGCACGACCTGCTCGAGAACGTTGACGTCGTGGTGGACTGCACCCCGGCCCAGGTGGGCGCCGGCAACCTGGAGCTCTACCGTGCCCACGGGGTCAAATCCGTGTTCCAGGGCGGGGAGAAGCACGATCTCACCGGCCACTCCTTCGTCGCCCACGCCAACTACGCCACCGCCCTGGGCCGGGACAGCACCCGGGTGGTGTCCTGCAATACCACCGCCACCGTCCGGGCCCTTACCGCGCTGAAGGACGTCGGACTGCTGTCCAAGGCCCGGGGGGTGCTCATCCGCCGGGCCACCGATCCGTGGGAATCGGACCACTCGGGGATCATGAACACCATCGTCCCCGAGGGCCGAATCCCCAGCCATCAGGGGCCCGACGCCCAGTCGGTGGTCCCGGACCTGGACGTGGTCACCATGGCCGCCAAGGGAGCCCACACTCAGAACCACCTGCACTACTGGACGATCGAGCTCACCCGCCCGGCCGAGAAGCAGGAGGTGTTGGAGGCGTTCCGGGCGATGCCGCGGATCGCCTTCGTCCGGCGCTCGGACGGCGTCGTGGCGGTCAATAGCACCGTGGAACTCATGGAGGACCTGGGCCGGCCCCGGGGTGATATGTATGAGGTGGCCCTCTGGGAAGACATCCTCACCGTGGACGGCAACGAGCTGTACTACACCTACACGGTGGACAACCAGGCGATCGTCGTCCCCGAGAACATCGACGCGATCCGGGCCCTCACCGGAACCGTCGACGACGGCGGCGAGTCCATCCGGCGCACCGACCGCGCCTTGGGGGTGCGCCAGGACTTCGTGCGCTCCTCGGTGGCTGCCCGTTGAACTGCGCGGCAGACGCCGCTGAGGCGGGGCCCGGCCCCAGGAATGGGGGGTGGTCGGACACCGCTTCGGCGGCCGCAGACTACCGCAGCGGTCCTATGGCCTCCGGTCAGGTGCGAGAGGCCGTCGCGATCGCGTTGATGGCCTCATCCAACACCGCATTGAACTGCGCTGGGCTCTGGGCCGTACTCAGCCCTTCGGTCAGGGCGCGGGAGAAGCTGGCGATCACGCCGTGGTTGCGGGCCAGCAGGGTGGTGGCCTGGGCCCGGGTATAGCCGCCCGACAGGGCCAGGACGCGGATCACTCGGGGATGGTCCACGAACTCGCGGTAGAAGTCCGCCCGCTCCGGCAGCGTCACTTTGAGGATGACCGACTAGTTGTTGTGGGTCATGAGGTTCTTGACATGGGTACCGGGCTGAGATGAGACGAGTGGGCCCCGCCCCGCAGGATGGAGGTTCCTACACCACCCACCTGCCAGAAGAGACCCACTCATGACTCACGCTAA
>NZ_JABFAY010000020.1:100906-111652 GCF_017168495.1 Micrococcus sp. KRD096 | reverse complement strand
GCCAGGTCCCCGCCTCCTGAGCAGCCCCGGCAGCCCCACCACCCTGGCCGAGTCCGCCCCGTGCTCCTAGCGTGAGGCCATGAGCACCCATCGCCTGTCCTCCACCGCCCTCGGGTTCGCCGCCGGACTGGGCACCGCGGCCGCTGTCACCGCAGCCCGCAAGATCGCCCTCATGGGCGCCGTCGGGAAGGGCCACCCGCTCAAGCACCGCCTCCTGGACGCGGCATCCGGCCTGGTCCAGCCGAAGTACCCCATGGGCGCGATGAGCACCTATCTCAACGGACTGCACTTCTACGCCGACGACCTCGGCCGACAGGTCGAAGCCAGCCACTTCTGCATCCACCTGCGCCACGACCTGCACCAGTGCGTGATCTTCGACCGCAACGCGCCGGACGCACGGCTGATCGGCATCGAGTACATCATCAGCGAGGAGCGGTTCCGCAGCCTCCCCGACGAGGAGCGGCGCCTGTGGCACAGCCACCACTACGAGGTGAGCTCCGGCGCCCTCACCGCCCCCGGGGTGCCCGAGCTGGCCGAGCACAGTTACTTCGAAGACCTCATCCACACCTACGGGAAGACGTTCCACACCTGGCAGTACGACCGGGACGACTTCCCGTACGGCATCCCCCAGCTGATGATGGGCCTCACCGGCGACGACCAGGTGGACGAGGCCCTCCTGCGCGCCCGGGACGAGCGCGTGGGCGTGGACACCGCGGCCAAGCGGCGCAACCGCGCGGACATCCCGGTCCCGGACGTGGTGCCGGGGGCGAACAGCTGGGAGCGCGGGCGGGTCGTGCAGACCACGCTCGAGGAGCGCCCGGTGCGGGGCCGCGACGACTGAGGCCGGCGTCGTCGGCAGGGCGCCGTTTCCCGAACGAAAACGGTGCGACACGCCGCCGTTTCCCGAACGAAAACGCTCGGCGGGCCGGCGCCGTCATCCGGATCGGGCGGGGGCGCCCCGCGAGGGACAGCACGTTCGCCGCACGTGTCACGTCAGCGGGAACGCTGGGCTCAGACCTTCCCCTTGAGCAGTCGGTGCCAGTAGATCCGGGGCTGGCCGAAGCGGTCGAAGACCGCCGTGCTCTTCCGCGGCTTCGTCAGGTCCACGCCGGGGATCGACCGGTCCTCGGAGCCGTCGCGGACGTGCTCGTCCAGGACCAGCTCGTCCCGGCTGACCATCACGGGGATCACTGTGTAGCCGTCGTACTTCTGGAGCGGCTTCCCCGCGTCCGCGGCCTGGATGTTCTGGGTCAGGATCTTGACCTGCCGGCGCAGGGCTCCGCCGGAGGGCCGTGTGCCCAGGGCGGCGGCGTCGCCCAGCGCCCACACGTGCGGGTGCACGGGATGCCGCAGGGTCGCGGGATCCACGGCCGCCAGGCCGGCCTCGCCGTCGTCCGCCAGGCCCGCCTCGGCGATGAACTCCGGGGCCCGCACCACGGGCGTGATGTACGCGGCCGCGACGTCGGTGATCCGCTCACCGGTGTTGAGCACCACCTCGCGGGCCTCGTGGTCCACGGCGTTCACCTCTGCGCCGGCGTGCACATGGATGCCGTACCTCGCCACGGCCTCGGCCAGAGCGGGGTCGATGGTCTGCCGGTCCAGGATCCGGCCGTACGGGGTCACCAGGCGGACGTCCACGTCCGGCAGGATCCCCGTGCGCTCCCACGCCGCGCAGGCCAGGAACAGCGCCTTGAGCACGGTGCCGCCGCACGAGGAGGGCTCAGCCGGCACATTCGCCACCACACGGTCCCCCGCGGCCACACGCGACAGCAGCGCCCGGGCGGCGTCCACGTGCTCGGGCACGTGCGCACTCGCCGCCCATCCGGCGGCGTAGGCCTCACGCAGCCCGTCGATCGCACCCCACCACGGGGTCAGCCCCGGGCAGAGCACGAGGTGGCGGAAGCCCACGGTCAGCCCGGTGCTCGTCACCGCGGTCCGTTCCTCGGCGTCCACGGCCACGACGTGGTCCGGGATCCATTCGACCCCGTCCGGGATGACGGCCCGCATCGGCCGTTCGAACCGGGCCATGTCCGCCTGCCCGCCCGCCGCGTAGTTCAGCATCGGCCGGTAGCGGTGCAGCTGTTGGCCGTCGGCGATGGCGACCCGACCCTGCCGCTTCCGCCGCAGTGCGGCGGCCAAGGACACGCCGGCGTTGCCGCCGCCGACGATCAGGATGTCGTACTGCTCGGTCACGTGGTCCTCCGTGGGGTGACGGGGTCAAGGAAACGGTACGGCCGCCCCCGCAGACGTGCTCCGCGGCAGACGGGACGTGCCGCCCATCCTCCACTGGTGGCCGGGGCCGGCGCTAGCCCGTAAGGCCCAGCAGCCGCAGCTGGTCGGCGTACTTGCGCATCCCGACCTCCACGGCCTGCGGGTTCTGCGCGTACCAGTCCAGGTGGGTCTGTCGCAGCTGCTCGGCCGGGACGGTCTGTCCGGCCACGGTCCAGTCCTCGGTCGGCTCGGCGTCGAGGTCGAGGGCCTCCACCACGACCGCCTCGAGGGGCGCGCGCACCCCGCCGAGGAGCACGCGGGAGGCGGGCACGGGCTGGACGGCGACGTCGCCCGGCAGGTGCCCGGCCACGCGCTCGGCCACGCGGGTCAGCAGCATGTTGGTCGGGTGGTTCACGGTGTAGAAGCCGACGCCCCGCTCCGCCGCCACGAGGTCCGCCATGGACAGCGTCCCCTTCGCCTCCTCCCTCGCCCGCAGCGCCTGCACGGACGCGGCCGCGGCCTCGCGGATCGCCGCCGGCGCCACCTCCCGACGACGGCCCGTCGCCGCCTCGGCCAGCACGCGCAGGTCGTGGTACGGCACGACGGGCGGGTCCTCCCCCGGCCGCTCGGCCGCCCCGGGCGCGAACTTCCAGTTGCGGAGGGTGACCTGCCAGGGAAAGCGCGAGACGTCGTACACCACGGGGATCCGCACCACGGCGGCGTCCTTCGGCAACCGGGCCACGAGCTGGTCCGTGCCGATGGGCATGCCCCGGTAGTCGTGCGGGATCGGCTGGGTGACGAGGGCCTTCACGCGGGGCAGCAGCCGCTCCAGGTGCTCGACCTCGTCCGGCTGGGCCTCGAAGGCGGGCGGCACGCGCACGCTCACCAGGTCCGCCCCGTGCAGCGGTGTGCCGGGCTCCCCGCCGAGCAGCCGCCGGTACGACTCGCCCTGGCAGTTGCCCCACACCAGCAGCAGGTCACCCTCGGGCAGGTCCTCGAGCCCGTAGAAGTGGCCGTAGTGCCGGCGTCGTCCCTCGTCCTCGTTCACGCCTGCGTCCTCTCTCCTCAGCCGTCCTCGCGACGGATCCAGTCGACCCCCGTCTTCCCGAACCACCAGGCCAGGAACGCGGAGAGCGCCGCGAAGTCCAGCTCGTCCAGCTCGCTCATCGGCCCTCCCGTGCTCCGTCCTGTCCGCGATTGTGCCAGCCCCGCCCCGCGGGCACCGGCCCGCTCAGCCCCAGCCGCCCCACCACGCCTCGAGGTCCGGCACGGTGGCCACGGGCGCCCAGCCCAGCCGGGAGGCGGGCACCCACCACACCCGCGCCGTCCCGCCCCGCCGGTGCCGCCACCGCGCCCGCGCACACGTCAGCACGGCGAGCACGGCCCGCTCGCCCGGCTCGGCCGGCTCACCCAGCACCTCCACGCGCTCGACGCCGGCCCGTTCCAGGCGCAGCAGCCACGCGGCGACGGCGTCCGCGTCAGGCCGGGCTCCGGCCGCGGCGGGCCGCAGCGGCACGTGCACGTCCACGGACCAGTCGGGCACCGACCGCACGGCGTCGAGGTCGCCGCGCGCCGGCGTCGGCGGCAGGCCCTCGTCCGCCGCCGCGCCGCCGTCGGGCTCGCCCAGCAGCCGCACGCGGGGGTCGCCGAGCGCCCGCGCCGCCGCCTCGTCGAGGCCGCCCACGACGCCGACCCGCGCCCCCGGTGCCGCGCACAGCACGGCGTCCACCGCCACCACGGCCGCCGCCGCGCCGTCCGCGCCCTCCGGCACCCGCACGCGCGCCTCGACCCGCAGCGGGCCGGCCAGGGACAGGCCGTGGCCGCGGGCCGTCGTCGCGGGGATGCGGGAGGCCAGCACGAGCGCCTCGCGGGCCTTCACCCGGGCGGCCTCGGCGGCGTCGCCGCGTCCGCCGAAGTCGGCGCCGGCCTGCCACGCCACGGCGTCCGGCGCGTGGCGCAGGGCCGCCCCCACGCGCCACAGCCGGTGCGCCAGCTCCCAGTCCTCCCCGCCGTAGCCCACGAAGGCGGGGTCGAAGCCGCCGGCGTCCTCGTAGACCTCGCGCGCCACCGTGAGCACGGCCGAGATGACGTACCGGTAGCCGGTGGAGTCGGCGCGGCGCAGGTCGTCCGTGGCGCGGTACCCCTCGCGCAGCCAGGCCGGCTCGGCCAGGCGGGCGTCCGCGGGCACCTCGTGCCCGGGCTGCCATCCGTGCGCCCAGGCCCGTTCCAGCCAGGCCTCGGCCAGGTGCCGCCGCCGACCCACCACCGCGGCGTCCCGGGGCGCCTCGGCCACCGCCGCCAGGGCCGCGGCGAGGTACCCGGGCTCGGGGAGCATGTCCCCGTCGAGGAAGGCGAGCACGTCGCCGTCGGCCGCCTCCGCCCCGAGCGCCCGGGCCGCCGAGGCGCGGAACCCGCGGTCCGGCTGGCGCACGGTCACCACGTCGAACGGCAGGCCCGGGTCCACCCGGGGCGGGACGGGCGAGCCGTCGTCGGCCACCACGAGCTGCAGCCCGCCGGTCAGGCCGCGCTGGGCCGCGAGCGCGGCCGTGAGCCGGTCGAGGTCCGCCTGGGCCCGGTAGTAGGGCACCACCACGGAGACGGCGGCGCTCACGTCCACCTGTGCACGCGGCGGAGCACGTCGAAGAGCATCCGCGCGCAGTCCTCGGCCCCGGGCGAGAGGTCCACGGCGGGGTCGAGCCACGTGCGCTCGGGGTCCTCGACCGCCTCGGCGATCGCCTCGGCCATCGCGAAGGCCGGCGACCCGTTCGGGTGCACGAGCCGCAGAGTGCCCGGGCGCAGGCGCTCCATCTCCTCCGTGTAGCGCCCCGCGGAGGCGATCGCCCGCCGCCCCACCGAGGTCCACGCCGCCAGGGACCCGGACGCGGACACGTTGCGGTGCGCCGCGAACGGGATGCCCGCCGAGAGCAGGGCCGCGTCCGCGAACTCGTCCGGCACGAACCCGGTGACGCGGAACTCCAGGCCGCGCGCCTCGGCGTCGCGGGTCAGCTCCGCCACGAGGTCGTCATGCCCGATGCTGACGGGTCCGAGCGCCGTCAGCCGGCGCGGCGCCCCGGAGTCCGGGCCCCACTGGCGGTGCAGCTCGGTGAGGGCCTCCAGGGCGAGGGCGTGCCCCTTGCCCGGGTAGACGAAGCCGAAGAGCACGAGGTCCCGGTCGAGGCCGGCCATGCTCTCCGGCACCACCGGCTCGGCGCGGGCGGCCGCGGCCCGGCGGTCCTCCACGGGCAGCGGGACCACGTCCGCGGCCACGTCCACCAGGTCCGCCAGCAGCGCCCGCTCGTGCTGCGAGGAGACCACGACGCCGTCCACCGCCTGGGCGAGCCGCGCGTATGCCTCGCCGCGGCGGCGGTAGCGGCCGTCGCCCTCGGCGGGCTGCGGGATGTCGTGCAGGGTGAGCGTGGTGCCCTCGGGCAGGACGTCGACGAGCAGGTCCGCAGCGGCGGTCGCGGTGGGGCCGAACAGCGCGTCCGTGACGTCCAGGTGCACGGCGGCGCCCAGCGCGCGCGCCTCCTCCAGCACGGGCACGAGGCCCCGGAACGCCGCGACGTCCTCCGCCGTGAGCAGCTCCACCTCGGCGCCCACCCGACGGAGGGCGGCGGCGGTCTGTCGGCCATGGCGCACCACGCCGTGCTCCGGCGCGCCCACGGTCACGTACAGCACACGCCCCTGCGGCTGCGAGTCCACGTCCACGATCCCCTTCACCTGCGGCGGCGCTCCTCGACGCGGCGGCGCGCCGGAACGGACAGGATGCCGCTGCTCCGATTCTCCGATCCTGCCCTGACAGACTAGATTCCGCGACCCCCGACCCGGGACGGGGACACGCCGCCCGCGCGGCATCGCATCCCCCAGGTCAGGAGGCCCTCCCCCGTGAGCATCACCGTCCAGCACGTGCCCGCGCAGCACCCGTACACCCGCGCGATCCGCCCCCTCGACCCGGGCGCCGCGCCGGACGTGGAGTTCCTGCCGGACCCGCCGGTGCCGGGCGCGCCCGCGCACCAGTGGTGGCCGCCCCGGGCCCTGCACGCGGAGTGGCTGGCCGAGCACCGCCCGGACGTGCTGCACGTGCACTTCGGCTTCGAGCACTTCAGCCCCGCCCAGCTGGCCGCCGCCCTGGACGCGCAGCACGCGCACGGGGGCGCCGTCGTCGTGACCGTGCACGACCTCGAGAACCCGCACCTGACGGACCAGGGCCCCCACCGAGACCGCCTGGCCGTGCTGCTGGGCCGCGCGGACGCCGTGCTCACGCTCACCCCCGGCGCCGCGGCGACCCTCGCCCGCGACTACGGCGTGCGCGCCCTCGTGGTCCCCCACCCGCACATCGTCCCGCTCGAGGACCTCGTGGCGCAGGGCGACGACGACGCCCCCGGCGCGGAGCCCGGCCTGCTGCCCCCCGACGCGTCCGACGACGGCGACGGCGCGGCCGCCCCCGCCCGCCTGCTGGTGCACGCCAAGGACCTGCGCGCCCAGGTGGCCCCGGTGGCGCTGCTGCCGGTGCTCGCCGCCGCCGTCGCGACGCTGGCCGACCGCGGCGTCGACGCGCGGGTGACCGTGGAGGTCCAGGACACCGTGCAGGACGAGGACGCCCTGGCCGCGCTGCGCGCCGGCTGCGCCCACCACGGCTTCGAGCTGTGGCAGCACGACCGGCTCGACGACCCCGCCCTGCACGCGCTGCTGCGCGACGTGGACGTGTCCGTGCTGCCGTACCGCATCGGCACCCACTCGGGCTGGGTGGAGATGTGCCGGGACCTGGGGGTGCCGGTGGCCGTCGCGGACATCGGGCACATCGCGGACCAGTCCGGCGCCTGGTTGACCCCCGACTCGCTCGCCGCGTTCGACCCGGAGGATCCCGACTCCCTCGCCGACGCGCTCGAGACGCTGGTGCGCGCCCGCGCGCGCACGGCCCCCGCCGACCCGGCCGCCCGGGCCCGGCAGCGCCGTCGCGTGGCCGCCGCACACGTGGCGGTCTACCGCGAGGCCCTCGCCCGGGCGCGCGGAGCGTTGCCGAGCGTGTCCGTGCTGGTGATCACGGGGCACCGGGACGAGCACCTGGCCCGCGTGATCGCCGGGCTGGAGCGCTCTCACCGCCGCCCGGACCAGGTGGTCGTGGTGTTCATGGGCCAGCCGGACGGGCGCGTCCCGGCCACGGACCTGCCCGTCACCGTGGGGCACGTGGCCGCCGACGCCGGGCTGCCCCTGGCGCAGGCCCGCAACCGCGCGGCCGAGCTCGCCACCGGCGAGATCTTCGTCTTCCTCGACGTGGACTGCATCCCGGCCGCCGAGACCGTCGGCGTGCTGGCCACCGAGGTCGCGGCCCACCCCGGGTCCGTGGTGATGGGCCGGCCCCGCTACCTGCGGCCGGGCTGGACCCGCGACGTCGGGGAGGCCGACCTGACCTCGCATCGCGCCGACGCCCTGCTGCGCCGCCTCTCCGTGCCCCACCGGGCGCGCGCGCACCTGACCGCCGGCCCCTCGGACGAGTGGCACCTCGTGTGGACGCTGATCCTGGCGCTGCGGCGCGCGGACCTGGCCCGCATCGGCTGTTTCGACGCGGGCTTCACCGGCTACGGCGCCGAGGACACGGACCTGGCCTTCCGCGCCCGCGACGCCGGCCTGACGCTGCGGTTCAGCCCCGCCGAGGCGTTCCACCAGCACCACGGCGTGATGACCCCGCCGCTGCACCACCTCGAGGACATCCTGGTCAACGCCCGCCGTTTCCGGCAGGTGCACGGCCGATGGGCCATGGAGGGGTGGCTGCGCGCGTTCGCGGACGCGGGGCTGATCGCGTGGGACCCCGAGGGCGAGCGGCTCGAGCTGCTGCGTCACCCCACGGAGGCGGAGCTGACGGCCGCCCGCCGCGACGACGCCGCGTACTGAGCGCCGTGACGGCCGGGGGCGGCGGGGCGGACTCAGCCCAGGGCGCCCTCGATCGCCGCCTCCCAGCGCCGCCGGTACTCGTCCGGCGCCACGAGCAGCAGGCCCGCGAGCCGGTCGGCGGCGGCCGGGTCCGCGAGGGCGCTGCGCACCGCGCCGGCCCAGTCGGCGTCCGGGTCCTCCCACGCGCACCACGGCACGCCCGCGGCCCGGTGGATCTCGCGGACGAACACGCGCTGCTCGTCGAACGGCCGCGGCTCGGGGGCGAGCACCACGGGGCGGCCGGAGCGGGCGGCGTCCACCACGGCGTTGTGCCCGGCCGAGACCACCACGACGTCGGCGTCCGCGGCCCGGCGGGCCGGCGCCTGGACCCAGCCGTGCAGCGTCACGGTGGCGGGCATCGCCTCCGCCGCGAGCCCGCCCGGCGCCTCCGGCTCGCCCACCCCGGCGATCGGGCCGTACACCTCCCACGTCGCCTCCGGCACGGCGGATGCCGCCCGGGCCAGGTCCGCGGCCCGCACCCCGCCGCCGCCCGTCCCGGCGATCACGGCGACGCGCGGGGCGCCGCCCGCGGACGACGTCGTCGTGGCGCGGGTGCCGAGCCGGCCGGTGACGTCCGCGACCCCGAGGTAGGCGACCCGGTCCGCGTGGGCGGCGCGCCAGGCGGGGACCTCGAGCTCGGCGGCGTAGTGGGCGAAGAGGCCGTCGGCCTCGGCGTAGACGAGGGCGTGCGCGGGGTCGGTGCGCTCGCCGTGCATGCGGCGGTGCAGCACGGGCCAGCCCGCCAGGCGCAGGAACAGGGCGGCCTCCACGGACACGTCCACCACGCACACGTCCGGCTCCACCCGCTGCGCCGCCGCGTGGAGGGCGTCGAAGCGCGCCCGGATCTCGGGCCCCACCGGGGACCAGTGCAGGGGCGAGCGCGCCGGCTGCTCGTGGCCGGCCACGAGGTCCGAGGGCAGCGGGATGACGGGGACGTCCGCGGGCAGCAGTTCGGCCGCCCGGGGGTGGGCGGTCACGACCGTCACGTCGAACGCCCCGGTCGACGCCAGGCCGGCGGCGTGCCGCAGGTGCCCCGCCCCGTGCTGGTGGGCGTAGTAGAGGACCCGCCTGCGGGCCGGGGCCATCAGAGGGACTCCAGGTCCGCCGCCTCGGCGGACGGGCGCGGGGCCTCCTGGGGGTCGAACCCGTACGCGTCCTCGGCGGCGGCGAGATCGTGGGCGTCCTCGGCGGCCTGCTCGAGCAGGTCCACGTAGCCCTCCACCATGGTCTCCGCGCTGAACCGGCAGGCCCACGCACGCACGCGTCCCCGGTCCTTGCGGCGGGCGTGGCGGATCGAGACCGCGAGCTCCTGCGCCGTGTGATGGACCGCGAGCGCGCCGGCCTGCGGGGCGACGATCTCCCCCATCGCGCCGCTGAGCAGCGCGGCCACCGGCACGCCGAGCGCCATGGCCTCGACCACGGCGAGCCCGAACGGCTCGGCCCACAGGGGGGTGGCCAGGAAGACCTCGCCCGTGGCCAGCATGTGCGGCAGCGCGTGGTGGTCGAGGTGGCCGTGGTAGACGGTGTCCGGGCCGAGCCGCGGCACGACCTCGCGGGCGTGGTACTCCTCGTCCGAGATCGGCCCGGCGAAGTGCAGCTCCATGCCCGCGATCCGGGCGGCGTCGATCGCCACGTGCAGGCCCTTCTCCGCCGTGATCCGGCCCGACCACACGGCGCGGCCACGCACGGGGACGGCGTCGGAGACCCACTGGTGCAGCTCGATCCCGTTGGGCACCACATCCACCCGCGGCAGCCGATGCTGCCAGGCCAGCGCGTTCGACGCGGACACCGAGGCCCACCGATGGTGGTCGGGGGCCGTCCAGCCCGGGGCGTCGACGACGGCCAGCACCTCCGCCAGCGTGGCCGGCGTGTGCAGGACGGTGACCACGGGGCGGGCGCGCAGCAGCTCGAGCGGCGCCGGGGAGAGGGAGTTGTTCAGGACGGCGTCGGAGTCGTCGTCGAGGATCAGCGCGCAGGCCCGGCGGGCGGCCGCCTCGCGCACGCGGGTGCCCGCGCGGCCCGGGCCGGCGCCCTCGGCGGGCAGCACGGCGACGACGTCGCCCGGCAGCCGGGTGCCCTCCCGCGCGTAGACGGTGACGTCGTGGCCCCGGCGCACGAGGTGCTCCACGGTCATGGCCGTGTGCATCTCCAGCCCGCCCTCGTAGGGCGAACGGATGGGGTGGAGCATGTGGGTGAGCACGCTGATGCGCATCGGCGTCCCCTTCCCGGCCCGGGCCGGGCCGAACGGCCCCGTGCGGGGCGGCAGAAGCGCGACTGACCTGCGGTGACACGACCGCATCACGTCCGCGCTGACGTACCCCGGCACTGTAGACACCCGGGGGGTCCCCCCGGAAGCGCCGACCCCCCTCCCGGGTGAGGGCGGGGAAGGCGCACACGCCCCCGTCACGAGAAAGTCCCGGCCCGCGACCACGAGGATCGCGGACCGGGACGGCCCGTGGAGCTAAGGGGAATTGAACCCCTGACCTTTTCATTGCGAACGAAACGCTCTACCAACTGAGCTATAGCCCCAGGTCATGCCCTCCCGCGGGAGCGCACCCGAACATCATACGCCCGCCGCCCCCGATCCTCCAATCCGGCGACTCC
>NZ_JABFAY010000020.1:70679-100806 GCF_017168495.1 Micrococcus sp. KRD096 | reverse complement strand
GTCCGGCTTCTGCGCCGGGCACTCATGGTCCCCGCCCTGCTGAAAAGGCTCTATGTTTTTGCCATTTCTGCGCCGATCATGTGATGATCGCGCCATCCGGGTGGGCTCGTTCCGCCAGGATGCCGGTGTTGACAGCGCCGCCCAGGGCCGAGGGACCGCGATGGCTTGAGCAGAGAGCTCGCCGTTCGTGGACTCGGGACCCGGCGGGATGCCCTCCACCTCCCCGGCCCCCCTGGCCGCGACGTGATCGGTACGCCACCCTCCGCCCTGCGGAGCCGTGCCCTGACCGGACCGCGCCGGGGGACCGGGACGTCCACAGTCACTCGTGCGAAAGGAAGTCCGATGCCGCCCTCCCAGGACGCAGCATCCCTGACCCAGCTCGGCGTGATCGGGGTGATCCTGCTCGTCGCGCTGTTCTACGGCGGGACCATGATCATGTCTGTGGCCATCTCCAAGAAGAAGGAGAACGCCGACGCCTACATGACGGCCGGCAACCGGATCGGCTTCGGCGTGTCCGCCGCCTCCATGACGGCCACCTGGATCTGGGCCGCCTCCACTACGGCCTCTGGGGCGCCCTGATGATCCTGTTCATCTACCCGTTCGGCCGCCGCATCCGCGCGGTCGCGCCGCGCGCCCACACCCTCGCCGAGGTCATGTACGCCCGGCACGGCCGCTCGTCGCAGCTCATGCTGGCCGGTTCCAACGTGCTCGGCTCCGTCATCTCCCTGACCTCCAACTTCATCGCCGGTGGCGCCCTGATCTCCCTGCTGTCCCCGCTGTCCTTCGGCGCGGGCATCCTGATCGTGGCCGCGGGCGTGCTGCTGTACACCCTGTGGTCCGGCTTCCGCGCCTCCGTGCTCACCGACTTCGCCCAGGTGATGGCCATGCTCGGCGCGACCGTCATCATCATCCCCGCCGTGTTCTTCGCCGCGGGCGGCCCGGACATGTTCCAGACCGGCGTCGAAGCGGGCCACGTCACGGCCCAGCAGCAGAGCTTCTTCTCCTCCGACGCGTTCATGAACCAGGGCGCGCCGTACATCGCCGCGGTGCTGGCCTACGCGATCGGCAACCAGACCATCGCCCAGCGCCTCTTCGCCGTGCGTGAGGACCTCATCAAGCCCACCTTCATCACGGCCACCCTCGGGTACGGCGGCACCGTGATCGGCGTCGGCATGCTCGGCGTCATGGCGCTCTACCTGGGCGTCGAGCCGCTCGACGGCGACGTCAACAACCTCCTGCCCCAGATGGTCGCCGACCACCTGCCGCTGGCGCTCGTGGCCCTGGCGTTCCTGATGATCATCGGCTCGCTGTCCTCCACTGCCGACTCGGACCTGTCCGCCCTCTCGTCGATCGTGATGACGGACGTCTACGGCCAGTCGGTCGGCCGCCAGAACGCCGACCCGAAGACCATGCTGCTGATCGGCCGGATCACCATGATCGTGGCGACGGCGGCGGCCCTGTACTTCGCCACCGCCAAGTTCGACATCCTCGACCTGCTGGTCTTCGTGGGCGCCCTGTGGGGCTGCCTCGTGTTCCCCGTGATCGCGTCCTTCTACTGGGGCAGGATCACCAACGTCGCGTTCACGGTGTCCGTCCTCGCCGCGCTGGCCGTGTTCCTGCCGGTCCGCTTCGAGTGGATCCCGATCGAGGGCGCCTGGGCATTCGTGGTCGAGACCCTCGCGATCCTCGGCGTGGGCGTCGTGCTGGGCATCATGTGCTTCGGCTTCTTCGGCCTGCGTCCGGCGGTCGTGGTCGGCGCGATCGCCTCGGTCGTGATGCTGTTCGTCGGCTACGGCTTTCTGCGGGACTACGCCACGCTCACGGGCTCGCTCGTGGCCTACGCCGTGTCCTTCCTCGTCTGCTGGGGGTTGTCCGTCCGCTCCGGCCAGGACTTCGACTTCGACCGGATCGCGCGCGTGACCGGCGACTTCGACCCCGCGACCGAGGACCTGCCGCAGGTCGAGCGCGCCTCGGCCCCCGTGTCCTGATCCCCCCGTCCCCCGACTCGCAAGGAGCATCCGCATGACCGTCGGTCTGACCCTGTACGTCCTGATGTGGCCCGTCCTCGTGCTGGCCGTCCTCGTCTCGATCGCCCGCGGCTTCTTCGCCGACTGGGCCGCGGCCCGCCGCGAGGGCCGCTCGATCATCTGAGGCATCCGCCGGGGGCTGACCGTGACCCTGGTGGTCCTCGCCCTCGACGCGGTCTTCGGCCTGACCCCCGCCGAGACCTCGGCCGCCATCCCGGGCATCGCCGGGCTCGGCCACATGCTCGTGACCGCCGGTCTCGCGCTGCTGTTCGTGGCCCTGTACGGCGGCGTGCGGGAGCGTCAGGACCGCCTCGAGACGGGCCGCGCCGGCGGCGCCGTCGTCGAGGGGGCCTGACCCGCTCGATCCCCTGCTATACCGCGCCCGCGTCAGCGAGCGCGGTCGAGCAGGATCACGTCCAGGCGACGCGGCCCGTGCACGCCTTCGACGCGCTCGAGCTCGATGTCGCTCGTGGCCGAGGGCCCGGAGATCATGGTGATCGGCGCCGTCGCCTCCACGCGGGCCAGCGCCTCCGGGAAGAGCTCCACCACGGAGTCCAGCGGCACGATGCACACGTGGTGGTCCGGGACCAGGGTGATCGCCCGGCGGCCCTCGTCCGGGCGGCCGCTGAGGAAGATCGTCCCGGTCTCCGCGCAGGAGACCGTCGAGGACGTCACCACCGCGTCCACCTCGTTCAGCGCGTCCACGCTGAGGGGCTCGCGCTCGCCGTCGTGGGCGCCGCGGACCGCGGCCCGCTCCCCCGTGTGGCCCACCGCGGGCTCCGTGATGCGCTCCCGGCCTGCCCCGCGGGAGTCCGTGGGGAGCCAGTCCGGCTCCAGGCCGGCCGGCACCACGTACCGGGCGTCCGGGCCGAGCAGCTCGGCGATGGCCGCGGCCACCGTCTCCTCGGTCTCGTCCCGCACGGAGGCCCGGTAGTCGATCAGCCGATCGCGCAGCATCTCCACCACCTCGGCCCGGTCCCGGGAGGAGGTCCGCCGGTAGGTGCGCTGCACCGGGTCCGCGACCGGCCCGTCCGCCGTCGCCTCGCGGATGCGCCGCAGGATCTCGGCCTTCGCCTCGCTCATCGTCCGTCCTCCTCGACGTGCTCGTCCTCCTGGCGGTCCAGCCCGGCGACGCCGTCCAGGGCGGTCCGGTGCTCGGTCTCATCCTTGTGGCGGGCCCACCAGTTGCGGAAGGACTCCCGCGGGGGCGCCGGCACGTCGCGCTCTTCGGTCCAGCCGCCGGCGATGCCCGGCAGCCAGCCGAGCACCCGGTCCGGCCCGGCCGCGACCCGGCCCAGCCCCAGACCCCGCTCGGCCAGCGACATGCGCCGACCCGAGGACATCACCACGGAGGCGCCCTTCATCGCCACGTCCATCTGCGAGGGCGTGACGGACTCCACCGCCGCCTTGGCGCGGGCCAGGGGGCCGCCGGCGGCGTCCTCCTCCGTGCGCAGCGCCTTCCGGGCGGCGTGGGTGGCCTGCACGTCCTCGTCCCGGAGGTGGATGAGGATCGAGGGGATGTCGATGGCCACGGGGCAGACGTCGTAGCACGCCCCGCACAGCGTGGAGGCGTAGGGCAGGGTGCCGTTCTCCCCCGCGTCCACACCGGTGAGCTGCGGCGAGAGGATGGCGCCGATCGGGCCCGGGTAGACCGAGCCGTAGGCGTGGCCGCCGGTCTGCTCGTACACGGGGCACACGTTCATGCACGCCGAGCAGCGGATGCAGTGCAGCGCGGAACGGCCCTTCGGGTCGGACAGCACCGCGGAGCGGCCGTTGTCCAGCAGGACCAGGTGGAACTCCTGGGGACCGTCGCCCTCGGTGACGCCCGTCCACATGGAGGTGTACGGGTTCATCCGCTCGCCCGTGGACGAGCGCGGCAGCAGCTGCAGGAACACCTCGAGGTCCTCGAAGGTGGGCACGAGCTTCTCGATGCCCATCACGGTGATCAGCGTCTCCGGCAGGGTCAGGCACATGCGGCCGTTGCCCTCCGACTCGACGACGGCGAGCGTGCCCGTCTCGGCGACGCCGAAGTTCGCCCCGGAGATCGCCACCTTCGTGCTCAGGAACTTCTCGCGCAGGTGTCGGCGTGCGGCCTCGGCCAGGTCGGCCGGGTCGGAGGTGAGGCTCTCGTCCGTCTCCGGCATCTCCCGGAGGAAGATGTCCCGGATCTCCTCGCGGTTGCGGTGGATCGCCGGGACGAGGATGTGGCTGGGTCGGTCGTGGCCGAGCTGGACGATGAGCTCGGCCAGGTCCGTCTCGACGGCGGCCACACCGGCATGCTCGAGCGCGGCGTCCAGGCCGATCTCCTGGGTGGCCATGGACTTGACCTTGATCACCTCGTCCACGCCCTTGGCGGTGACGAGCTCCGTGATGATGCGGTTGGCCTCGGCCGCGTCCCGGGCCCAGTGCACGACGCCGCCGCGCGCGGTGACCTCGGACTCGAGCCGCTCCAGGAGCGCGGGCAGGTCCGCCATGACGGACTGCTTCAGCGCGGAGCCGGCGGCGCGCAGCTCCTGCCAGTCCGGCAGCTCCCCGACGACGCCGGCACGCTTGGCACGGATGGTGTGCGTGGCCCGGCGGATGTTGGCGCGCATCTGGCCGTTCCCCAGCTGCTCGCGGGCGGACTCGGGGAACGGGGTGTTCAGCAGGATCTCGCCCTCGCCGTGGACGGGGCGGACGGCGGGCATTCCCAGGCGCACGCGGGTGGGTGCGGTGCTCATCGGCGGGCCTCCTCAACACGGGCGGACGGTCCGCGGCGGACGCCGGCGGACGCGGGGATGGACAGTTCGACGGGGCCGTCGACCTCGAGCGGATTCTCCCGGGTGGCCGCGAGGATCTCGGCGAGGTGCACGGTGCGCAGCGGGCGGCCGTCCTGACCGCGCGCCTCGCGACGGTGCATGGCCCCGTCCAGGTGGAGCAGGCAGGAGGCGTCGCCGCCCGTGCAGAGGGAGGCGCCGGACGCGGTGACCTTCTCGATCTTCTCCTCCGCGATGGCGGCGGAGACGTCCGGGTTCTTCAGGGAGAAGGTGCCGCCGAAGCCGCAGCACTCCTCGGCGTCCGGCAGCGGGCGCAGGTCGATGTCCGCGACGGTGCGCAGCAGGTCCTCCTGGCGCGAGCCCAGGCGCAGCAGGCGCATGCCGTGGCAGGAGGGGTGGTAGGTCACGGTGTGCGGGAACCAGGAGCCGAGCTGGGCCCCGGCGTCCGTCACCCCGAGGACGTCCGTGAGCAGCTGCGACAGCTCGAGGGTGCGGGAGGCGACGACCTCGGCGTCGCGGGCCAGACCCTCGTCCCCGCCGGAGCGGGCGACGTCCGGCTGCTGGTGGCCGAGCGAGGCCACGCAGGAGGCGGAGGGGGCGACGGCGAGGTCGTAGTCGGCCTTCATGAAGGTGCGGACGTGGTTGCGCACCACGGGCAGGGCGTCCTTCACGTACCCGCTGTTGACGTGCATCTGCGAGCAGCAGACCTGGCCGGGCGGGAAGACCACCTCATGGCCGAGCCGCTCGAGGATGCGGACGGTGGCGAGGGCCACCTTGGGGTACATCGCGTCCACGATGCACGTGGCGAACAGGGCGATTCTCATGCCGGTCTCCGTTCCGGACGGGGCGCCTGGGGCGCCGTGCGGTGCGCCAGCACACGGGTGCCGTAGTGGTCAGACCATATCATGCCAGCCTCTTGCAAGGTGACCACCCTCACAGTACGCTCCTTGGTCTGACCACAGTGGTCCGACCATCACCGGCCCGACCGGATCCCGCCCCGTCCCCTCGCCCACCGGGAGACCCCCGTGCACACCCCTTCACCCCCACCCCCGATGCCGCCGGCAGCGTCGCGCTCTCCGCCGCGCTCGGCGTCCTGCCCCTGCTGACGTTCTTCGCCACCCTCCTCGGTCTGCGCCTCAAGGCCTGGCAGTCGGGGCTCGCCGCGCTCGTGGTGGCCCTGCTCGTGGCCGTGCTGGGCTTCCACATGCCGGCCCACCTGGCGGCGCTGGCCGCCGCCCAGGGAGCGACCTTCGGCCTGTTCCCGATCGTCTGGATCGTCGTGATGGCGCTGTGGTTCTACCAGGTCACCGTGCTCTCCGGGCGATTCGACGACATGCGCGCGATCTTCGACTCGCTCGGCGGCGGAGACATCCGCATCCAGGCCGTGCTCATCGCGTTCTGCTTCGGCGGCCTGCTCGAGGCCCTCGCCGGCTTCGGCGCCCCCGTGGCCATCACGGCCACCATGGTGCTCGGCCTGGGTGTGCCCCCGCTGCGGGCGGCCACCGCCGTGCTGCTGGCGAACACCGCGCCCGTGGCCTTCGGCGCCGTGGGCACCCCCATCACCACCGCGGGCACGCTCACCGGCATCCCCGCCACGCACATCGGCGCGATCGTCGGCCACCAGGCCCCGTTCGTGGCCGTGTTCGTGCCGTTCCTGCTCGTGTTCATCATCGACGGGCTGCGCGGCGTGCGGCAGACGTGGCCGGCACTGATCGTGATCGGCGCGAGCTTCGCCGTCGCCATCTGGCTGGCCTCGACCTACTTCTCCTACGAGCTCACCGACGTCGTGGCCTCCCTGGTCTCCCTCGCCGCCGCCGTCCTGCTGCTGCGCTTCTGGCGGCCGCGGGGCGCCGAGGAGGCCCGCCAGCGCCTCGACGCCCCCGCCCGCGCGGCGGCGCAGGACCTCACCCCCGGCCGGATCTTCATGGCCGTGCTGCCCTACATCGTGGTCGTGGCCGTGTTCGCCCTGGCCAAGCTGGTCCCCTCGATCACCGCGGCCCTGAACTCCGCCACCGCCAAGATCCCGTGGCCCGGGCTCGACGGGCACCTCGTCGACGCCTCCGGCGCGCCCCTGGCGAGCACCGTGTACAAGTTCGAGTGGCTGGCCTCCCCCGGCACGCTGCTGCTGATCGCCGGCCTGATCATGGCCGTGGTCTACTCCCGGTTCGACCACGACGGCCGGTTCCCGCTCTCGGTGGGGAACGCGCTCGCCGAGATCGGCCGCTGCTTCGCCCGCATGCGCTGGTCCGCCCTGACGATCGTGATCGTGCTCTCCCTGGCCTACGTCATGAACTTCTCGGGCCAGACGGTCGCCATGGGCACGTGGGTGGCCGGCCTGGGCGCGGCCTTCGTGTTCCTGTCCCCGGTGCTCGGCTGGCTCGGCACCGCCGTGACCGGCTCGGACACCTCCGCGAACGCCCTGTTCTCCACCCTGCAGCAGACCGCCGCCACGAACATCGGCGCCGATCCGGCCCTGCTGGTGGCCGCCAACACCTCCGGCGGCGTCGTGGGCAAGATGATCTCCCCGCAGTCCCTGGCGATCGCCGCGACGGCGGTCGGCATGGAGGGCCGGGAGTCCGAGATCCTGCGCCGCGTGGTGGTGTGGTCGCTCGTGCTCCTGCTGGCGGTGTGCACGCTCGTGTACCTGCAGTCCAACGTGCTGGCGTGGATGCTGCCGGCGGCGGGCTGACCGCCTGCACCACCCGAGCGGGGCGGCGTCCATCGGTAGGATGGACGGTCGCCGCCCCGCCCCCTCGGAAGGTCCGTCCATGACCGCTGCCCCCGCCTACACCATCGTGCTCGACTGGCTCGAGGCCGAGCTGCGCTCCGGCGCCGTGGTCGTGGGGGACAAGCTGCCCGGCGAACGCACCCTGGCCGAACGCTTCGGCATCTCCCGGGCGTCCGTGCGGGAGGCCACCCGGATGCTCGAGGCCATGGGCCTGATCCGCGCCAGCGCCGGCTCCGGGCCGAACTCGGGCGCCGTCGTCGTCTCCGAGCCGTCCGCGGCGCTGGGCTGGGCGCTGCGCCTGCACATCGCCACCCGGTCCCTGCCGATGGCCGACGTCGTCGCCGCGCGCGTGCTCCTCGAGACCGATGCGGCGCAGGCGGCCGCCGCCACCTCCGGCGACCCCGAGAGCGTCGCCGTCCTGGCCGAGGTGGAAACCCTGCTGGACCGGATGGACGACCCCGCGCTGCCGGAAGAGGACTTCCACCTGCTCGACACCGAGTTCCATGTGCGGCTGGCCACCCTGGGCGGGAACGTCGTGACGGCGATGATGCTGGACTCCCTGCGCCAGGCGACCATCGGCTACGTGACCGAGACCGTGGCCGGGCTGTCCGACTGGCCCGCCGTGCGCGCCGGCCTGCAGGCCGACCATCGGCGGATCCTCGCCGCCTCCGCCGCCGGGGACGGCCGGGCGGCCGCGCAGGAGCTGCGGGAGCACGTCCTCGGCTTCGCCGCCCTCGCCCAGACGGGCAGGGTGCCCGCCGCCGGGTGAGCCGGCGGAGGGTCCGGCGGTTCAGGCGGTGACGCCGTGCACCAGGGCACCCACGCCCACGGCGGTCAGCGAGCCCAAGGCACAGCAGAACTCCACGAGCATGCCCACGCCCATGGCCGTGAGCGCGCCGATCGAGCTGCTCAGGGCGGCCCGGGCGTCCCGGGTGCGGGCCCACTGGGAGGCGAACAGGCCGACGGCGAAGCCGAGGAACAGGCCCACCACCGGGATCACGAAGAACCCGACGGCGGCGCCGGCCACCCCCCACAGGATCGGGCCGCGGGTGACGCGTTCACGTCGCAGCCGTCGGCCGGTCAGCACCGCGGACGCGCTCATCCCCGCCACGGCGAGACCGGCCGCGATGACGCCGAACGTCCAGGACGCGGGGGAGCCCAGCAGCGCGGCCCAGCCGAGAGCCGTCACGAGGTTGAGCAGCGAGCCGGGCAGGACGGGGTACACGGTGCCCACCAGCCCCACCAGGAGCAGGAGCACGGCCACGAGGGAGATCAGCGCGGGAGTCACCGCACCAGTATGACGGGACGGGCACCGCGGTGACGTATGCATGGGCGATCGCGCAGCGGCCCCCGCGCCCTCGCCGGAACGGGCCGGATCGGCTAGATTCGCCGCATGTTGGTCGCTGTGCCCACCGAAGTGAAGAACAACGAGTTCCGTGTCGCCCTGACGCAGGGCGGGGTCCAGGAGCTGGTGCGCGCGGGCCACCAGGTCCTCGTGCAGTCGGGGGCCGGCGTCGGCTCCGGCGCCTCGGACCAGGACTACCGCGACGCCGGCGCCGAGCTGGTCGACGACGTCGACGAGCTCTGGGAGCGCGCCGAGCTGGTCCTCAAGGTCAAGGAGCCGCAGCCGGAGGAATACGGCCGCCTGCGCCGCGGCCAGGTCCTCTTCACCTACCTGCACCTAGCCGCCTCCCCCGCGTGCACGCGGGCGATCCTGGACGCCGGCACGACGGCGATCGCCTACGAGACGGTCACCCGCGGCCGCTCCCTGCCGCTGCTGGCCCCCATGAGCCAGGTGGCCGGCCGCCTGGCCCCCGCCGCGGGCGCCTACCACCTCCTCCAGCCGCAGGGCGGCTCGGGCGTGCTGATGGGCGGCGTGCCCGGCACCCGCCGCGCCCGGGTGGCCGTGATCGGCGGAGGTGTGGCCGGCGAGGCGGCCGCCGTGATCGCCGCGGGCATGGGCGCGGACGTGACCGTCCTGGACATCTCCCTCGAGCGGCTCGCGCAGCTGGACGCCGTCCACCAGGGTCGGATCCGCACACTGGCCTCGTCCCACCTGAACATCGCCGAGACCGTGGCGGACGCGGACCTCGTGATCGGCTCCGTGCTGATCCCCGGCGCCGCGGCCCCGAAGCTGGTGACCGCTGAGATGGTGGAGTCCATGCGGCCCGGCTCCGTGCTGGTGGACATCGCGATCGACCAGGGCGGCTGCTTCGAGAACTCGCGGGCCACCACCCACCAGGACCCGACGTACCTCGTGGGGGACAAGATCTACTACTGCGTCTCCAACATGCCCGGCGCCGTGCCGCAGACCTCCACCTCGGCCCTGACCAACGCGACGCTGCCCTACATCAAGCGCATCGCCGACCTCGGATGGCGCGCCGCGCTGGCCGCGGACGAGGGCTTCGCCGGGGGCCTCAACGCGCACGACGGCGTCCTCACCCTGCCCTCCGTCGCCACGGCCGTGGCCGACGAGCTCGGCCTGGACCCCCAGAAGGACGTCCGCGTCACCTCCGAGGTGCTCGCGGAGGCCTGAGCCCCGCGCCCGTCGCGCGCGGGGCCGGCCGGCCGCTCAGAGCCCCGCGAGGAACGCCCGGTGGAACGACCAGTCGCCGGTCACCTCAGGGTGGAAGGCCGTGGCGAGCAGGTGGCCCTGCCGCACGGCCACGGGCAGCCGCGCGTCGCCGTCGAGCCCCGGGTCCGCCGCGGGCACGGACAGACGCGACGCCGGCACGCTCGCCAGGACCTCGACGCCCTCCCCCGCCTGGAGGACGGCGGGGGCGCGGATGAACACGGCGTGCACCGGCTCCGCCGCGACCGCGGGGACGTCCAGGTCCTCCTCGAACGAGTCGACCTGCGCGCCGAAGGCGTTGCGCCGCACGGCCACGTCCAGCACGCCGAGCCCGCCCTGATCCGGCGCCGGGTTGCGGATCTCCCGGGCCAGCATGATCAGCCCCGCGCACGTGCCGTAGGCGGGCAGACCGTCGCGGAGGGCGGCGATGAGCGGGTCCTTGAGCCCCATGATCCGGGCGAGGCGGTCCATCACGGAGGACTCGCCGCCGGGCAGCACGATGCCGTCCAGACCCTCGAGGTCCGCGGGGCGGCGCACCGGGCGCGTGCGCGCGCCGAGGGAC
Organism: Micrococcus sp. KRD096; assembly: GCF_017168495.1. Taxonomy (NCBI): domain Bacteria; kingdom Bacillati; phylum Actinomycetota; class Actinomycetes; order Micrococcales; family Micrococcaceae; genus Micrococcus; species Micrococcus sp. KRD096. Next base: position 90,161 of record NZ_JABFAY010000020.1, on the reverse strand, counting down.
TCGAGCACGTGCACGTGCTCCCGCACGTCGCCCTGGAGGGCGAACACGCCGACGGTCTTCTGTGGACTCACCAGCCGCGCTCGGCCAGGCGGTGCGGGGCGGGCAGGTCGCCCACGTTGATGCCCACCATGGCCTCGCCCAGGCCACGGGAGGCCTCGGCGACCGCCATCGGGTCGTCGAACTGGGCGGTGGCCTTGACGATGGCGCGGGCGCGCTCGGCCGGGTTGCCGGACTTGAAGATGCCGGAACCCACGAACACGCCGTCGGCGCCCATCTGCATCATCAGGGCCGCGTCGGCCGGGGTGGCCACGCCGCCGGCGGTGAACATCACGACGGGCAGGGCGCCGGTCTCGGCGACCTCGCGCACCAGCTCGTACGGCGCCTGCAGCTCCTTCGCGGCCACGTACAGCTCATCCTGGGCCAGGCCCTGGAGCTGGGCGATCTCCTTGCGGATGGTGCGGATGTGCTTCACGGCCTCGGAGACGTCGCCGGTGCCGGCCTCGCCCTTGGACCGGATCATGGCCGCGCCCTCGGTGATGCGGCGCAGGGCCTCGCCGAGGTTGGTGGCGCCGCACACGAAGGGCACGTCGAAGTCCCACTTGTCGATGTGGTTCACGTAGTCCGCCGGGGAGAGCACCTCGGACTCGTCGATGAAGTCCACCTTGAGCGCCTGCAGCACCTGGGCCTCCACGAAGTGGCCGATGCGCGCCTTGGCCATCACGGGGATGGACACGGCCTCGACGATGCCGTCGATCAGGTCGGGGTCGGACATGCGGGCCACGCCGCCCTGGGCGCGGATGTCGGCCGGGACCCGCTCGAGCGCCATGACGGCCACGGCGCCGGCATCCTCGGCGATGCGCGCCTGCTCCGCGTTGACGACGTCCATGATCACGCCGCCCTTCATCATGTCCGCCAGGCCGCGCTTGACGCGGGTCGTGCCGGTGCCGCGGGCGCCGTCGTCGGCGGCGGAGGCGGTGGAGGCGGAGAAGCTGCGGGCGCGCTCGTCGCTCATGGTGGTCCTTCCGAAGGGGTGGCGGCCCCGGCCGCGGGGCGGCTGGCCAGGGCGAAGACGCGGTCAACTCTAGTCCCCCGGCGGCGCAGCCCGGCCCGCGTCACGGACGACGACGTCACCCGGCCCCGTGCCGGCGCAGCGTGCGGCGTCGGCGCCACACGACGAACGCAGCCACGGCCGCGAGGATCAGCACGAGGGCGAGGACACCCCGGCCCTCTCCGAGCGCCGCGCCGATGACGGCCCACACCACGGCCATCCCGACGGTCCCGTACACCACGCCCCACAGGAACGTGCCGAGCGCGGCCGCCGGCAGGAACCGGCGCCAGGGCATGCGGGCGACGCCGGCGGAGCCGATCACCGCCGTCTGGATGCCCACCGTGAGGTAGCAGAACGGGATGGCCCACACCCCGTGGCGCTGGATGAAGCGCTGGGCGCGGACATAGACGGGCCCCTCCATCACGCGGGCGAACCAGCGGGTCCGCTCGACGCCGGAGGCCAGCCCCCGCCCGAGCGAGAACACGATCAGGGTGCGCAGGATCGCCAGCATCCAGAAGAACCCGATGGACCACAGCAGCGGCAGCCCGTCGATCCACGCCATCATGGGCGGAGCCACCCGTCGGTGCGGGGACTCATGCGCGCGCCCCGGCCGTGCTCACGCGTTCCAGAGCCCGTACGAGTCCGCGAGGTCCGCGATCTTCTGGGCGCGCAGCACGCGGGGCAGGTACGAACCGTCGCCGACGGCGGCGCCCTGAGCATGCTTCTCGAGCAGGTCGCGGGCCCACGCGAGCTCGTCCTCGGACGGGGACATCGCCCGGTTGACCCAGTCCACCTGATCCCGGTTCAGGACGAGGCGGCCGGTCATGCCCATCGAGGCGGTGACGGCGCTGGAGTCGACGACCGCGTCCTCACCGTCCGCGTTGCCGGGCGGTCCGTCGATCGCCCCGGGCAGACCGCCCACGCGGGAGGCGATCACCATGCGGGAGCGGGCGTAGGCCATGGCCAGCGGGTCCTCGCCGACGCCGACGTCCTTGCGGAAGTCGTTCACGCCGAAGGCGAGACGGAACGTGCCCGGCGCCTTGGCCACGGCCGTGGCGTTCTCGATGCCCAGGGCGGACTCCAGCAGGGCGATCACCGGGGTGCCGGCGCGCAGACGCATCGCGGTGAACGTGACCTGCTCCGGCTCCTCGGTCTCGGCCAGCACGACGCCGCGCACGCCGTCGAGACCCGCGAGCGCCTCGAGGTCCCGCTGCCAGTGGTCCGTGGAGGTCGCGGAGATGCGCACCCACGCCGTCATGCCGCCGGAGAGGGCGTCCACGACGTGCTGGCGGGCCGCGTCCTTCTGCTCCTCCGGCACGGCGGCCTCGAGGTCGAAGATGACGGAGTCGGCCTCGGAGGCCAGGGCGGGGGCGAACGCGTCGGGGGTGGCCGCGTTGACCAGCAGCCAGGAGCGGCTGAGCTTGGCGGGCAGGGCGGCGGCGCGACGGTTCCTCACGGGCATGGCCTCCAGCCTAGCCCGCCGCGGCCGTCCGCCCGCGGGCCCCTTCCCACCCGCGGGAGGCCTCACATCCGCTCGCGGCGGGCGAGACGGACGGCCGTAGCATGGAGAGGCCGTCGGTCCGTCCGACGTCGCCGACCCCCGACCGCCAGGAGTACCCGATGCGCCCGCCCTCCCCTTCCCGCGCCCTGCGGATCACGGGTGCCGTGGCCGCCGCGTGCCTGCTGGCCGGCTGCGCGGTCGACCCCGGACTGGCCGAGGATTCGGCGTCCGACGACGGCGTGCCCCTGCCCGCGACGGAGGGGTATCAGCCGCTGACGGTCTACCTCGCCGTCGCGGAACCGGAGGCGGTCCCGGGGACGAGCGGCCGGCCCTTCGGCTGCGGCGACCTGCTGGTGCCCGTGCAGACCGTGCCGACGGACACCGAGGACGAGGCGGACGCCGCCCTGGACTTCCTGTTCGCGGACGAGCGCGGCTGGCACGGCGACCCGTCGCTGTGGAACGCCGTGTTCGACGCGCGCGAGACCCTCACCCCGACCGGGCACCGCCGCGAGGGCGACGTGGAGATCTTCACCTTCACCGGCACCGTGACGCCGGAGGACGAGTGCACGGCCGAGCGGATCCGCGCCCAGCTGCAGGCGACCGCCGCCGCCTTCACGTCCGCGGGCCAGGTCCGACTCGAGGTGGACGGCCGGGACCTCGACGACGTGTTGGGGCTCGAACCGCTCCGCCTCGGCGAGTCCGTGGACGTCCCGCAGGGGGACCCCACGCCGAGTGGGGAGCCGAGCGACGGATCCGGCGGGCAGACGTGGGCGCCGGAGGGCGAGTCGCCGGAGGACACGTGGGCTCCGGCCGAGCCCTCGACCTGGGCGCCGGCCGAGCCCTCGGACGACACCTGGGCGCCGGCCGAGGAGTCGTCGTGGGGTCCCGCCGAGCCGACCCAGGGCACGTGGTCCCCCGCCCAGGAGCCGAGCGCCCCCTGACCGGGCGACCCGCCGTCGTCGCCCGTCATCGGACCTTCGGGCACGGCCGCGCCGTGCTATAGGGTGCCGAGCGTGCGGAACCTCCGAGATCACCTGTCCCAGCGCGCCGTCGGCGTGAAGCAGTCCGCGGTCCGCGACGTCTTCGACATCGCGATGGACCCGAACCTCATCTCGCTCGCGGGCGGGAACCCGTGGCTCGCCGACCTGCCCCTCGACGAGCTGGGCCGGATCGCCTCCGACCTGATGACCCGGTTCGGCACGGAGTCCCTGCAGTACGGCCCGGGCCAGGGCACCGAGGAGATGCGTGCCGCCGCGACCGCCGTGATGGCCGCCGACGGCATCCCGGACGCGGATCCCGACCTCGTGGTCATCACCCCCGGCTCGCAGGCCGCGATCGACACCGCCTGCCGGGCGTTCGCGAACCCGGGCGACGTCGTCGTGGTGGAGGACCCCACGTTCGTGGGCGCGTTGACCACCTTCACCACCTGGCAGCTCGAGGCCGTGGCCACGGGCACCGACGACCACGGCCTGGTGCCCGCGGCCCTCGACGAGACCCTGACCCGCCTGGCCGCCGAGGGCCGCCGCGTGGCCTTCCTCTACACGATCCCCTCGTTCGCGAACCCCTCGGGCGCCCTGCTGCCCCCGGGCCGCCGCGCCGAGGTGGGCGCGATCTGCGAGAAGCACGGCGTGCTCATCGTGGAGGACAACCCGTACGGGCAGATCGCGTTCGGCGGCGAGCCCGTCGCGCCGATCGCCGCTGACCACCGGGACAACGTGGTCTACCTCGGCACGATGTCCAAGATCTTCTCCCCGGGCATGCGCATCGGCTGGGCGCTCGTGCCGGCCGCGCTCCAGCGCGAGTTCTACCTGTGCGCGGAGTCCGCCTACATCCACGCGTCCACGTACTCGCAGATGCTCTCCACCGCCTTCGTCACGCAGCTGGACTGGCAGGGCCACGTCCGCCACGTGACCGGGCTGTACCGCGAGCGGGCCGCGGCGCTCGTGGACGCGGTGCGTGAACACTGGGACCCGGGGGTCGAGTTCATCACCCCGCAGGGCGGCTTCTTCCTGTGGGCCACCCTGCCGGCCGGGGTGGACACCCTCGAGGTGATGCACCGCGGCATCGAGGCGGGCGCGGTGTTCGTGCCGGGGGCGGCCTTCACCCCCGTCGAGGGCACGCACTCCACCCTGCGCCTGGCGTACTCGTTCGTGGACGCCCAGAAGCTCGTGGAGGGCGTGCGGCGCCTGGCCCCCGCGGTGAACGAGTCGATCGCCCGGGCCCGCTGAGCCGCTGCGGGCGTCCACGACGACGGCCCGGCACGCCCGCCGGGCGTGCGGCCTCTTCCCCCGGCCCGCGGGATCGTATACGATCTCGACCATGACGCAGAGCACACCGGACCCCACGCCCACCGTCACCGAGCGCGACTTCACCGTCCGGGAGAACCGGCCGGGCAAGGTGCTGGCCCTGCACCTGAACTACCCCTCCCGCATCGCCCAGCGCGGCCGGTCCCCGCAGGCCCCCGGCTACTTCCTCAAGGCCGGCACCTCCATCGCCCGCAGCGGCGACACGATCGAGCGCCCCGCCGGCACCGAGCTGCTCGCCTATGAAGGCGAGATCGCGCTGATCATCGGCCGCACCGCCCGGCGCGTCAGCCCGGAGGAGGGCTGGTCGTACGTCTCCGGCATCACCGCCGCCAACGACTGGGGCCTCTACGACCTCCGCCACGCGGACAAGGGCTCCAACGTCAAGAACAAGTCCGGCGACGGCTACACCCCGCTCGGCCCCGCGGTGATCGCCGCCGCGGGCCTGGACCCGGCCGCCCTGCGCGTGCGCACCTGGGTCAACGGCGAGATCGTCCAGGACGACACCACCGAGGGCCTCGTCTTCCCGTTCGGCCGGCTCGTGGCCGACCTCTCGCAGCTCATGACGCTCGAGGAGGGCGACGTCATCCTCACCGGCACCCCCGCCGGATCCTCCGTGGCCCAGCCGGGCGACGTCGTCGAGGTGGAGGTGGACGCCCCCAGCGCCCCCGGCGCCCCGACCACCGGCCGCCTGGTGACGACGGTCGTCGACTCGGAGCACTCCCTGGCCCCGTTCGGCGCGCAGCCGCAGGTGGACGACGTGCAGCGCGAGGAGGCCTGGGGCTCCCGCGAGGCCGCCGGTCTGGCCCCGCAGGCCGCGGCGCCGTCGTCGTCCGCGGTGGACGAGAACGGCCACTGGGTCGCGAGCGCCCCGCAGCCCGACCGCTCCCTGCTGACCCCGGCGCTGCGCGCCAAGATCGACGCCATCGCGGTGGCCACCCTCACCGCCCAGCTGCAGAAGCGCGGCATCCAGAACGCGACCATCGACGGCCCGCGCCCGATCCACCGGGGTCGGCGCGTCCTCGGCTACGCGAAGACCCTGCGCTACATCCCCAAGCGCGAGGACCTGTTCAAGGAGTTCGGCGGCGGCTTCAACGCCCAGAAGCGGGCCATCGACTCGGTGCAGCCGGACGACGTGGTGGTCATGGAGGCCCGTGGCGAGCACGGCACCGGCACCCTCGGGGACGTCCTGGCCCTGCGCGCCCAGGTGAACGGCGCGAACGCCGTGATCACGGACGGCGGCATCCGTGACTCCGCCGCGGTGGCCGAGGTCGGCCTCCAGGTCTACGCCGGCGCCACGCACCCGGCCGTGCTGGGCCGCCGTCACATCCCGTGGGAGGTCGGCGGCACCATCGCCTGCGGCGGCACCACCGTGCAGCCCGGCGACATCATCGTCGGTGACGACGACGGTGTGGTGGTCATCCCGCCGTCTCTGCTCCAGGAGGTCGTGGACGACGCCTACGAGCAGGAGCTCCAGGACGCCTGGGCGTACGAGCAGGTCAAGGCCGGCCACCCGGTGGACGGGATGTTCCCCCCGAACGCCGAGTGGAAGGCCAAGTTCGCCGAGTACCGCAAGACCCTGCCGGACGCCCCGGCCCCGGAGGGCGACGCCTGAGCATGCGCCGGACGGACATCGGAACGGTCGGCCTCGCAGGAGCCCCCGTCTCCAAGGCGGACCGCGCCTACCAGGCGATCCTCGAGGGGATCCGGGACCAGCGCCACGAGCCGGGCGACCGGCTGGTGCTGTCCCAGATCGCCGCGGAGCTGGGCATGTCCGTGGTGCCCGTGCGGGAGGCGATCCGCCGCCTGCAGTCCGAGAAGCTGGTGGCCTATGAGCGCAACGTGGGCGCGACCGTGGTGGGCATCGACCCGGTCGAGTACCGCCACACCATGGAGACGCTGGCGCTGGTGGAGGGGTTCTCCACTGCCCAGTGCGCCCCGCACGTGACCGCCGAGGACCTCGCGGCGGCCCGCGAGGTGAACGCGACCATGCGCGCGATGACGGAGTCGGAGAAGGCCTGGGACCCGGTGGCGTTCACCGAGCTCAACCGTCGCTTCCACTCGATCCTGTTCGAGCATCACCAGAACGAGCACGTGCACGACCTGGTGCACCGCGGCTGGAACCGCCTGGCCGCGCTGCGCTCCTCCACGTTCGCGTACGTGCCCGGTCGGGCGGTGGCCTCCGTGGACGAGCACGAGCACCTGCTGCGCCTGATCGAGGACGGGGCGCGCTTCGAGGAGATCGAGGCCGCCGCCCGCGCCCACCGCCTGAACACCCTGCACGCCTACCTGGAGCACAGCGCCGAGCCGTCCGCGTGACCGCCGGCCGGACCGGCGCCGACGCCGGCTGCTCCAGGCCCCGATCATCAGACCCACCCGAAGCACTCAGTGAAAGAGACACCATGACGGAGAAGACCAGCATCGAGGCCCGCAAGCCCGCGGGCCTGCCCGACGTCCTGCGCCACTACATCGACGGCGAGTTCGTCGACTCGATCGACGGCGACACCTTCGAGGTGCTCGACCCGGTGACCAACGAGCCGTACCTGACGGCCGCCTCCGGCAAGGCCGCGGACATCGACCGCGCCGTCGCCACCGCGAAGCGGGCCTTCGAGTCCGGCGAGTGGTCCCAGGCCCTGCCGCGCCAGCGCTCCCGCGTGCTGCACCGGATCGCCGACATCATGGAGACCCGCGGCGACCAGCTGGCCGAGATGGAGTGCTTCGACACCGGCCTGCCGATCAAGCAGGCGAGGGGCCAGGCCGCCCGCGCCGCCGAGAACTTCCGCTTCTTCGCGGACCTGATCGTGGCCCAGCACGACGACACCTTCAAGGTGCCGGGCCGCCAGATCAACTACGTGAACCGCAAGCCGATCGGCGTCGCCGGCCTGATCACCCCGTGGAACACCCCGTTCATGCTGGAGTCCTGGAAGCTGGCCCCGGCCATCGCCACCGGCAACTCGGTGGTGCTCAAGCCCGCCGAGTTCACCCCGCTCTCGGCCTCCCTGTGGGGCGGGATCTTCGAGGAGGCCGGCCTGCCGAAGGGCGTGTTCAACATGGTGCACGGCTTCGGCGAGGAGGGCTACGCGGGCGACCCGCTCGTGAAGCACCCGGACGTGCCGCTGATCTCCTTCACCGGCGAGTCCCGCACCGGCCAGATCATCTTCGCCAACGCCGCCCCGCACCTGAAGGGCCTGTCCATGGAGCTCGGCGGCAAGTCCCCGGCCGTGGTGTTCGAGGACGCGGACCTGGACGCGGCGATCGACGCGACCATCTTCGGCGTGTTCTCCCTGAACGGCGAGCGCTGCACCGCCGGCTCCCGCATCCTGGTCCAGCGTTCCGTCTACGACGAGTTCGTGGAGCGCTACGCCGCCCAGGCCTCCCGCGTGAAGGTCGGCCTGCCGGACGACGAGACCACCGAGGTCGGCGCGATCGTGCACCCGGAGCACTTCGAGAAGGTCATGTCCTACGTGGAGATCGGCAAGACCGAGGCCCGCCTGGTGGCCGGCGGCGGCCGCCCGGAGGGCTTCCCCGAGGGCAACTTCGTGCAGCCCACCGTGTTCGCGGACGTGGCCCCGGAGGCCCGGATCTTCCAGGAGGAGATCTTCGGCCCGGTGGTGGCCATCACCCCGTTCGACACGGAGGAGGAGGCCCTCGAGCTGGCCAACAACACGAAGTACGGCCTCGCAGCGTACATCTGGACGAACGACCTCAAGCGCGCCCACAACTTCGCGCAGAACGTGGAGGCCGGCATGGTGTGGCTGAACTCCAACAACGTGCGGGACCTGCGCACCCCGTTCGGCGGGGTGAAGGCCTCCGGCCTGGGCCACGAGGGCGGCTACCGCTCGATCGACTTCTACACCGATCAGCAGGCCGTGCACATCAACCTCGGCGAGGTCCACAACCCGGTGTTCGGCAAGCAGGAGCAGGCCGCGGCGAAGATCGACGGCTGACCCGCACTGACCGGCGACCACGACGGCGCCCGCACCGTCCCCGCGACGGTGCGGGCGCCGTCGTCGTGGTGGGGCCGGGCCGGGCTTCTCCCCCGGCCCACCCGACGCGGGTTGAGTTGTCGCGGGTGCGGGCGCCCCGGACCCGCGACAACTCAACCCGCGTTCCTCGACCGCCTTCCCGCCGGTCGCCCGGATCGTATACGATCGAGCCCGTGACCGTGTCCCAGGCCACAGCGCACCGCCCCCTCACCAAGGAGCACCGATGACCAACCTCGAGAGCCGCCAGAAGACCTCCTCCGGCTTCTTCGTCACCAAGGAAGTCCTCATCGACCCGGAGAACCCCCTCCCCACCCCGACGTCCGAGGCGCCGGACATCCTGCGCTGCGCCTCGATGGAGCTCGTGGTCACGGACCTCGCCCAGTCCCGCGAGTTCTACGTGGACGTGCTCGGCCTCGTGGTCACCGAGGAGGACGAGGAGACCGTCTACCTGCGCTCCATGGAGGAGTTCATCCACCACAACCTGGTGCTGCGCCAGGGCGAGACCGCCGCCGTGGCCGCGTTCTCCTACCGCGTGCGCACCCCCGAGGACCTGGACAAGGCGGTCGCCTTCTACGAGGAGCTGGGCTGCCGCGTGGAGCGCCGGAAGGACGGCTTCGTCAAGGGCGTCGGCGACTCTGTGCGCGTCGAGGACCCGCTGGGCTTCCCCTACGAGTTCTTCCACGACGTCGAGCACGTGGAGCGCCTGGCTTGGCGCTACGACCTCTACACCCCGGGCGCACTGGTCCGCCTGGACCACTTCAACCAGGTGACCCCGGACGTGCCGCGTGCCGCCCGCTACATGCAGGACCTGGGCTTCCGCGTCACCGAGGACATCCAGGACGAGAACGGCACCGTCTACGCCGCGTGGATGCGCCGCAAGCCCACCGTGCACGACACCGCCATGACCGGCGGCGACGGCCCGCGGATGCACCACGTGTGCTTCGCCACGCACGAGAAGCACAACATCCTGGCGATCTGCGACAAGCTCGGCGCCCTGCGCATGTCCGACCACATCGAGCGCGGCCCGGGTCGCCACGGCGTCTCCAACGCGTTCTACCTCTACCTGCGCGACCCCGACGGCCACCGCGTGGAGGTCTACACCCAGGACTACTACACCGGCGACCCGGACAACCCCGTGGTCACCTGGGACGTGCACGACAACCAGCGCCGCGACTGGTGGGGCACCCCGGTCGTGCCGTCCTGGTACACCGATGCCTCCCGCGTGCTGGACCTCGACGGCAACCTGCAGCCGCTGGTTTCCCGCACCGACGACTCGGAGATGGCCGTGACCATCGGCGCCGACGGCTTCTCCTACACCCGCGAGGGGCAGGGCGAGGAGTCCATGCCGGAGTGGAAGCAGGGCGAGTACAAGCTCGGCAACCAGCTCTGACCGGCACGGCCGGCACCGCTTCGGGACACCACGACGACGGCGGGCACCCAACGCAGGTGCCCGCCGTCGGCGTCCGCCCTCCCTGCCATCCTCCGCGTCTCCCCGCCCCGCGCCGTTCGAGGCGGAAAATCCATCTCATTCGAGCCAGGAGGGCCAGTTTGAGCTCGATTTCCCGCCTCAAAGCGTGGGGAGCAGGGGTGTCCCGCCTCGCAGACGGGCGTCGGGGGTCGCCGGGCCGCGAGGGGCTGGCCTGGCTCACGGTGCACCGCCGCAAGCCCGGGCTGGGCATCGGGACGCGCGCCCCGGACTGATCCGGGGCGGTGACAGGATGGCGACGGGGCCGGGGGCCGAACCGCGTAATCGTATACGATCAAGGCGAGGCCCCTGCCCGTCGTCGTGAAGGAGACCGCTGTGCTGGACCACGAGACCCACGTCAAGATCGCCGACGAGCTGCACCGCGCGGGCATCGACCGCGTGCCCGTGGCGCGGCTGACCGCGCGCTACCCGGAGATGGAGATCGAGGACTCGTACGCCGTCCAGCGCATCTGGGCCGAGCGTCAGGTCGAGGCGGGCCGCCGCAAGGTGGGCCACAAGATCGGCCTGACCTCGAAGGCCATGCAGGACGCCACCGGAATCGACGAGCCGGACTACGGCGTGATCTTCGACGACCAAGTGTTCGAGTCCGGCCACGTGTACGAGTGGAAGAAGTACACCCATCCGCGCATCGAGATGGAGCTGGCGTTCGTGCTGCGGGACGAGCTGCGCGGGCCCGGCCTGAACCTGATGGACGTGCTGCGCGCCACCGAGTACGTGGTGCCCGCGCTCGAGGTGCTGGACTCGCGCATCGAGATGGCCGGCCGCACCATCACGGACACCATCTCGGACAACGCGGCGCTGGGCTCCCTGGTGATCGGCGGCCGCCCCGTGGGCGTGCACGACGTCGACCTGCGGTGGGTCTCCGGCATCCTCTCCCGCAACGAGGAGATCATCGAGACCGGCGTGGCCGCGGGCGTGCTGAACCACCCGGCCAACGGCGTGCACTGGCTGGCCAACCGCATCGCCGAGCACGGAGACGCGCTCGAAGCCGGTGAGATCGTGCTCGCCGGCTCCTTCACCCGCCCGATGTGGGTGTACGAGGGCGACACCGTCTACGCCGACTACGGCCCGCTCGGCACCATTACCTGCCGCTTCGCCTGACCCGCCCGTCGTCGTCGCCCCGCCCGCCCGCAACGCGGGTTGACCTATCACCAGTACGACCCCGCTCCACCCGCGACAACTCAACCCGCGTCGGGTGGAGGGCGCGGAGAACCCCGGAGGAACGTCCCATGCCCGTCCGCCACAACCCGCAGCCGCTGTTCCGCGACCTCTTCACGCCCGAGGCCGTCGCCGCCCGTGGGGGCCGCCCCGCCGCCGGCATGTTCCTCTCCTCCGGGGACCCGACGACGGCGGAGATCTGCGCCGGCGCGGGCCTCGACTACCTGCTCATCGACGCCGAGCACGCCCCGCTGACCCTGCAGGACGTCCTTGCCCAGCTGCGCACGATCGCCGGCTACCGCGTGCCCACCCTGGTGCGCGTGCCGGCGCTGGACACCGTGGCCATCAAGCAGTTCCTGGACCTGGGCGCCCAGACGCTGCTGGTGCCCATGGTCGACGACGCCGCGATGGCCCGCCACGCCGTGGCCGCCGCCCGCTACCCGGACGGCTCCGCCGAGGGCGGGGTGCGCGGCGTGGGCTCCGCCCTGGCGCGCTCCGGCCGCTGGAACCGGATCCCCGGCTACCTGCCCGGCGCGGCGGACCACGTCTCCGTGATCGTGCAGATCGAGACCGCCGCCGGCGTGCGCAACGCGGACGAGATCGCGGCGGTGGACGGGATCGACGGCGTCTTCATCGGCCCCTCGGACCTCTCCGCGTCCCTGGGCCTGCTCGGCCAGCAGTCGCACCCGGAGGTGGTGGCCGCGGTCGAAGAGGTCATCGCGAAGGTCAAGGCCGCCGGGAAGATCGTGGGCGTCAACGCGTTCGTGCCCGCGCAGGCCGACGCCTACGCCGCCGCCGGTGCGGACTACGTCAACGTGGGCGCCGACGTCGCCCTGCTGGCCCGCGCCGCCGAGGCCCTCGCCGACCGCTGGTGCCCGGAGCCGAGCGACGCCGCGGGCGACGGGGAGGGCGCGCCCCGCGCGTCGTACTGACCTGGTCATCCCCTCACTTCGGGGCGCGAAATCCACCCCATGGACGCCCGATCCTGGCCCATGACGTGGATTTCCCGCCTCGAATGGCTCGGGGCCGGCGCCCCGGGGGACGTCACCGCCTCCTGCACAACCGCGCCGGGCCCCCTCGCGCGTCCCCAGGCCCCCGCTCGTCTGTCTCGGGATGCCGACCGACGGAGCACGCTCGCCGCATGCCCCGTCGTCCCGCCCCGCTGCCGCCGTCGATCGACCCCACCGCCTTCACGGTCGATGACGCGCGCCGGGCGGGTGTGACGTGGTCCCGTCTGCAGTCCTCAGACCTGCGGCGGCTGCGCCACGGCATCTACGGGCCGGCCGGCTCTGCGGCGGTCTCCGTTCGTGAGTGGACGCTGGATGAGGTCCGCGCGTACCAGCGGCGCCATCCCGACGTCGTCGTCAGCCATGAGACCGCCGCCCGTCTGCACGGCCTGACCGTGCCCGCACGGCTGCTGGCCCCCGGTGCGGTGCACGTCAGCGTCGGCACGTCGGGCGGCCGGCCGGTCCAGGCGGGTCTGGTGCCCCACCGCATCGAGGTGCCGGAGAAACAGCGGATGACGCGGGGCGGCGTGCTCGTGACGACGCCGGCCCGCACGCTGTGGGACCTGTGCGCGGCACGGGCGGCGCTCACGGAGCGGGACGTCGTCGCCGCCGGTGACGCGCTGCTCTGCCCGCCGTGGCTGCCCGGCGGCGGACGCGGGGATCCCGCCTACACCCCGGAGGAGCTCGTCCGATCGCTGGCCGAACGGGGACGTTTCCGGGGGCGCGGACTGGCCCGGGCAGCGCTGGCGAGGATGCGCGTGGGGGCGGATTCGCCGCGCGAGACGCGTCTGCGGCTGGCGCTCGTCGATGCCGGGCTGCCGGAGCCCGAGGTGCAGTGCCGGCTGGACCCGTCAGACCGCCGCGCTCCGACGGTCGACCTCGGGTATCGGCCGTGGCGCCTCGCGTTGCAATACGAAGGCGAGCACCACCGCACCGCCGAGCAGCAGGCCCGCGACGTGCTGCGCGACCGCTGGTGCGCCGACCACGACTGGCTCTCGATCAAGGTCATGTGGGCCGACGCTCGGAACGACTACGCGGACGTCGTCGCGCGGGTGCGGCGCCGGGCGGCCGCGTTCGGTGGGTGACCCGGTGAGATCCACGGTCACCGCAGTCCGCCACGGCCCCCCGTTTCGAGGCGGGAAATCCAGGTCAAAGCGCTCTGGTCCACGCCCGTGGGGTCGATTTCCCGCCTCGAAAGGACGGGTGCGGTGGGAGTCGGCCCGTGAACACCCGTCCTCCTCCACGTAGCGTGGCCCCATGACCGCGTCCGTTCCCGCCCTGAGCTCGCATTTCGCCGACACCTTCCCGGAGCTCGCCCTGCCCTGGCAGGCCCAGGCCACGGACGGCCCGCAGCTCGTCCTGCTCAACGCCGGCCTCGCGGCGGAGCTCGGCCTCGACGCCGAGTGGCTCGCCACCGACGACGGCGTCTCCTTCCTCACCGGCGAGCAGCCCGGCCCGGGCGCGCGGCCGGTCGCGCAGGCGTACGCGGGCCACCAGTTCGGCCACTACTCTCCCCGCCTGGGTGACGGGCGCGCCCTCCTCCTCGGCGAGCTCACGGCTCCGGACGGTCGGCTCCACGACCTGCATCTCAAGGGCTCCGGTCGCACGCCCTTCGCGCGCGGCAACGCCGACGGGCAGGCCGTGCTCGGCCCCATGCTCTGCGAGTACGTGGTCTCCGAGGCGATGCACGCCCTCGGCGTGCCGACCACGCGGGCGCTGGCCGTCGTCGGCACGGGCCACCCGGTCCGCCGCGAGACCGTGCTGCCGGGTGCGGTGCTGGCCCGGACGGCCGCGTCGCACCTGCGCGTCGGCACGGCCCAGTACGCCGCGGCCCTCCCCGAGCAGGCGCACCCCACGGAGGTGCTGCGCCGGATCGTCGACGAGGCCATCGCCCGCCACCACCCGCACGCCACCGACGCCGAGCACCCCGCGCTCGCGCTCTACGAGGCGGTGATCGCCGCGCAGGCCGAGCTCATCTCCCGCTGGATGCTCGTCGGCTTCGTGCACGGTGTGATGAACACGGACAACATGACCCTATCCGGCGAGACCATCGACTACGGCCCCTGCGCGTTCATCGACGCCTTCGACCCGGCCGCGAGCTTCTCCTCGATCGACACCCAGGGCCGGTACGCGTACGGCAACCAGGGGCCCATCGCGGCGTGGAACCTCGCTCGGCTCGGCGAGGCCCTCGTGCCCGTGCTCGACGACGACCCCGACCGCGCCGTCGCACTCGCCCAGGAGGCGCTGGGCAGGTTCCACGGCGCCCATCTCGCGGCGTGGCGGGGCGGACTGCGGGACAAGCTCGGTCTCCCGGCGTCCGTGGCGGAGGACGACGTCGCCGCGCTCACCGACCGCCTGTTCCCGTGGCTGGCCGCGGCGCGGGCCGACTGGACCTCGTTCTGGGTGCGGCTGGCCGAGCACACGGCGGCGCCCGTGGACGACGACGCGGCCCGCACCGAGGCGGCACGACTCGTCCCCGGCGCCCCGGACCCCGCGGGGCTCGCCGCCTGGCTCGCGGACTGGCGGGCGATGGGTCCCGATCCGGCCCGGATGCGCGCGGTGAACCCCGTCTACATCCCGCGGAACCACCTGCTCGACGAGGCCCTGACGGCCGCGGAGGGCGGGGACCTCGCCCCGGTCCACCGGCTGCTCGAGGCCGTCACGGATCCCTTCACCCCGCGCCCCGGGTTCGAGCGGTACGCGGAGCCGGGTCCGGCGGACGGGGCCCCGTTCGTCACCTACTGCGGTACCTGACCGCTTTCGTTGACGAAACGGGCGCCCTCACCCCCGCGCCAGCGACTTGACCGGCACGGCCGGGTCCGCGAGCGCGGCGGCGTCCACCACGATCCCCCGGTCGATGATGCGCCGGGCGGCCTTGACGGTCATGGGGTCGTCGATCGACGCGGCCCCGCGCAGGGTCCCGTCCGCGGCCAGGGCGAAGCTCGCCACCACGACGCCGCGCACCTCGCGGTCCACGATCCGCCCACCGGCCGGCACCGTCATGTCCCCCACGGCCTCCACGTGGGCGTCGTACCGGTCGGACCAGAACCACGGGGCGCCCGGGGCGTCCGCCTGCTCCCCCAGGAGCGCCGCCGCGGCGGCCGCACCGGAACGCAGGGCCGGCTCCCAGTGCCGCGACGGCGCCCACGCGGACTCCCGGGCGCGCGCGGCGTCACCCACGGCCAGGATCCCGGGCACGGTCGTGCGGCCCATCGCGTCCGTGAGCACGCCGTCGGCCACCTCCAGACCGGCGTCCTCGGCGAGGGCGGTGTCCGGCACGGTGCCCCCGGCCAGCACCACGACGTCGGCGTCCACGGTCCGCCCGTCGTGGAGGTGGAGCCGGTGGGCGGCCGGCAGCGCGGCGCCGCCGTCGGCGTCCCGGTGCTCGATCCAGGCCGCCCGGCCGACCTCGACCGCGACCCCGTGCTCGACGTGCATCCGGTGCAGGCGGGCGGCCAGCGCCGGCCCGACGGCTGCGCGGGCCGGGGCGTCCGTCCCGGTCACGAGCGTCACCGCGGCGAGCGAGCGACGCGCCGCGGCCGCGACCTCCGCCCCCGTGAAGCCGCCGCCCACGACCGCCACCTCGGCCCCGAACGTCAGGCGGTCGCGCAGGGCCTCGGCGTCGGAGCGGGTGCGCAGGGTGATCAGGTCCGGGTGGTCGGCGCCGGCGACGTCGAGGGCCCGGGGTCGCCCGCCCGTGGCGAGCACGACCGCGTCCGCCTCCAGGACCCGCCCGGAGGCCGTCTCCACCCGGTGGGGCGCGGGGCCGCCGTCGGGGTGGACACCGCCCGGCACCACCCGGACCGCCAGGTCCTCCACCAGCTCCACCCCGTGCTCGGCGAACCACGCCGGCGGGGCGAGCAGCAGGCGGCGCGCGTCCGCGTCGCCGGTCAGGAACTCCTTGCTCAGGGGTGGCCGGTCATAGGGCACGCCCTGCGGGTCCACGAGGGCGATCTCGCCCGCGAAACCGCGACGCCGCAGCTCGCGGACCACGGCGAAGCCCGCGACGCCGCCGCCCACCACCGCGACCGAGCCGGGCACGCCTGCCGGGGCCTCGACGTCGTGGCTCATGCGCCGGGGACGAGGTAGAGCTGGCCCTCGCGCTCCTCGACGCGGTGCACGCCGACGCCCTTGGTGGCGGGCAGGCAGAGCGCCTCGCCGGTGCGCAGGCAGAACTGCGCGGCGTGCAGCGGGCACTCCACGCGGTCGTCCTCGAGCCAGCCCTCGGCCAACGAGGCGTCCTCGTGGGTGCAGGTGTCGTCGATCGCGTGGAACTCGCCCGCGTCCGTGTGGAACACCGCGACGTCGTCCCTCGTCCCCGCCGTCGCCGCCGGGACGACGATCGCCTCACCCTCCGGGACGTCCGCCGCCGCGCCGATGTGGATCGACTCCGCCATGGTCTGCCTCCTCTGGTTCCCGGGCCGGGCGGCCCGTGGTGGTCTCCCGCCACCGTATCCCCCGGCGCGGACCCGACACCCCTCCGCTGTGCTCCGCCCCGGCGCCACACCGTGCCCACCTGTGAATGGATGAACCGGACATCACCGGGGTGTGAAATGACCCGACAAGCCTGAGAAAAAGGTTCCCGGGAATGGTCAATCACGCTACGATCACGACGGCTCTCCGGCCGTCATCCCGCCCGCACCACGTCACCGACCCGGGAAAGCGACACGGCCCGCGCCTGTCATTCCTCGGGCACTCCACCTTCCGAAGGCATCCGCATGAAGATTCTCCCGCCGGGTTCCGCCGCGTCCCCCCGCCCGCTCGCGCCCGCCGTCGCGGTCGCCGCGCTCTCCGTCCTCGTCGGCGGCCTGCTCCCGCAGCCGCCGTCCGCGACCACGGAGGGCGCCCCCGACGCGCGCCCGCTCGACGACGCCGCCCGCGCCACGACCGCCGGCGCGGCCGCGACCCCCGCGTCGGCCGCTCCCGTCGAGGGCGCCGGCGTCGCGACCGTCCCGCAGGAGGGCGAGAACCTCGTCCCGGCCGAGGAGGCTCCGGCCGGCGTCGTGCTCGGCGAGCCCGTGGTGGACCGCCCGTTCACGGTGGCCGCCGCCGTGTGGGACGCCGCGGCGGACGACGCCGTCGAGCGCGTGGAGATCCGCGTGCGTCAGGACGGGGCCTGGGGCCCGTGGCAGGTCCTGGATCGGCCCGTCCTGCCCGAGGGCGCCGCCCCCGCGCGCACCGGCACGGACCCGTTCGTCGCGTTCGGCGCGGACGGCGCCCAGCTGCGCGTGACCACCGTCGACGGCGCAGCCCCGGCCGGCCTCGAGCTGTCCCTCATCGACCCGGGCACGGCCGCCACGGACGAGACCGTCGCGAGCGCGCAGCCGGCGGTGACCGCCGAGCAGGCCGCCGAGACCGCCGGCCTGCCCCGGGGCGTGAAGTCGAGCGCCGTCGTCGGGGGCGCCGCACCCGCCGAGGGCCACACCGTGGCCACGGTCTCGGACGCCCGCGCGAAGATCCTTCCGGACGTGATCACCCGCGCACAATGGGGCGCGGACGAGTCCTGGGCCGAGTCCTCCCCGCAGTTCGACCAGGTGCGCGCGCTGACCATCCACCACACGGCCGGCACCAATGACTACACGCGCGCCCAGGCCGTCGAGCCGATGCGCGGCATCTACGCGTACTACACGAGGACCCTCGGCTGGGGCGACTTCCCGTACCACCTGATCACGGACCGCTTCGGCAACATCTACGAGGGCCGCCGCGGCGCCTTGGACTCGAACCCGCTGGGCACGCACGCGGGCGGGTTCAACCGGGGCACGATGGGCGTCTCCACGATGGGCAACTACGACGTGGTCGCCCCGTCCGAGGAGGTCGTGGACGCGATGGCCCGCGCCACCGCGTACTACCTGTACCGCGACGGCATCGACGCGCGGGGCCGGGTCACCCTGACCTCGGGCGGCAGCACGAAGTACGCCGCGGGCACGCCCGTCACCGTGGACACGATCTTCCCGCACCGGGCCACGTCCGCGACCGCGTGCCCGGGGCAGCACCTGATGGCCCGCTTCGACGACCTGCGGGACCGCGCCGAGGCCATCGCGACGGCGGCCGGCCAGCCGCCGGCACCGGCCACCCCGGCGCCGATGCCGGCCCCGTCGACCGAGCCGTCGACCGCCGGCACGTACACGGTGCAGCCGAACGACGGCTGGTGGACCATCGCCCGCCGCACCGGCGTACCTGCGGCCACCCTCCAGGAGCTCAACGGCATGACCGAGTCGACCGTGCTCCACCCGGGCATGGTGCTGCGCACCGTCGCCGACCCGACCGCCCCGGAGCCCACCCCGATCACCACCGGCACCTACACGGTGCAGCCGAACGACGGCTGGTGGGTCATCGCCCGACGGACCGGCGTGTCCGCCGCGGAGCTCCAGCGGCTCAACGGCATGACGGCGTCCACCGTCCTGCACCCGGGGATGGTGCTCATCACGGCCGCCACGGCGCCGGCCTCCCCGCCCGCGCCTGCCCCGGGCACGTACACGGTCCGCGAGGGCGACGGCTGGTGGATCATCGCCCACCGCACCGGCGTGACGATGGAGACCCTCCAGCGCCTCAACGGCATGACCGCGACCACCGTGCTGCACCCGGAGATGGTGCTGCGGACCGGCCAGACCGCCTCCGCCCCGGCGCCCTCGCCCGCCACCTACGTGGTCCAGGCGAACGACGGCTGGTGGCTCATCGCCCAGCGCACGGGCGTCTCCATGGAGCGCCTGCAGCGCCTCAACGGTATGACGGTCTCGACCATGCTCCACCCGGGCATGGTGCTGCGCACCGCCTGAGCACCCCGCCGGGACGACGTCGGCCCGCGCCTGCGCGTGAAGGTGCCGGCCGCCGTCGTCGGTTGAGTTATCACCGGTCGTAGGCCGCGGCACCCGGGATAAGTCAACCGGCGTTCCCCCGAGGCACGAGTGGGACGCCGAGGACGCCCTCGTCGCGCTGCGCCGCTGAGCGGCCGTCACAGACCCGGCCTCTCCGCCCCCGGGCGCCCCCGGACCC
>NZ_JABFAY010000020.1:44920-70579 GCF_017168495.1 Micrococcus sp. KRD096 | reverse complement strand
CCCCCGGACCCCGCCCGCGGCCTACCCTGGAGGAGCCCGACCCGGGCCGCGACCGAGTCACGAGGAGATGAGACGAGCGCATGACCCGCCTGCCCGGTCTGCGTCCCCCGCGGTTCCTGGACCCGTGGCGTCGCCCGCTGGCCCCCCGTCTGCCCTGGCACGTGGTCCTCGCGGCCTCGATCGCGGGGGCACTGACCATCGCCACCCTCAGCCTCGGCGAGGACCTGGCCTCCGTGCCGCTGCTGGTGGGCGCCTTCGGCTCGTCCTGCGTGCTCGTGTTCCTCGTGCCGCACGGCCCGCACTCCCACCCTGCCAACGTGCTCGTGGGGCACGTGGTCTCGGCCGCATGCGGGATCGCCGTGATCTCCGTGCTGCCCCTGGCCTGGTACTCGCTCGCGGCCGGCATGGGCCTGGCGATGGCCGTCATGGCCGGGCTTCGCGTGATCCACGCCCCCGCGGGCGCCACCGCGCTGACGGTCATGCTGAGCAACGCGGACTGGCACTACCTGGTCACCCCGGTGCTCGCCGGGGCGCTGGTCCTCACCGCGTGCGCGCTGCTGTACCGCCGCCTGATGTGGCGGGTGATCGGGCCGCCGGGGTGAGCCCACGCCGGGCCAGGGCCGCCACGGTCAACGCCGGATGCTCCGCGTCGAACGCGGAGAGGACCCGGATCAGCCGGTCCAGCGTACTGCTCACGCCGGCCCGCTCACGTCAGGAAGTCGCGCGCGACCTCGAGGAAGCGGTCGTTGGCCTCCTGCTCGCCGATGCTCACGCGCACGCCCTCGCCCGCGAACGCCCGGACGGACAGGGCCCGGGCCTGGGCGGCCTCGGCGAACGCCTGCGTGCGCTCGCCGAGCGGCAGCCACACGAAGTTGGCCTGCGAGGCGGGCAGGTCCCAGCCGGCCTCGGCCAGGGCGGCGGCGACGCGCTCGCGCTCGTCGACGACGATCTGCACGCGCTCGAGGACCTCGTCCAGGTGCTCGAGCGAGGCGATCGCGGCCTCCTCGGCCACCGTGGACACCGCGAACGGGGTGGCCACGGTGCGCAGGGCCTTGGTGATCTCCGGCTGCGAGACCGAGTAGCCCACGCGCAGGTTGGCCAGGCCGTGCGCCTTCGAGAAGGTGCGCAGCACGACGACGTTCGCGTGCTTGCGGTACATCTCCAGACCCTTGACCGCGTCCTCGTCGCGGACGAACTCCACGTACGCCTCGTCGATGACCACGAGGATGTGCGCGGGCACGCGCGCCAGGAAGTCCTCGACCTCGGCGGTCGTGAGCACGGGGCCGGTCGGGTTGTTGGGGGTGCAGAGCAGGATCACGCGGGTCCGCTCCGTGATCGCCTCCAGCATGGCCGGCAGGTCGTGGCGGTGGTCCGCGGTGAGCGGCACCTGCACGTCCACGGCGCCGGCGGTGCGGACCACGATCGGGTAGGCCTCGAAGGAGCGCCACGCGAAGATCACCTCGTCGCCCTCCCCGGCCTCGCCGTGGCCGGCGAAGGCGGTGATGACCTGGGCCAGGGCGCCGAGGGAGCCGGCACCCGTCACGACGTCGTCCGCCGGGACGTCCAGGTGCGCGGCCAGGGCCTGGCGCAGGCCGGTGGAGAGGGTGTCCGGGTAGCGGCAGAGGGTGCTGGGCGCGCCCTCCGGGCCGGTCACGACCTGACGCACCCGGTCGATCACGCCGGACACGGGCGCGTAGGGGTTCTCGTTCGAGGAGAGCTTGTAGGGGTGCAGGCCCGGGACGGCGACCGGCGGCTTGCCGGCGGCGTACGGCGGCAGCATGCCGACCTTCTTGTGGGGCGCGACCACGGCGGGCGTCTGCTGTGCGTCATCAGTCATGGCCACCAGGGTAATGCGGGCCGCGGACGCCGTGAGCGGCACCACGGGACCCGGGCTCAGGCTGCGCCGAAGGCGACGGCGACGGCCCGGGCCGCCTCACCGAGCCGGTCCCCGAGGCGCGCCGGGTCCTCCGGCCGCGTCGCGTAGACCACGGCGAGGGCGGCGGGCAGCTGGCCCGGGACCCGCAGCGGCACGGCCACCGAGGAGACGCCGGTGATGACCTCGTCGGAGCTGACGGCCCAGCCGCGCTCCCGCACGTCGTCGAGCTCGGGTCGCTCGGGCGGGGCCTCGCCGGGCAGCCGCGCCCACTCCTGTCCGGTCAGGGCGACGGCGATCGCCATCCCCGGCGCACCGACCCCGAGGGGGTGCCGGGTCCCCGGCCGCTGCGTGACGAGGTTGCCGCTGGGCGGCTCGGCCGTGGCCAGGGTGAGGCAGTGGGCCCCGTCCCACACCACCAGGAACGCGGTCATGCCCAGGTCGGTGGAGACGGCGGTCAGGTGCGGCATGGCCGCCGCGCGCAGATCCTGCTCCACCCGGCGGGCGAGGACGGCCAGGCCGGGGGCGGCGTGGACGCGGCCGAGGCCGTCGCGGCGCAGCAGGCCGTGGGCCTCGAAGGTGCGCAGCATGCGGTAGGCGACCGAGCGATGGACGCCCAGGCCGTCGGCGAGGTCGGCGATAGTGGGCGGCTCGGGCGCCTCCACGACGGTCTCGAGCAGGGTGAGCGCGCGGGAGAGCGTCTGGGAGGGTGCGCCCTCCCGGACCGGGCCGCCGTCGTGCTCCGCCATCTGTGCTCCTCGCCTCGCGTGCCGGACGTGACGCGCCCGGGGCGTGGTCGGTTCACGCGCCGGTTGTGAACCCGGTCACGTCCGCGTACAGTCTGGCACACATGTGTTCCCAGGGAGAACACCGTGTTCTTTGAGAGAACACGCCGTCGGGTGGCACGCGCACCGCGCCGCGACATCCCCCCGCAGCGAAAGGACCCCCATGCTCTTCCACCACCACGGCTATGTCTCCACGAACCCGCGCGTCCAGGTGGCGGCCGGCATCGGCCTGGACCGCCCCGCCGAGCTGCCGGACGAGATGGACGTGCTGATCGTCGGCTCGGGCCCGGCCGGCATGATCGCCGCCGCCCAGCTCGCGATGTTCCCGGACGTCCACACCCGCATCATCGAGCGCCGCCCCCACCGCCTCGAGATCGGCCAGGCGGACGGCATCCAGGCCCGCTCCGTGGAGACCTTCCAGGCCTTCGGCTTCGCGAGCGAGATCATCGACGAGGCCTTCGACCTGACCTCCATGGCGTTCTGGAACCCGGCCGAGGACGACGCGGACACGATCGTGCGCACCTCGCTGGCCGAGGACGACCCGGAGGGCGTCTCCGAGTTCCCGCACCTGATCGTGAACCAGGCCCGCATCCTGGACTGGTTCGCCGAGTACATGAAGAACTCCCCCACCCGTGCGCGGCCGGACTACGGCTGGGCGTTCGAGACCCTCGAGGACACGAACGACGGCGAGCACCCCGTGCTCGTGACCCTGCGCCGCACCGTGGACGCCCAGGGCAACGCCCTCGAGGACCCCGCCTCGGGACCGACCCGCCAGGTGCGCGCCAAGTACGTGGTGGGCGCGGACGGCGCGGGCTCTCGCGTCCGCAAGGCGATCGGCCACACCCTGACCGGCGACGCCGCGAACCACGCATGGGGCGTCATGGACGCGCTGGCCGACACGGACTTCCCGGACATCCGCACCAAGTGCGCGATCCACTCGTCCAGCGGCTCGATCCTCCTGATCCCCCGCGAGGGCGGCCACCTGTTCCGCATGTATGTGGACCTCGGCGAGGTCCCGGCGGACGACAACCACCAGGTGCGTCAGACCCCGCTCGAGGAGATCATCCGCCGGGCCCAGCAGATCCTGCGCCCCTACACGCTGGACGTGAAGGAGGTCGCCTGGCATTCGGTGTACGAGGTGGGCCACCGCCTCACCTCGGGCTTCGACAACCGCGAGCGCGTGGCCCACCCCAACGTGTTCCTGCTCGGCGACGCCTGCCACACCCACTCCGCGAAGGCCGGCCAGGGCATGAACGTGTCCATGCAGGACGGCTGGAACCTCGGCTGGAAGCTGGGCCAGGTGCTCTCCGGGATGGCCCCGGTCGAGCTCGTGCCGACCTACTCGGAGGAGCGCAAGGAGATCGCCAAGAACCTGATCGACTTCGACAAGGAGTGGTCGACGCTCATGGCCAAGCCCACCTCCGAGCTGGGCGACCCGAACGAGGTGGCCGAGTTCTACACGAAGACCGCCGAGTTCCCGGCCGGCTTCATGACGGAGTACCAGCCCTCCCTCCTCACCACGGACGCCACCGGCCAGGCCCTGGCGCAGGGCTACCCCATCGGCAAGCGCTTCAAGTCGGCGCTGGTGGAACGCTCGTGCGACACCAACGTCAAGCACCTGGGACACCTGCACCGGGCGGACGGCCGCTGGCGCGTCTACGTGTTCGCCGACGCCGCCTCCCCGCGCGCCGAGGATTCGAAGGTCGCGGCGTGGGCGAAGGCGATCGTGGAGGATCCGCGGTCCTTCCGCAACCGCCACACCCCGTCGGACGGGCCGGAGGACGCCCGCTTCGACATCAAGGTCGTGTACCAGCAGAAGCAGACCGAGTTCGCCCACCCGGACGTGCCGTCGATCTTCCGCCCGACCACCGGCTCCCTCGGCCTGCACGACCTGAACAACATCTTCGCCACGTGCCGGCCCACGCACGGCGAGGACATCTTCGAGGCCCGCGGCATCAGCCGTGACGGCGCCGTCGTCGTGGTCCGCCCGGACCAGTACGTCTCCGGCGTCTTCGGCCTGGACGAGGTCGACCGCCTGAACGCGTTCTTCGCGGGCGTGCTGCTCGACGCGAACTGAGCGGGCGGCGGCGGGCGCCCCGCCGCCGGCGCGCTCACCGGGTTCCCGGGGGCAGGTGGTCCCGCTCGGGCGGCGTGCGGCGCAGGCGCACCGCCCGGCTCGAGGCCACGGTGCCGGCGGTCAGCCCGGCCAACGCGGCGGAGAGCCCGGCGACCTCCGCCCGGGACGCGGGCTCGGCGGCCTCGAACTGCCGGATCAGGTCCACCTGGGCGTCGAAGTCGTGGGCGGCGCCCAGGTCGTCCTCGACCGCCAGCGGAGAGGCGGTCCGGAAGCCACCCCCGGGCGCATCCCATCCGTGGCCGGCCGGGTGGAAGACCACCTCGGCCCGGCGCGACGAGACGGGGGTGGGCGCCCCGTCCGCGGCGACGGCCAGGTCCCCGTCCGAGGAGAACTCCAGCACCGCGGTCCGCCCGGTCTCCACCGCGTTGCCCGACGGCGCCGCGATCGTCATGACGCCGGCCACCGGATACACGGACGTGAAGTCCTCACGACCGGCCAGGTTGACGGCGTGCACCCCGCCCTGGGAGTAGCCGGCCAGGACGAGCGGGGCGCCGTGCGGGACGCCGGCCGCCTCGAGCGCCGCCCGCACCGCCGGGGCCGTGACCTCGGACTCGGAGCCGAGGGCGTCCAGCAGCCCGCCGGCGTCCCACGGGTCGGTCGACTCGGGATCCGGGATCAGGCCGCCGCGGGTGCCCGGCAGGCCCACCACCCAGGCGCGGCTCCCGTTCTCTCGCACCACCTCCGTGACCGTGAGGTCCCCGTCCCCCTCCTCGCGCGGGATGAGAGAGGCCAGCCCCGTGGCCGAGCCGTCCAGCAGGGCGGGCGCCGTCGGCCGGTCCTGCGACGCCCCGTGCGGGGTCACCGCACCCCGGGGCGCCGCTCCGGCGAGGGTCAGGGCGTCCGCCGCCACGGTCCACGCCTCGTCCGGGGAGACCCGCAGCGCCTCGGTGAGGTCCGACGCGGCATCCGTCCCCTTCTTCGCCGCGGAGGAGACGGGCCGCTTCAGCACGCGCTTCTGCGCCCTCGTCAGCATCTTCACGTCGATCCGTGCCAGGGCCGCGAGCAGGGGGAACCCGGTGGCCGCGAGCGCGGCGGACACGATGGCCTCGGGCACCGCCTGGACGAGGTCCTGCACGAGCCGCTCCGCCTCGCGGGTGGTGAGCCCGTCATGGCCGTCCCGCCAGAGCAGCGCCGGCAGCTCCTCCAGGGAGGCGTCCTCGGCGGCCATGATGCCGGCCGCCGCGCGCTCGGCCTCCTCGTAGCGGGCCGCCGCGGAGAGCAGGTCACGGTGCAGCTCGGCGCACTGCTCCGACAGGCTCCGCACCCGACCGACCGCCTCCGCCAGCCGGTCCTGCAGCAGGGCGGCGGAGGCGAGCCACGCGGCCGACCGGCCCAGCCCGAAGGCGGCCGCGTCGACCTGCCACGAGGCTCCGGCCGCCTCGTCGGCGGCGTGCTCATGCCGCCCGGCCACGACGCGCATCTCCTCGGCCTCCGCGTAGATCGAGCCCGGGCCGCCGTGCGTGCTGAAGGCCACCGCCCCCGGGCCCGCACGGCCCGCACCCCGCCCGCCGGTCACGCCGCCACCGCCAGCGAGCGCAGGACGGCCAGCGCCGTCTCCTCGGCCGCCCGCTGCCGGGCCTCCGCGTTCCGGCGTGCGTCCTCCGCCTCCCGCTCGGCGGTGGCCCGCAGGGCGAGCCACTCCCCGGCCTCCCGTTCGAGCTCCGCCGCCAGGGTCGCCGCGCGCCGGACGGCCTCCCCATAGGCGCCGGCGGCCTCCCCGCGCCATGCCGAGTGCATCGCCGAGCGCACGTCCGTGGCGGCGCTGACCAGCCCGCCCAGCGCCGAGCGCAGCTGCGTCTGGGCCGCGGCGAGGTCGGCGAGGGCCTGCTCGGCGGCCTCCCGCTCGCGCCGGGCGGGGTCGGCCCACGCGGCCAGGCGGGCGGCGTCGTCGTCGAGTCCGACGGCCCGCAGGGCCGTGGCGATCTGCTGAGGTCCGATGAGGGGTGACATGCGGCCACCGTAGGGAGGGCCCGGGCCCCGCGACCGCGGCGCGGGACGATCCGGGGATGGGGAACGCCGTCGGGACGCCTGTGCAGGAGCCAACCCTCCCGCACCGTCCCGACGGCCGCATCGCACCCGGGTCGCGCCGGCTCCGGCGTGTTGACCGAGGTCACACCCTGGCCTATCCTGAACGAGCGGTCAGTAATTCGATGCGCCCCGGCGTGCCCTGACCACGGAACCAGCCCGCACTCAGCGTGAGGTGATCCCCATGACGCAGACCAGCTCCCCCCAGCACCTGGCCTCCGTCCCGTCCCCCGAGGATGCGGCCGGCCAGGAGAACTTCGATCGCCTGATCGCGGAGGACTCGCGCATCGAGCCCCGCGACTGGATGCCCGAGGCGTACCGCAAGTCCCTGACCCGCCAGGTCTCCCAGCACGCGCACTCCGAGATCATCGGCATGCAGCCGGAGGCCAACTGGATCACCCGCGCCCCCTCCCTGAAGCGCAAGGCGATCCTCATGGCCAAGGTCCAGGACGAGGCCGGCCACGGCCTGTACCTGTACTCCGCCGCCGAGACCCTCGGCACCCCGCGGGACGAGCTGAACGAGCAGCTGCTCTCCGGCCGCGCGAAGTACTCCTCGATCTTCAACTACCCGGCCCGCACCTGGGCGGACATGGGCGCGATCGGCTGGCTCGTCGACGGCGCCGCGATCTGCAACCAGGTGCCGCTGTGCCGCGCCTCCTACGGCCCGTACGGCCGCGCGATGGTGCGCATCTGCAAGGAGGAGTCGTTCCACCAGCGCCAGGGCTGGGAGATCCTCTACGAGCTCTCGCACGGCACCCCGGAGCAGAAGCAGATGGCCCAGGACGCCGTGGACCGCTTCTACGGCCCGGCCCTGCAGATGTTCGGCCCGCCGGACGAGGACTCCCCCAACTCCCGCCAGTCCATGGCCTGGAAGGTCAAGCGTTTCTCCAACGACGACCTGCGCCAGCGCTTCGTGGACATGATCGTCCCGCAGGCCGAGGCCCTCGGCCTCACCCTGCCGGACCCGGACCTGAAGTGGAACGAGGAGCGCGGCCACTACGACTTCGGCGAGCTGGACTGGGACGAGTTCATGTCCGTGATCAAGGGCAACGGCCCCATGAACACCCAGCGCATGGCCCGCCGCATCCAGGCCCACGAGGAGGGCGCCTGGGTCCGCGAGGCCGCCGACGCCTACGCCCGCCGCCAGGCCGAGCAGAACGCGCCGGCCGAGACCCACCTGATCGGAGCCTGACCCATGAGCGAGACCACCGCCGCCTCCCACGCCTGGCCCCTGTGGGAGGTCTTCGTCCGCGCCAACCGCGGCCTCTCCCACGTGCACGCCGGCTCGCTGCACGCCCCGGACGCCACCCTGGCGCTGCGCAACGCGCGCGACCTGTACACCCGCCGCAACGAGGGCACCTCCGTGTGGGTCGTCCCGGCCGAGGCCATCGCGGCCTCCGACCCGGACTCCAAGGGCGGCTTCTTCGAGTCCCCGCAGGGCAAGTCCTACCGTCACGCCACCTACTACCAGCAGTCCGAGGGGGTGCCGCACCTGTGAGCTTCGCGACCAACGACTCCGCCACGAAGCACTCCGCGGGCGTGGCCATCACCGCGGAGGAGATCGCGGCCGGCGAGCAGAAGGCGAGCGACGACGTCGCCCGCTACGCCCTCGCCCTCGGTGACGACGCCCTGATGCTCGGCCAGCGCCTGTCCTGGTGGATCTCGCGCGCCCCGGAGCTCGAGGAGGACATCGCCCTGGGCAACATCGCCCTGGACCTCGTGGGCCACGCCCGCTTCCTCCTCTCCTACGCCGGCACGGCGTGGGGCAAGACCGAGGACGAGCTCGCGTACTTCCGCGACGAGGAGGAGTTCCGCTCCGTCCGCCTCGTGGAGGCCGAGAACGGCGACTTCGCCAAGACCATCGCCCGCCAGCTGTACTACTCGTTCTACTCGTACGAGCTGTACACCCGCCTGCGCGAGTCCACGGACCCCACGCTCGCCGCCATCGCGGACAAGGCCCTCAAGGAGGTCCTGTACCACCAGGACCACGCCGCCCTGTGGCTGCAGCGCCTGGGCCTGGGCACCGAGGAGTCGAAGCGCCGCATGCAGCGCGGCCTGGACGAGCTGTGGCCCTACGTGGCCGAGCTCTTCCACGACGACGACGTCGTCCGCGCCCTCGCCGAGCAGGGCGTCGCCGTGCTGCCGTCCTCGCTGGAGGAGCCCACGATGACCCGCGTCCGCGCGGCCATCGAGGAGGCCGGCCTGACCGTGCCGACGACGGGCACCGCCCGCGGCGGCGACCGCTCCGGCGCCATGAGCGAGTACCGCGGGTACATCCTCGCGGAGATGCAGTCCCTGGCGCGCCGTCACCCGGGAGCGACCTGGTGACCACCGCCAGCGAGCTGCGCCCCGCCGATCCCGCCGACGCGCGGGTCTGGGATGCGGCCTCCACCGTGCACGACCCGGAGATCCCCGTGCTGTCCATCGCGGACCTCGGGATTCTCCGGGAGGCACGGGTCGAGGGCGAGAGGGCCGTCGTCGTCATCACGCCCACCTATTCCGGCTGCCCCGCCATGGACACCATCACCGCGGACGTCACCCGCGCGCTCGGGCGCGCCGGGTTCCCCGACGCCGAGGTGCGCCTGGTGCTCCAGCCGGCGTGGACCACGGACTGGATGACGGACGAGGGCAAGGCCAAGCTCAACGAGTACGGCATCGCCCCGCCCGTCGCGCGCGCCACGGACGGCCCGATCAGGATCGGCATGGCCGTGAAGTGCCCGCGCTGCCACTCCCTGAACACCCGCGAGATCACCCGCTTCGGCTCCACCTCCTGCAAGGCCCTCTACACCTGCCGGGAGTGCCTCGAGCCCTTCGACTACTTCAAGGTGCACTGATGACCGAGACCACCGACGCCCCCACCACCGGCAAGCGCCGCGCCACGTTCAACACCCTCGAGGTGTCCGAGCTGCGCCGCCTGACCGACGACGCCGTGGAGGTCACCTTCGCGGTGCCCGAGGAGCTCGCCGACGACTACGACTACGTGCCGGGCCAGTACGTGGCCCTGCGCAAGGAGCTCGACGGCGCCGAGGTGCGCCGGTCCTACTCGATCTGCGCCGTCCCGAAGCGCGGTGAGATCCGCGTGGCCGTGAAGAAGGACATCGGCGGCACGTTCTCCACATGGGCCAACGAGAGCCTCGAGGTCGGCGAGAGGATCGACGTGATGAACCCGCAGGGTGCGTTCACGTCCCGCACGCACGTCACCTCCCTCAACGACGCCCAGAAGGTGGCCGCGGAGAAGGTCGCGGAGAACAAGGACACGCACCTGGTCGCGTTCGCGGCCGGCTCGGGCATCACCCCGATCATGGCGATCGCCAAGGCCGTGCTCGCGGCCTCCGAGTCCTCGCGCTTCGACCTGGTCTACGCGAACCGCTCCGCCATGGACGTGATGTTCGCCGAGGAGATCGGCGACCTCAAGGACAAGTACCCGGCCCGGTTCACGGTGCACCACGTGCTCTCCCGCGAGCAGCGCGTGTCCCCGCTGCTCTCCGGCCGCATCGACGAGGACAAGCTCACCACCCTCCTGGACCGCGTGATCGACGTGCAGGGCACCGACGAGTGGTTCCTCTGCGGCCCGTTCGAGCTCGTGCAGCTCACCCGTGAGACGCTCGCCGCCCGCGGTGTGTCCGAGGACGACGTGCGCTTCGAGCTGTTCACCACCGGCCGCCCGGAGAACCCGCAGGGCCACTCCGGCCGTGTGGTGGAGGTGGACCCGAAGGGCGACAACGTGACCATCGAGTTCAACCTCGACGGCCTCACCGCCAAGGTCGAGTCCCCCAAGTCCGCCCACGAGACCGTCCTCAACGCGGCGCTGCGCGTCCGCTCGGACGTGCCCTTCGCGTGCGCCGGCGGCGTGTGCGGCACCTGCCGCGCCAAGGTCGTCGACGGCGCGTACGAGATGGACGAGAACTACGCGCTCGAGAAGGACGAGGTGGAGAAGGGCTACGTGCTCACGTGCCAGACCCGCCCGACCTCCGACTCGATCACGCTGGACTTCGACGCCTGAGCGCCCGCCCACGAGACCGAAGGAGCCCCCGATGATCGAGATCACCGTCGAGAACGGCGTCGCCGAGATCGTGCTGGACGCCCCCCAGAGGATGAACGCCCTGGACGAGGCCGCGCTGGCCGAACTGCAGGCCGCCTACGAGCGGGCCGCCGCCGGCGTCGAGTCCGGCGAGGTCCGGGCCGTGCTGCTGCGCGGCGAGGGCCGCGGGTTCTGCGCGGGCCGCGACATCTCCGCCGTGGTCCCGGCCGAGGACGACGCCACCGCCTACCTGCGGGACAGGGTCACCCCGGTGCTGCGGGCCATGTCCGAGATCCCGGTGCCCACCTTCGCGGCGGTGCAGGGCGCCTGCCTGGGCGTGGGCCTGGGCCTCGCGATCGCCACGGACGTGGTGTACGTGGCCGAGGACGCGAAGATCGGCTCGCCGTTCGCGAACCTCGGGGCCACCCTGGACTCGGGCGGCCACTGGCTGTTCACCGAGCGCCTGGGCGCGCACCGCACCCTGGACCTGATCTACACGGCCGAGCTCCTCTCGGGCGCCGAGGCCGTCCAGGCCGGGCTGTTCTCCCGGGCCCTGCCCGCGGACGAGCTGCTCGAGTTCACCCGTGCCAAGGTCGCCCAGGTGGCCTCCGGCGCGACCCTCGCGTTCCGCGCGTCGAAGGAGCTCGTGGCCCAGGTCCGCGACCGGCGCGTGGGCCTGTGGGAGTCCCTCGACGCGGAGAACATCGCCCAGGGCGAGCTCTGCGGCACCGCCGACTACGCCGAGGGCTTCCAGGCCTTCCAGGAGAAGCGGAAGCCGGACTTCACCGGTCGCGGCTGAGCCGCCGCACCCCGCCACCGACGACGGCGCCGCACCCTTCGCACGAGGGGCGCAGCGCCGTCGTCGTCCCGGCCCGGCCGCGTCACAATCCCGTCATCAGCCCGGACCGTGGCGTGAGTCACAGAGGATCGTATACGGTGACGGGTGTCACTTCCCGACCGATCGGTCGGGAACCACACCGTCCCGCCGCCGTCTCACGGTCGGCCGCCGCCCCGCATCCCAGGAGCACCCATGAGCCACACCGTCGCATCCCCCGCGGCGCCCGCCCCCGCGCGCGATCGCCGCGAGGAGCGCAAGGTCATCGCCGGCACCGTCGTCGGCACCACCATCGAGTGGTACGACTTCTTCATCTTCGCCCAGGCCACCGCCCTGGTCTTCGCCGCCCTCTTCTTCCAGCCGATGGGCGAGAACGGCTCCCAGATCGCCGCGTGGGTCACCCTCGGCATCTCCTTCCTCGTCCGCCCGCTCGGCGCGATCGTCGCCGGCCACCTCGGCGACCGCTTCGGCCGCAAGCTCGTCCTGTCCCTCACGCTGATCGGCATGGGCCTGGCCACCACCCTCATCGGCCTGCTGCCCACCTACGCCCAGATCGGCGTGTGGGCCCCGATCCTGCTCGTCGCGCTGCGCCTGCTGCAGGGCCTGTCCGCCGGCGGCGAGTGGGGCGGCGCGGCGCTGCTGGCCGTGGAGCACGCCCCCCACGGCAAGCGCGGCCTGTTCGGCTCCGCCCCGCAGGTCGGCGTGCCGCTGGGCATGATCCTGGCCACCGGCGTGCTGTTCATCGTGCGTTCCACCATGTCCGAGGAGCAGTTCCTCACCTGGGGCTGGCGCATCCCGTTCCTGATCTCCGTGGTGCTGATCGTCGTCGGCTACCTGATCCGCAAGGCCGTCGAGGAGTCCCCGGTCTTCAAGGAGATGCAGCAGCTCAAGGCGGACGAGTCCGCCCCGCTGGGCGAGCTCTTCCGGCACCACACCAAGGAGGTCATCCTCGCCGCAGTGATCTTCGCCGCGAACAACGGCGTCGGCTACCTGCTCATCGCGTGGTTCTCGAAGTACGGCGGTCCGAAGGGCCTGGGCATGACCTCCTCCGAGGTGCTCATCGCGAGCCTCATCGGCGGCGTCGGCTGGTTCATCTTCACCCTGCTCGGCGGCTGGGTCTCGGACAAGATCGGCCGCAAGCTGACCTTCGTCCTCGGCTACGGGTTCCTGATCGTCTGGGCCTTCCCGCTGTTCGGGCTGCTCAACACCGCGTCTCTGCCGCTGTTCTCGCTGGGCCTGTTCGTCCTGACCCTCGGCCTGGGTCCGTCCTACGGTCCGCAGTCGGCG
Source organism: Micrococcus sp. KRD096 (assembly GCF_017168495.1). Lineage (NCBI taxonomy): Bacteria > Bacillati > Actinomycetota > Actinomycetes > Micrococcales > Micrococcaceae > Micrococcus > Micrococcus sp. KRD096. The sequence continues at coordinate 57,616 of NZ_JABFAY010000020.1, read as the reverse complement.
ATGTACGCCGAGATGTTCCCGGCCCGCGTCCGCTTCTCCGGCGTCTCCATCGGCTACGCGCTCGGCACCATCATCGGCGGCGCCTTCGCCCCGCTGCTCGCCGACCAGCTCGTGAAGACCGGCTGGGAGAACGTGGCCTGGTACATCATCGTGATCTCCGCGATCTCGCTCATCGCCGTCCTGTTCGTCCCCAAGGGCATCCAGGACCGCGAGCTGCACGACGAGCAGGTCGTCGCCACCCGCTCCCACCCGGTGGTCCCGGCCTGATCCGGCCCGTCTGACGGGCTCCGCCCGTCCCCACCCCACGACGACGGCGCGTCCTCCTCCGGAAGGGCGCGCCGTCGTCGTGCGGTGCGCGGGCCTGACCGGCGCCGAGGCCCGCAGACACGCCGCTATCTCGGGGACGAAACGGCGCGTCTGCGGGCTTTGGCGCGGGCGCGCCCCTGGCCCGTCACGCCCACCCCCGCAGTTGACCCCCGTCACACCGGCCCGGGATACTGAACCTGAACGCACGGTCGGTAATTCGCCGCACCCGCGCCCGCCCCGTCGTCGGTCACTCAAGGAGTCTCCATGTCCGCACAGTCCCAGGCCCTCCTCGTCGGCGGTCGCCGCACGCCCGTCGGCAAGTACGGCGGCGCCCTCTCCTCCGTCCGCCCCGACGACCTCGCCGCCCTGACCGTCAAGGCCGTGGTCGAGGACGCCGGCATCGACCCGTCGGTCGTGGACGACGTCATCCTCGGCAACGCCAACGGCGCGGGCGAGGAGAACCGCAACGTCGCCCGCATGGCCTGGCTGCTGGCCGGCTTCCCGGACACCGTCCCAGGCATCACCGTGAACCGCCTCTGCGCATCCGGCATGTCCGCGATCGGCATCGCCACCGCGATGGTGCGCTCCGGGATGGCCGACGTCGTCGTGGCCGGAGGCGTCGAGTCGATGTCCCGCGCCCCCTGGGTGATGGAGAAGCCGACGACGGCGTTCGCCAAGCCCGGTGCGGCCTTCGACACCTCGATCGGCTGGCGCTTCGTGAACCCGCGCTTCGCGGACGGCGAGTTCGGGGAGAAGTTCACCTTCTCCATGCCGGAGACCGCCGAGGAGGTCGGCGAGGTGGACGGCATCACCCGCGAGGACGCCGACGCCTTCGCCGCCCGCTCACACGAGCGTGCGCTGGCCGCCATCGAGGCCGGCCGCTTCGCGGACGAGATCGTGCCCATCGTCGTCACCGGCCGCAAGGGCGCCGAGACGGTCGTGGACACGGACGAGGGCCCCCGCCCCGGCTCCACCCCCGAGGTGCTCGCCGGCCTGCGCCCGATCATCAAGAAGGACGGCGTGGTCACCGCCGGCAACTCCTCCTCCCTCAACGACGGCGCCTCGGCGATCCTCGTCGTCTCCGAGCGGGCCGCGCAGAAGTACGGCCTGACCCCGCGGGCCCGCGTCGTGGAGTCCACCTCGGCGGGCCTGGCCCCCGAGATCATGGGCCTGGGCCCCGTCCCGGCCACCGAGAAGGCCCTCGAGCGCTCCGGCTGGTCCGTGGCGGACCTGGGCGCCGTCGAGCTCAACGAGGCCTTCGCCACCCAGTCCCTGGCCTCGATGCGGCGCCTCGGCCTGGACCCGGAGACCGTCAACGCCGACGGCGGCGCGATCGCCCTGGGCCATCCGCTGGGCTCCTCGGGCTCGCGCCTCGTGGTCACGCTGCTCGGCCGGATGGAGCGCGAGGGCGCGGACAAGGGCCTGGCCACGATGTGCGTGGGCGTGGGCCAGGGCTCCGCGATGCTCGTCGAGAAGGTCTGAGCGCATGGCCGACTTCAGCCACTTCACGGCGCTGCGCGTCGAGGAGCGCGAGGACCGCGTCCACGCGCGCATGGACCGCCCGGGCGTGCGCAACGCGATCGACCAGACGATGGTCGACGAGTTCCACGAGCTCTGCGCCCATCTCGAACGCGAGCCGAAGATCCTGATCATCTCGGGCACCCAGGTGGAGTCGAAGCGCGAGCCGGGGAGGTTCTCCGGCATCTTCGCCTCCGGCGCGGACATCGGACAGCTGCGCGAGCGCCGACGCGACGACGCCCTGCGCGGCGTGAACTCGCAGGTCTTCGACCGCATCCACCGGCTGCCCATGCCCGTGATCGCCGCGATCGACGGCTTCGCCCTCGGCGGCGGCGCGGAACTGGCCTACGCGGCCGACTTCCGCATCGCCACCCCGGCGCTGAAGATGGGCCAGCCCGAGACGAGTCTGGGGATCACGGCCGCTGCGGGCGCCCAGTGGCGGCTCAAGGAACTGGTGGGTGAGCCGGTGGCCCTCGAGCTGCTGCTCGCCGGACGGATCCTGGACGCGCAGGAGGCCCTCGAGCTCAAGCTCGTCACCGAGCTGCACGAGCCGGACGCCCTCCTCGACGCCGCCGACGCCCTCGCCGACCGCATCGCGCAGCAGGACCCGCTGGCGGTGCGGCTGTCCAAGCGCGTCTTCCACCTCCCGCGCGAGGCCCACCCCCACGTGGACGAGATCGCGCAGGCCATCCTGTTCGAGTCCGAGGCCAAGTTCGAGCGCATGCAGGCGTTCCTGGACCGCAAGAAGAAGTGAGGAATGACATGACCGATCAGCATCACACTCCTGACACCGCTCCGTCCTCCGTGCCCGCCGTCGTCGGCGTCCTCGGTGGTGGCCGGATGGGCGGCGGGATCGCCCACGCGTTCCTCGTCTCCGGCTCGTCCGAGGTGGTCGTGGTCGAGCGCGACCCGCAGTCGGCCCAGGCCGCTAGGGAGCGCATCGAGGCCGACCTGGCCGCCTCCCTCGAGCGCGGCAAGATCGACGGCGACCTGGACGAGTGGGCGCAGCGCCTGACCGTCTCCGTGGACCGCGCCGACTTCGCCCGCTGCGACCTCGTGGTCGAGGCCGTGTTCGAGGACATGCAGGTGAAGATCGAGGCGCTCACCGACGTCGAGGCCCACCTGCGCGAGGACGCCTGGCTGGCCAGCAACACCTCCTCCCTGTCCATCGACGAGATCGCCACGCATCTGCAGCGCCCCGAGCGCTTCTGCGGCCTGCACTACTTCAACCCGGTGCCCGCCTCGAAGCTCGTGGAGGTCGTGATCGGCGAGCAGACCGGTGCGGAGCTCCAGGCCCTGTCCACCGAGTGGGTCCGCGGGCTCGGCAAGACCCCCGTCGTCGTCAAGAACGCCCCGGGCTTCGCCTCGTCGCGCCTGGGCGTGGCGATCGCGCTCGAGGCCATCCGCATGGTCGAGGAGGGCGTGGCCTCCCCCGAGGACATCGACGCCGCCATGGTGCTGGGATACAAGTTCCCGGTCGGCCCGCTGGCCCTGACCGACATCGTGGGCCTGGACGTGCGCCTGGGCATCGCGGAGTACCTCGAGTCCCAGCTGGGTGAGCGCTTCGCCCCGCCGCAGCTCATGCGAGACATGGTGGCCCGCGGCGAGCTCGGCCGGAAGTCCGGCAAGGGCTTCTTCGACTACCGCTGAGCCCCCGGGGCGAGCGCTTTCGAACGTGAGATAGGCCCTATCTCCCGTTCGAAAGCGCCCATTCCCCCGATATCACGTTCGAAAGTGCGGGGGCGGGGCGGCGCGGCTAACGTGACTGGCATGGACGAGCCCACGCTGCTGCGCGTCGCCCGCGACCGCGCCCTCGAGCTGCCGGGCAGCGCCGCGTCGCACCCCTTCGGCCCGGACACCGAGGTCATGAAGGTGCAGGGGAAGCTGTTCGCGGTGTTCATCGACCACGACGGGCGCCGCCTCGTGAACGTCAAGGCCCGCCCGGAGGACGGCGCCCAGCTGCGCGCGGCCCTGCCCGCGGCGATCACGCCCGGCTATCACATGGACAAGCGGCACTGGCTCAGCCTGGCCGCGCACCCGGACCTCGACGAGCAGCTCGTCCGGGACCTCGTCACGGAGTCGTACCTGCTGGTCGTCGCGAAGCTCCCCCGCACCCGGCGCCCCGTGGACCCCGAGATCTTCGGCCGGGTCTGATGTCGGTCGACCGCCCCTTCCGCTTCACCCACCGCTGGGCCGTCCCCGCGGACGCCCGGTCCGTGCTGGCCCTGCTCGCCGACCCGGCCGGCTACCCACGCTGGTGGCCGGCCGTCCCGCGCGTCCGTCGCCTGGGCCCCGACCGCGCCGCCGTCCGGCTGCGCGGGTTCGTGCCGGTGCGTCTGACGATGGAGCGTCTCATCGACGACCGCGCCCGCGGCCTTCTGGTTGCGCACCTGAGCGGGGACCTGACGGGCACCGTGCGGGTCACCGTGCACGACGACGGCGCCCCGGCCGGACACGCGCCGCGCTGCATCGTGGCGTGGGAGCAGGAGGTGGTGCTGACCTCGCCGTGGATGCGCGCCGTGGCCCGCGTGCCGGGCGCCCGCACCGCGATGGGCCTCAGCCACGCGGCCGCGATGCGCTCCGCGCGTCGGGCGCTCGGGGCGAAGGCCGTGCCGACCGCTGATCCCGCTCGAAGGGCTCGTCCATGACGGCCCGGCGCCCTCGGGCCGGCTCAGACCTCGGCCTGGGCCTCGTTCCACTCGCGGGACAGCGGCGGGCGGGAGAGGCCGTCGAGGAGACCGTCGGCGGGGTCGACGCCGAGCTCGACGATCCTGTTGTCCGCGTCCACGTGGACGACCTTGGGCTGGAAGTTGCGAGCCTCGTCGTCGTCCATCTGCCCGTAGGCGATGAGGATGACGATGTCCCCCGGATGCACCAGGTGGGCGGCGGCGCCGTTGATGCCGAGCACGCCGGAGCCCCGCTCGCCCGCGATGGTGTAGGTCTCCAGTCGCGCGCCGTTGGTGACGTCCACGATGGACACGAGCTCGCCGGGGAGGATGTCCGCGGCGTCCAGCAGGTCCTGGTCCACGGTCACGGAGCCCACGTAGTGCAGGTCCGCCTGGGTCACGGTGGCCCGGTGGATCTTGGCGTGGAACATGGTGCGCAGCATGCGGCAGAACTCTCCGGATGAGGGGGTGGGTCGGGTCCGAGAGGACCGGTGCTCGATTCTACGCCGGTCCGGAGACGAGGGGCAGGGGCCGACGCCGGCCCGAGGCTCCCGCCCCTCTCGTCGAGGCCCGCAGACACGCCGCTACGTCCTGGCGGTAGCGGCGCGTCTGCGGGCCTGGGCGGGTCAGATCCACGACGGCGGCACTCGGCCCGGCGGCGTCCGCGCGGCCACCAGGCCGCGCAGCTGACGCACGAACAGCTCCCAGTGCCCCGGCCGGAACACGTCGGCGGTCACCCGGATCACCTCCCACCCCTCCGCGCGCAGGGCCGCGTCCCGCTCGCGGTCCTCACGCCACTGCCGGCGATCCGTGCGGTGCTGATCGCCGTCGTACTCGACCGCCACCTTGGCCTCCGCCCACACCAGATCCACGCGGAGCCGCTGTCCCGTGGCGAGGCGGATGCACGGGTTCACCGCGGGCTCGGGGACGCCGTCCAGGACGAGCCGCGCCCGCAGTCGGCTCTCCTGCGGCGAGTCGGCCCCGGGACGCACGAGCTCCAGCGCCTCCCGGGCCGCACGGATCCCGCGCACCCGTCCGCGTTCCTCGACGGCGGCGCGCAGCTCGGCCACGTCCGTCACCCCGGGAGGCAGCCGACGGCGGCGGGCCTCCGTCGGGGCGGTCCGAACCATGCTGTCCCCCAGCGCGACGAGATGGTCGAGCGGCCCGGCGTGCGCGGCGAGGTCCACGAAGATCCACCCCGGCGCGGTCACGCGCACCCCGTCCACGATCCGCACCGGGGCGTCGGCGCGGAGGCGGTGTGAGCGGATCCCGGCCCGGCTCGACGCGGTGCCGTGGCCGCGCGGGGTCGCGACGTGCACGGACCGGTCGGCGGCGAGCGGCCCGGTCAGCCACAGGCCGAGCACCCTGGCGGCCGTGACGTGGCTGAACACGCCCTCGGGGTGCAGATCCTGCAGTGCCCGCACATGGTCCATGGGGTCCGGTTCGACGCCGCGCCGGCCCCAGAGCCCCCAGCCGAGGGAGACCACGTCCCCGCGCCGCAGCCGGGCCGCGCGCACCCCCGCCTCGCGCGCGGCCGGGGTCGAGAACACCGTCGGAGCGCGGAGGAGGCCGTCCAGTCCGCAGCGCATCGGAGGCAGGGGCGCGGGCGAGCGGGGCATGGGCCGAGCGTGCCCGATCCGGGCGCGCCGCCGTCGTCGTCCGCCGGGATCTGTGGACGACGCCCCGCCGAGGCCCGCAGACACGCCGCCACGTCCTGGCCATAGCGGCGCGTCTGCGGGCCTCAGCGCCACGGCTCGGCCGGCGAAGCCCTCTCCACGACGACGGCGTCACCCGCCCGGCTCCCCCTCCCGCGTGATGCACGTCTCGGCTAGGGTGAGGACCAATAACCGACCGATCGGTCGGTGAGGACCAATAACCGACCGATCGGTCGGGACTCGTCCGCGCCCCCGACACCAGGAGACCCCGTGACCGTCACCGCCCCCTCCCTCCCGGAGATCCTCCCCAGCTACGTCGCCGGCAGCTGGTGGACGCCGTCGCACCCGTCCAAGGTCACCGACGTGACGGACGCGAACACCGGCGCGCGCCTGACCGGCGTCTCCACCGACGGCCTCGACACGGCCGCCGCCATCGAGCACGCCCGCACCGTCGGCCAGCAGGCCCTGGGCGCGCTGACCATCCACGAGCGCGCCCTCAAGCTCAAGGAGCTCGCGCTCTTTCTGAACTCCCGCGTCCAGGAGCTCTACGACGTCTCCTTCGCCACCGGCGCCACGCAGCGCGACCACGCCTTCGACGTCGACGGCGGCATCGGCACCCTCTTCACGTTCTCCGGCAAGGGCCGCCGCGAGCTACCGAACTCCACCGTGATCATCGACGGCGACGTGGAGCCCCTCTCCCGCGATGGCTCCTTCATCGGCGAGCACATCTACCAGCGCATCCCGGGCGTGGCCGTGCAGATCAACGCGTTCAACTTCCCCGTGTGGGGCATGCTGGAGAAGTTCGCCCCGGCCTTCGTCGCCGGCGTGCCCACCGTGGTCAAGCCGGCCACCCCCACCGGCTACGTCACGCAGAAGTGCGTCGAGCTGATGCTCGAGTCCGGCGTGCTGCCCGAGGGCTCGATCCAGCTGATCTCCGGTTCCGCCCGCGACCTGCTGGACCACCTGGACTACCGCGACCACGTCGCGTTCACCGGCTCCGCCGCCACCGCGGCCACGCTGAAGAAGCACCCGAACGTGCAGGAGGGCGGCGTCCGCTTCACCGCGGAGACCGACTCCCTCAACGCCGCCATCCTCGGCCCGGACGCGGACCCGGAGTCCCCCGAGTTCGAGGCGTTCGTGAAGGTCGTCTTCCAGGAGATGACGGTCAAGGCCGGCCAGAAGTGTACGGCCATCCGCCGGGTGATCGTCCCGCAGGACCGGGTCGAGGCCGTGACCGCCGCCCTCACCGAGCGCCTGGCCGCGAAGGTCGTCCTGGGCGACCCGCGCGTCGAGGGCACCACCATGGGCGCCCTGGCCTCGAAGGAGCAGCAGAGCGAGGTCCGCGGCGCGGTGCAGCGCCTGGTCGACGCCGGCGGTCAGGTCCGCCTCGGCGGCCCCGAGGGCTCGACCGGCGACGCCGACGCCGAGTCCGGCGCGTTCTTCGCCCCCACGGTGCTCACCTTCGAGGACGCACGCACCCCCGAGGTGCACAGCGTCGAGGCGTTCGGCCCGGTCACCTCGGTGATCGGCTACACGGACGTGGCCGACGCCGTGGCCCTGGCCGCCCTGGGCTCGGGATCGCTCGTGGCCACGGTCGCCACGAACGACGGTGAGACCGCCCGCGCGTTCGCCGCCGGGATCGGCGCCCACCACGGCCGCGTGCACGTCCTGAACCGCCAGACCGCCACGACCACCACCGGTCACGGCGCCCCCGTGCCGGTGCTGATCCACGGCGGCCCCGGCCGCGCCGGCGGCGGCGAGGAGCTCGGTGGTGTCCGCGCCGTCAAGCACTACATGCAGCGCACGGCGATCCAGGGCTCCCCGGACATGCTCACCGCCATCACCGGCGTGTGGCATCCGGGCGCCGCAGCCCACACGGTGACGCGCGAGGACGTGGAGGCCGGCACGGCCGTGCACCCGTTCTACAAGTCCCTGGCCGAGCTGACGGTGGGCGACCAGTTCGCCTCCGGCCTGCGCACCGTCACCCTGGAGGACATCACCGCCTTTGCGGAGGAGACCGGGGACAGGTTCTACGCCCACACGAACGAGGAGGCCGCCATGGCCAACCCGTTCTTCCCGCGCCGCGTGGCCCACGGCTACCTGCTGGTCTCGTGGGCCGCGGGGCTGTTCGTGGCCCCGGATCCGGGCCCGGTGCTGGCCAACTACGGCCTGGAGAACCTGCGCTTCATCACGCCGGTGACCTACGACGACGCCATCCGCGTGACCCTGACCGCCAAGCGCATCACCCCGCGCGTGAGCGACGAGTACGGCGAGGTGGCCTGGGACTGCCGGATCCACAACCAGAAGGACGAGCTCTGCGCTCAGTACGACGTGCTGACGCTCGTGGCCAAGACCTGGCCGATGGCCCCGTCCGAGACCTCCCAGGGCTGAGCCTCCCCGCCCCGACGGGCCGTCCCGTGCGCCCGCTGCGCACCGGGCGGCCCGTCGTCGCCCCCGGGAACAAGGAGCGTGCCCGGGGCGTTCACCTGTACGTCCCATTCGGACCGCGAGAGAAGAAGGTCGACACACATGTCCGAGTTCACCCGTTTCGAGCAGGTCGCCGTGCTGGGCACCGGCGTGCTGGGTTCGCAGATCATCATGCAGGCGGCGTACCACGGCAAGAAGGTGATGGCCTACGACGCCGTCCCCGCCGCCCTCGAGGGGATCGAGCGCCGCTGGGCGTGGATCCGCCAGGGCTACGAAGCAGACCTCGGGGAGGGCTACGACCCGCAGCGCTTCGACGAGGCCATCGCCCGCATCACGCCGACCTCGGACCTCGGCGAGGCCCTGGCGGATGCGGACATCGTGGTCGAGGCCGTCCCGGAGAACCTGGAGCTCAAGCGCAAGGTGTGGGCCCAGGTGGGCGAGCTCGCCCCCGCCACGACCCTGTTCGCCACGAACACCTCCTCCCTGCTGCCCTCGGACTTCGCCGACGCCAGCGGCCATCCGGAGCGCTTCCTGGCCCTGCACTACGCCAACCGCATCTGGGCGCAGAACACCGCCGAGGTCATGGGCACCGCCGCCACCTCGCCGGAGGCCGTCGCGGGAGCCCTGCAGTTCGCCGAGGAGACCGGCATGGTCCCCGTGCACGTGCGCAAGGAGATCCCGGGCTACTTCCTCAACTCCCTGCTCATCCCGTGGCTGCAGGCCGGCTCCAAGCTGTACATGCACGGAGTGGGCAACCCGGCGGACATCGACCGCACCTGGCGCGTGGCCACCGGCAACGAGCGCGGCCCGTTCCAGACCTATGACATCGTGGGCTTCCACGTGGCCGCCAACGTCTCCCGCAACACGGGCGTCGACTGGCAGCTCGGCTTCGCTGAGCTGCTCGAGAAGAGCATCGCCGAGGGCCACAGCGGCGTGGCCGACGGCCAGGGGTTCTACCGCTACGGGCCGGACGGGGAGAACCTCGGCCCGGTGGAGGACTGGAACCTGGGCGACAAGGACACCCCGCTCGGCTGACCTCCTCCGCTGACGGATCAGGGGCCGTCCGGTGCGCACCACGCATCGGGCGTCCCCGTTGCGTGCCCCCGCCGCTTCCTTGTGGCATCCGTCACAGCGCACGTAGAGTCGGGCCATGACGACCTCCCGACTCCCCCTGCTCGGCGCCCTCGCCGTGGGCGCGCTCGCCCTCGCCGGGTGCGCGGGCGGCGGCGGCGCGGAGCCCTCCTCCCCCGCCCCCTCGTCGGCGTCGTCCACGACCGTCGGCGTCGTCCACGACGACGGCGGCCTCGTCCGCCCCCACGTCGCCCGCGGCCAGCAGCTCCACGGAGAGCACGGGCGCGGCGGAGAGCACGGCCGGCGCCTCCGCCTCGGGCAGCCTGTCCCTCGAGATGCCCCCCGCGCTGGACGGGCAGCGGACCCTGGCCGTGCAGGCCGCCGTCCAACGGGCCGCGGGGCCGGGGTCCGAGGTGGGGCTGAGCGCCGCCTCGCCGCTGGAGCGGCAGACGGAGCTGCGCCAGCGGGCCGCCGGCCTGGAGCAGGCGGTCGACGCCGGTGCGAGCCCGGCTTCCACCCGCAGCGCGGAACAGCAGGCCTGCCTGGACGCCACCCGCTCCGATCTGGAGCGGGACGCCGAGGCCGGGGCGGCGGACCTGGGGCTCACGGCCCAGCCGGAGACGGCCGCCACGACCGGCGGCGGGCCCACCACGACACCGGCGCCCTCCTTCACGGCGTCCCCCGACGCCGAGGTCACTCCGCTCGGCGTGCGCGTCACCGTGTACCCCACGGAGGAGGCCGCCCGCGCCGCCCTGGAGGACGCCCGAGCGGCGGCGCAGGCCTGCACCGGGGTGGACCTGGCCGGGCTCGACGTGGAGAGCGTGACGCGGACCGAGCACGAGGGCGGCACCGCGTACACGGCGCTCCCGGCCCCCGGGGGGTCCGTCTACTCCCACCTCACTGCCGTGCAGGACGGCGCCCGCACCGTGGCCGTGGCCCAGGCCGACGCGGACGGCGGGGTGCCCGCGGACGCGGAGGACCGCGCGGCCTCGATCGTGGCCGACGTGCTCGCCGCGCTCGACGGCTAGGGCTGAGGACAGCGGGCCCTCAGCCCCGCAGGCCCCCGAGCACCACGCCCGTGACGGCGTCGATCATCTGGTCCGGTCCCTGCTGGCCGGGAACGCCGCGATCCGGCCGGTACCAGTCGACGATCGAGTTGATCATGCCCAGCGCGAGGCGGGCGAGGTTGCGCGGGGTCACGTCGGAGCGCACCGCACCCGCGGCCTGGGCGGCCTCGAGCAGGTCGCCCAGACGCCGGGTGATCTCGCGTCGGCGCTCGACGGCGGCCACCTCGACCGCCGAGTTCCCGCGCAGGCGCAGCAGCAGGGTCACCTCGGGCTGCTTCTCCGCCAGCACCCCGAGCGTGCCGCGGATGGCCGCCTCGACCTGCGCGCCGGCGTCGGCCCCGCTGGCCACCACATCGTCCAGGCACGCCTCGAGGGCGTCGAGCGCCTCCGTCACCGCGTGGTCGAGGATCGCCTCCTTGGACTCCACGTGGTGGTAGATCGCGGACTTGGAGATGCCCAGGTGGGCGGCGAGCATGCCCATGGACGTCGCCTCGTAGCCGTGCCGGTTGAAGAGCTCGACGCACTCGGCCAGCAGCGTCTGCCGGTCATAGCCGGGCCGGCCGCGGCGCGGGGTGGGGCTGCTCTGGGGCACCTTCAGGGGCGGGCGGACGCCGACGACGACGGCGCACCGGCCCACTCTACCGGGCACGCCGGCGTGGGGTTCGGCCGCGGGGTCGGGATCAGGCCTGGTCGCGCAGGTCGTAGATCCGCTTGAGCTTGCCGGAGGAGCGGGCCAGGGACTCCGGCTCCACCACGTTGATCACGCACGAGGAGCCGATCTTCGTCTTGATCTCCATGCGCAGGTGCGCGGCGCAGGCCTGGGCCTCCTCGAGGGTCGCATGATCGCGGCGCTCGATGTTCACGGCCATCTGGTCCATGCGGTCCGGGCGCGTGATCTCGAGGGTGAAGTGCGGCGACAGGGCCGGCTCCTTGAGGGCCAGCTCCTCGATCTGCGACGGGAACAGGTTCACGCCGCGCAGGATGATCATGTCGTCCGAGCGGCCGGTGATGCGACCCATGCGGCGGTGGCCCGGGTGCGTGGTGCCCGGCAGCAGGCGGGTGAGGTCGTGGGTGCGGTACCGGATGATCGGCAGCGCCTGCTTGGTGAGCGAGGTGAAGACGAGCTCGCCGTGGCGGCCGGTCTCGAGGACCTCGTCCGTGAGCGGGTCGATGATCTCGGGGCGGAAGTGGTCCTCCCAGATGTGGGAGCCGTCCTTGGTGGCCGCGGACTCGCCGGCCACGCCCGGGCCCATGACCTCGGAGAGGCCGTAGATGTCCAGGGCGTCGAGGTCGAAGGTCTGCTCGATCTCGCGGCGCATCTCCTCGGTCCACGGCTCGGCGCCGAGGATCGCGACCTCGAGGGAGGACTCGCGGGGGTCCAGACCGAGCTTCTTGAAGCCGTCCGCGATGGTCAGCAGGTAGGTGGGCGTGGAGAGGATGGCGCGCGGTTGGAAGTCGGTGATCAGCTGCACCTGCTTCTCCGTCTGCCCGCCGGACATCGGGATCACGGCCGCGCCGATGCGCTCGGCGCCGTAGTGGGCGCCGAGGCCGCCGGTGAACAGGCCGTAGCCGTACGCGTTGTGCACGCGGTCACCGGGGCGGATGCCGCCGGCGCGGAAGCAGCGGGCGACGAGGGTGGCCCACGTGGCCAGGTCGTCGTCGGTGTAGCCGACCACGGTGGGCTGGCCGGTGGTGCCGGAGGAGGCGTGGATGCGACGCAGCTCGGGGCCCGTGGCGGCGAACGCGCCGAACGGGTAGCTCTTCCGCAGGAACTCCTTGTCCGTGTACGGGAACTTGGCGAGGTCCCCGAGCTCCGTGAAGTCCGAGGGGTGGACGCCGTGCGCGTCGAAGTGCTCCCGGTACGCGGGCACGTTCTCGTAGGCGTGGTGCAGGGTCCAGCGGAGGCGTTCGAACTGGAGCGCCTCGATCTGGTCCCGGCTCATCGTCTCCTCGGGGTCCGGGGCCCCGCGGTCGGCGGGGGCGGGC
>NZ_JABFAY010000020.1:20023-44820 GCF_017168495.1 Micrococcus sp. KRD096 | reverse complement strand
GTGCCGGCGTGTACGGGTTGGGGATCGAGGCCTCAAGCATGGCGTCCTCCTGGGGATGCGGGGTCGGGCGGCGGTCGACGACGGCGGCGCACCGGCGGGTGCGCCCGTCGGTCAGCGTCCGGGGGCGGGGATGGTGCGGGAGCGGCCGCGGAAGGCGGCCACCGGGGTGCCGTCGTCGGTGGTGACGGTGATGTCGTAGACGGCCGAGCGGCCGGCGGCGGCGACCAGGCGGCCCTCCGCGACGAGGGTCTGCCCGGCGCGGGTGGCCGCGAGGAAGTTGACGTCCACGCCGGAGGCCACGGTGAGGGTGGAGCCGTCCGAGGCGGGGTCGTTGCAGGTCAGCGCGAAGCACGTGTCCGCGAACGCGAAGACGGCGCCGCCGTGGGCCAGGCCGAAGCCGTTGTGCTGGTCCTCGGTGAGCGTCATCCGGATGCGCGCGTGGTCCTTCTCGGCGGCCTCGAGGGTGACGCCGAGCCACCGTGCCACGCGGTCCTCCGCGAGCATGGGGTGGTGGGCGGTCTCGGTCATGGGCGGGCCTCCCTGCCGGCACGGGCGCGCCGGCGCGGCGGCGCAAAGAATTACTGAACGATCATTAGGTAACTCCCTGGATGTGACCCACGTCAAGTCCGGTCCGGTGTGTGACGCGCGCCGACCCCCGTCGCCCCGCCGCCGGGGCGAGGCGCGCCGGGACCGTGTGCGCGGCCCCCGCCTATCGTGTCCGCGGCGCCTGTCTAGGGTGACCGCATGGTGACCTTCGCGCCGGACCGCGCCTCCTTCATGCTCAGCCCCTCGGACATCACCGCCGCCGCCACGTGTACCTATGGGTGGCTGCGCGGGACGGTGGACCCCGCGCTCGGACGTGCCCCGCGGATCGGCGCGGAGGACGCGTTCCTCGAGCGGGTCTCCCGCCTCGGGGACGAGCACGAGTCCCGCGTGCTCGCGCGACTCGAGGCGGAGCACGGCGCGAACCAGGTGGTCCGGCTCGCCCGCCCGGAGCGCTACACGCCCGAGGGCGTGCGGGCCGCCCGGGAGCGCACCGCGGCGGCGTTGGCCGCGCGCCCCGCCGTCGTGTTCCAGGGGATGCTGCACGACGGCGCGTTCGGCGGGCTGGCCGACTTCCTCGTGCTCCGCACGGACGAGGAGCACCCCGAGGGTGCGTACGAGGTGGTGGACACGAAGCTGGCCCGGCATGCACGGGTGACCGCGTTGCTGCAGATCGCCGCGTACGCGGACCTGCTGGACGGCATGGACGTGCCGCGGGCGCGGCAGGGCAGCCTGTGGCTCGGGGACGGTTCCCGGCACGTCGCGGACCTGGACGAGGTGATCCCGGTGTACCGGCACCAGCGCGCCCGGCTGGAGGCGCTGCTGCAGGATCACGTGGCCGCCGGGGAGCCCGCCCGCTGGGGTGACGACCGCCTGAGCGTCTGCGGCGCATGCGAGGCGTGCGAGGAGGCCGTCGACGAGCACCGGGACGTGCTGCTCACGGCGGGGGCCACGCGGTTGCAGCGCACCCGGCTGCGCGAGGCCGGCATCACGACCATCGAGCAGCTCGCGGCGTCCGTCGCACCGCCGGAGGGCATGGCCCGCCGCACGTGGGAGGCGCTGCGGGAGCAGGCGGCGATCCAGCTGGAGCCGGCCGGGGCGGACGGACTGCCGCCGCATCGGATCGTGGACCCGCGCGCCGTGGCGGGGCTGCCCGTGCCGGACGCCGGAGACGTCTTCTTCGACTTCGAGGGGGACCCGCTGTGGGTCTCCGCGGACGGGAGCATGGAGGGTCTCGAGTACCTGTGGGGATGGGTCGAGGCGCCGGGCGGGGACACCGCGCGCACCGCCTCGGCCGACTTCCGGTTCACGGGTCTGTGGGCGGACACCCGTGCCGCCGAGCGGGCGGCGCTCGAGCAGTTCGTGGCGTTCGTGGAGGCGCGGCGCGCGGCCCACCCGGGGATGCGGATCTACCACTACGCCGCGTACGAGGTCACCGCGCTGAAGCGCCTGACCGTGCGCCACGGCGTGGGTGAGCGCGAGCTGGACGACTGGCTGCGCGCGGGGCTGTTCGTGGACCTGTACTCCACGGTCCGCGCCGCCCTGCGGGCCGGTGTGCCGAGCTACTCCATCAAGAAGCTGGAGCCCCTCTACATGGGGGCGGAGCACCGGGCGGAGGACGGCGTCACGACGGCGGCGGACAGCGTCACCGAGTACCACCGGTACGTCACCGCGATGGAGGCCGGGGACACCGAGGTCGCGAGGGCGATCCGCGCCGACATCGAGGACTACAACCGGTACGACTGCGTCTCCACGGCACGGCTGCGGGACTGGCTGCTGGCACAGGTCGAGCCCGAGGAGGCCGCCGTCGCGGACCGTCCCGTCGACGACGCCGCGACCGGGAACGAACCGCTGGTCGAGGCCGCGCCGTCGCTCCAGGAGCAGGACGCGGCCCTCGCCGCCTCGCTTCAGGCGCTGGCGGGCGCCGAGAGGGACGAGGCGGGCGGGACGCGGGCCCCGGAGGCGGAGCTCGACGGCGGGCGGCGCGGTATCGCCCTGCTGGCCGCGGGCCTGGGCTACTTCGCCAGGGAGAACAAGCCGCTGTGGTGGGCCATGTTCGATCGGGCCGTGTCCGCCCCGGACGAGTGGCAGGAGCCGCGCGCGAACCTGGTGTTCGACACCGTCGAGTCGGTGAGTGCGTGGGAACGTCCCACCCCGCGGAGCAACCCCGCCCGGACGCTGACCGTGACCGGGCGCCTCGAGCCGGGCACCGAGGTCCGGCCGCGTCGGAACAGCCAGGAGAGGTTCAAGCTCAACGCCCTGTACGAGCAGCCGCCGCGCTGGGCGGAGCTGGCCCCCAACGCCGTCCGCTGGCAGAGCCGATCGCCCGTGGACGTGACCGAGGTGGAGGAGATCGCACCGGGCCGGTTCCGAGTCAGCCTGCTGCAGCGCCTCAGCACCAAGTACGAGCCGGAACCGCACGCGGAGGTGCCCATGGCGGTCTTCCACCTCAACTACGTCCGGCCCGGTGGCCTCCTCGAACGCATCCGGGAGCAGGCCGCCGAGGCCGCCCGCCGCGGCCGACTGCCGGACGGAGCGGTGTTCGACATCCTGGCGCGCCGTGCCCCGCGCACCACGGGCCGGACCCTCGCCGCGATCGGGGCGGACGTACGAGACGGCCGGCGGGACGGCGTCGGGGGCCTGGTCGAGGCGGTCGAGTCCGCACGCGGCTCCTACGTGGCCGTGCAGGGCCCTCCCGGCACCGGCAAGACGTACGTGGGCAGCCGCGCGGTGAAGGAACTCCTGGACCGGGGCTGGACGGTCGGCGTCACCGCCCAGTCCCACGCGGTGGTGGAGAACTTCCTCGACCAGCTGATCGGGGTCGGTGTGGACCCCGACCGCGTGGGCAAGGAGCCCAAGGACCCGGACGGACCGCACCGCTGGACGTCCCTGGGCTCATCGGAGGTCCATGCCTTCCTGGCACCGGGCCGGGTCCTGGGCGGCACCGCGTGGACCTTCGCGAACGCCGCGGCCCAGCCGGTCGACCTCCTGGTGGTGGACGAGGCAGGGCAGCTCTCCCTCGCGCACCTCCTGGGCGCGAGCGCCCTGGCCGAGACGGTGCTGCTGCTGGGTGACCCGCAGCAGCTCCCCCAGGTCAGCAGGGGCGAGCACCCCCAGCCCATCGGCGACGCGGCCCTGACCTGGATCGCGGAGGGCGCCCCCGTGCTCCGCGCCGAGCGCGGCTTCTTCCTGGACACCTCGTGGCGCATGCACTCGGCGCTCACCCGCGCGGTCTCCGAGCTCTCCTACGCCGGCCGGCTCGGCGCGCGGGAGGAGGTCACGGACGCCCGCCGGCTCGACGGCGTGGAGCCCGGACTGCACCCGTGGCCGGTCTCCCACACGGGCAACGCGGTCTCCTCGCCGGAGGAGGCCGCGGCCGTCGTCGAGATCATCCGGTCACTGCTCGGCCGCACCTGGTCCACCGGCCCGGACGATCCCGGCCGACCGCTCGAGCCGTCCGACGTGATCGTGGTGGCCCCGTACAACGCGCAGGTCGCCACGGTCCGGGAGACGCTCGACGCCGCCGGTCTCGAGGGCACCACCGTCGGCACCGTGGACAAGTTCCAGGGCCGGGAGGCCGCCGTCGCGATCCTGACGATGGCGGCGTCCTCACCGCAGGAGGTGCCGCGCGGGCTGGACTTCCTCCTGAACCGGAACCGGCTCAACGTGTCGATCTCGCCCGGACAGTGGGCCGCCTACCTCGTCCACTCCCCCGCCCTCGCGGACGCGCTGCCCACCAGCCCCGAGGACCTGCCGATGATCGGCGCGTTCCTGCGGCTCGTGCACCGTTGAGTCAGCCGGCGGCGCCCTGGCGCAGCACGAACCGCTGCAGCTTGCCGGAGGGGGTCTTGGGCAGCCGGTCCACGAAGTGCACCCGGCGCGGGTAGGCGTGCTTGGAGTACTCGTCGCGGACCTTGGCCTGCAGCTCGGCCGCCAGGGCGTCCGGGTCCGCGACGGCCCCGGCGGGCACCACGAACGCCACGACCTCCTCGCCCCGCACCCCCTCCGGGTCCGGCAGGCCGACGACGGCGACCTCCTGCACCCGCGGGTGGTCGATGAGCACGGACTCCACGTCGAACGGGCCGATCCGGTAGCCGGCGGCGAGGATCACGTCGTCGTCCCGGGAGGAGAAGAAGAACCAGCCGTCGTCGTCCTGCCGGGCGGTGTCCCCGGTCAGGTACCAGCGCCCGTCCGGGGTGAAACGCTCCGCGGTCTTCTCCGGCTCCCCGAGGTAGCCGGGGAACCAGAACAGGGGCGAGGCCGCGTCGATCGCGATCTGCCCGTCCCGGATCTCGGCGGCGATCCCCGGCAGGGGCACACCCATCGAACCCGGGCGGGGCGGCGCGGCCAGCTCGGGGTGCGCGAGGGTGCAGATGACCATGCCCAGCTCGGTCTGGCCGTAGTGGTCGCGGATCTCCGTGCCGAGGGCCGTCCGGCCCCACTCGAGCACGGACGGCGGCAGCGGCTCCCCCGCCGTGGACACGCGCCGCAGCCGCAGCGGGGCGTCCTCGGTGACCTCCCCGGCCTTGGCCAGCGCGCGGAACATCGTGGGGGCGCCGGCGAGGTTCGTGATGCCCTGCGAGCGGATCACCTCGACCATGGTCGCCGGGGAGAAGGCGCCGCGGTACTGCACCGAGGTCGCCCCGAGCACCAGCGTGCCGACGATCCCGTAGTACAGCCCGTACGCCCAGCCGTGGTCGGCCGCGTTCCAGAACAGGTCCTCGGGGCGCAGGTCCACCGCGCACGTGAGGTAGACGGCGAACGCGGCGGCCGCGCGCAGCGGCACGGGCACCCCCTTGGGGCGGCCGGTGGTGCCGGAGGTGAACAGCAGGGCGATCGGCCCGTCCCCGCCGACGGCGACGTCCTCGCCCAGCGGCGCGGAGTCCGCGAGCGCGTCCCACTCCGGGCCGGTGCGGATGATCTCGATGCCGGGGATGTCCGTGAGCTTCTCGGCCTGACGGGGTTCGGCGACGACAAGCCGCGCCGCCGCGCCCTCGATGCGCATCCGGGCGGCGCCCGCGGCGAACGCGGTGAACAGCGGCACGTGCACAGCGCCGAGCCGCCACAGGGCCAGCAGCGTGATGACGAGCTCCTCCCGTTTGGACATCATCACGGGGACCCGGTCGCCGCGCGTGACGCCGCGGGCGGCGAGGCCGGTGGCGAGGCGGCGCGAGCGGTCGGCCAGCTCGCCGAAGGTGAGGTCGACGGCGGACATGTCCTCCGCCACGAACCGGAACGCCACCGCGTCGGCCGGCCAGCGGTCGCAGAGCAGGTGGGCGGCGCAGGCGTCCGGGGTCTCGACGTCGGCGACCCACCCGGCCATCAGCCGGTCGATCGTCCCGGCCTCGTGGGCCTGCCCGGTCCGTTCCGTCATCTCGGTCTCCTCATCCCTCTCGGCATGCCGACGCCGGGCGACGGCGACGTCAGCCACGGTAGGTCCACCGCGCCCCGGGCCACCGGGCGCGTCCGCATGTTGCACTCGCCACCCCGTCGCGGCTGAGGGCAGGATGGCGCCATGACTGATCTCGATCCCGCCACCCCTCGCCCCTCAGGGACGCGCGCGGACGCCCCGCCCCGGACCGACGTCGCGCTGCGCCCGGTGGCCGCCGACGACGCCGACTTCCTGTGGACCTGGATCCACGGCGCCGAGGACCCCGAGTGGAAGTCGTGGGACGCCCCCTACTTCCACGCCGCGGACACGGCCGCCCCGCCGAGCCGCGCGGACTTCGACGCCGACCACGCGCGCCGGCGCGTCGGCGACCCTGACGTCCGGGTCGTCACGGTGGACGGCACCCCCGTCGGTCTCGTGACCCGCACGGAGCAGCATCCGGCGGGCGCGGGCTGGTGGGAGCTCGGCATCCTGTTGTTCGACCCGACCACGTGGGGCCGCGGCGTCGGGCGGGCGGCGCTCACGCTGTGGTCGGACGCGTCGTTCGCGGAGACGGACGCGCACCTGCTGAGCCTGGTCACGTGGTCCGGCAACGCGCGGATGATCGCGTCGGCGGTCCGCGTCGGGTACACCGAGGTCGCCCGCATCCCCGAGGCGCGCTCCTGGGAGGGCCGGCGATGGGACTCGGTGCAACTCGCGGTGCTGCGGCGAGACTGGTGGCCGGCGTCGACGGACGGCTGAGGACGGACCCGGCCCTCGCCTTCGTCGGGCGTCCGCGGCGCCTGCCAGAATGGGGGCCATGACCTCACAGCCCGCGTCCACCGCCCACCGCCGTTCCCTCGCCGAGGCCGGCATCGCCCTCGGCCCCCTGGACGGCCGCTACCGTGCGGCGGTGGAGCCGCTCGTGGAGCACCTGTCCGAGGCGGCGCTGAACCGCAACCGCATCCACGTGGAGGTCGAGTGGTTCATCCACCTGGCCGAGCACCGTGTGCTGCCGGGTCTCGAGCCGCTCACGGCCGAGCAGCAGGCGGGCCTGCGGGCGATCGTCACGGACTTCGACGCGGAGTCCGTGGCCGAGCTGGCGGCCACCGAGAAGGTCACGGTGCACGACGTGAAGGCCGTCGAGTACTTCATCGCCGACCGCCTCGAGGGGCTGGGTCTGGGCCGGCTGAAGCCGCTCGTGCACTTCGCGTGCACCTCCGAGGACATCAACAACCTCGCCTACGCGGTGGGCGTGCGCGACGCCGTCGAGCAGGTCTGGCTGCCGGCCGCCCGCGCCGCCGTGGCCACCGTCTCCGCGATGGCCGCCGAGGCCGCCGAGACCCCCATGCTCTCCCGCACGCACGGCCAGCCGGCCACGCCCACCACGCTGGGCAAGGAGATGGCCGTGTTCGTGCACCGTCTGACCCGCCAGACCCGGCGCATCGCCGGCCAGGAGTACCTGGGCAAGATCAACGGCGCCACCGGCACCTACGCCGCCCACCTCGCCGCCGCCCCGGACGCGGACTGGCCGGCCCTGTCCCGGTCCTTCGTGGAGCACCTCGGCCTCACCTGGAACCCGCTGACCACCCAGATCGAGTCCCACGACTGGCAGGCGGAGCTGTACGCCGACGTCGCGCGCTTCAACCGGATCCTCCACGGCTTCTGCGTGGACGTGTGGAGCTACATCTCCATCGGCTACTTCGCGCAGATCCCCGTGGCCGGTGCGACCGGCTCCTCCACCATGCCGCACAAGGTGAACCCGATCCGCTTCGAGAACGCCGAGGCCAACCTCGAGCTCTCCTGCGCCCTGCTCGACTCGCTGGGCGCCACCCTCGTGGAGTCCCGTTGGCAGCGCGACCTCACGGACTCGACGTCGCAGCGCAACATCGGCGTGGCCCTCGGCCACTCGGTGCTCGCCCTGACCAACGTCACCAAGGGCATGGGCCAGCTCCAGGTCGCCGCGCCCGTACTGGCGGAGGACCTCGACACGAACTGGGAGGTGCTCGGCGAGGCCGTCCAGACCGTGATGCGTGCCGAGGCGATCGCCGGCGTCGAGGGCATGGACAACCCCTACGAGCGCCTCAAGGAGCTGACCCGCGGCCACCGCGTGGACGGGGCGCGCATGCGCGAGTTCGTGCAGGGCCTCGGCCTGTCGGAGGCGGCCCAGGCGCGCCTGCTGGAGCTGACCCCGGCCGGGTACACCGGCGTGGCGGCGGAGCTGGCCAAGGAGTTCGGACCGGCGCAGGGCTGACCCGGGCCGCCTGACGGGGGACGATGGGCGGGTGCTGCTTCCGTCTCTCCCCGTGTGGCTGCTGTCCGCCGCCCCCAAGGACCCCGCCGAACTCGAACGGGACGTGCCCGAGCCGATCGACGCGCACGGCGAGCTCGCCGACGCGATCACCGCGGCGATCACCGCCGTGGACCTCGTGGGCGTGTTCTTCTTCGCGATCTCGGGTGCCGTCCTCGCCGTGCGCAAGGGCTACGACATCGTCGGCTCCCTGCTGCTGGCCCTCATGGTGGGCACGGGCGGCGGTGTCGTCCGTGACCTCGTGGTCGGCCGGGACGTGCCCGCGGCCTTCGACAACCCCTGGTACCTGATCCTGCCGGCGGTCGCGTCGCTAGCGGTGTTCCTCCGGATCTTCGACGGCGAGCGCGGCCACCACGCCGTCATGGCCTTCGACGCCATCGGCCTGGCCGTGTACTGCGTGGTGGGCACGCGCATCGCCCTGCTCGCCGGCCTGAGCCCGGTCGCCGCCGCGGTGCTGGGCCTGGTGACCGCCGTCGGCGGCGGCATCCTGCGCGACGTCGTCGCCGGGGAACCGCCCGCCGTGTTCGGCGGGCGCGGCTGGTACGCGCTGCCGGCCATCCTCGGCGCGGGCACGACGGCGGCCCTCGGCCAGGCGGAGCTCCTCGGCCCGCTGACCTCGGCGGCGGTGATGGTGCTCGTGCTCGTGCTGCGCGTGGTGTCGCTGCGCAGGGAGTGGCTCGCCCCGGGGGCCGAGATCTCGGGGGAGACCCAGCGCCAGCGCCTGGATCCGCACGACGAGCCGCCCGTGCCGGACATCCGCGACCGCAAGGGCCGGGACGGGCCGCCCGCCGACCCCGGCGAGGACGGCCCCCCGGCGAACGAGGAGACGCCCGGAGCCGGCGAGGACGTCACACCTCCGGGGACACCCGGGTGAACAAACGAGCCACTGCGCGGGCCGCACGGGACAATGGCCGGTGAATCCCCGGACCCGACGGAAGGAGCCGCCGTGGACGTGCAGCAGTTCTTCGCCACCCTCACCGACGTCCCGTGGCTGCTCACGACCCTGGACCTGATCGGGATCTTCTTCTTCGCCACCTCGGGGGCGCTGCTGGCGGCGCGCAAGCAGTTCGACCTGGTGGGCTCGCTGGCGCTGTCCCTGCTGGCCGGGCTGGGCGGCGGCTTCACCCGGGACATCCTGCTGGACCGCGGCCTGCCCGCGTCCCTGGAGAACCCGGTCTACCTGGCCCCGCCCGTGCTGGTGTCCCTGCTCGTGTACGTCAAGGTGATCCACCCGAATCGGCTGAACCTGACCATCACCCTGTTCGACGCCGCCGGGCTCGCCCTGTTCACGGTGTCCGGTGTGCTGCTGGCGCACTCGATGGGCGTGCACCCGGTGTCCACGGTGGTGATCGCGATGGTCACGGCGCTGGGCGGCGGCGTGCTGCGGGACATCGTCGCCAACGAGGTCCCGTCCATCTTCGACCCCCGCGGCGTCTACGTGCTCCCCACGTTCCTGGGCGCGGTGCTGGCGACCGTGGTGGCGATGAACGGCGCGCTCAACGCGTTCACGGGCTTCCTCATCGCGTTCCTGATCTTCGCGGTGCGGATGATCGCCTACCGCTACCAGTGGCGGTTCTTCGGCGCGGAGATCTCCCAGGACAAGGAGTCCCTCGCGCGTCTGCGGCGCCTGGCCACGCAGGCGCAGGAGGCGGCCGCGCGCCGGGTGGAGCGCACCCTCGAGCGCCGGCTGCGCTCCCCCGGCGCCCCCGCCTTCCCCGACGACGACGCGGACGGGTCCTACGGACCGCGGCAGGAGTACGAGGACCAGGTGCGGGTGGACGACTACGACCCGCAGACCCAGACGATCACCGTCGTCGACCCCGCCTCACACCAGCAGGTGCGCCTGGACCGCGGCACCGGCGTCATGGACGTCACCGACCTGCGCACCGGGCGCACGCGCAGCTTCGACGACCCCGAGCACGACTGGATCGCGGACGACCCGGAGGACCCGAGGGACTGAGGGATGCGGGGGCCCGACGCCGGGCCGGGGCCACGCGCCCCGCGGACAGGTCTATGCTGAGAGTCCATGACCGGCACGCATGAGACCGCCCGCCCCGCCAGCACCACCACGGAGGCCGCGGCCTCCGGCCCCCTCCACCGCGTCGGGTTCGACCGCGCGAAGTACATCGAACTCCAGTCCCAGCACATCCAGGAACGCCGCCGCCAGATCGGCGGGAAGCTGTACCTGGAGATGGGCGGCAAGCTCTTCGACGACCTGCACGCCTCCCGCGTCCTGCCCGGCTTCACCCCGGACAACAAGATCGCGATGCTGGACCGCATCAAGGACGAGACCGAGATCCTGGTGTGCTTCAACGCCAAGGACCTCGAGCGGAACAAGGTCCGCGCGGACCTGGGCATCACGTACGAGGACGACGTCCTGCGCCTCGTGGACGTGTTCCGGGAGCGCGGGTTCCTGGTGGAGCACGTGGTGGTCACGCAGCTGGAGGACGCCAACCACCGTGCGCTGGCGTTCCTCGAGAAGCTCGAGCGCCTCGGCCTGAAGGTGGCCCGCCACCGCGTGATCCCCGGCTACCCGCACGCCATGTCCACGATCGTCTCGGAGCAGGGCTTCGGCGCGAACGAGTGGTCCGAGACCACGCGGGACCTCGTCGTCGTGACGGCCCCCGGCCCGGGCTCCGGCAAGCTGGCGACGTGCCTGAGCCAGGTGTACAACGATCGGCAGCGGGGCATCCCGGCCGGCTACGCGAAGTTCGAGACGTTCCCCATCTGGAACCTGCCTCTCGAGCACCCGGTGAACGCCGCCTACGAGGCCGCCACCGTGGACCTGGACGACATCAACCTGATCGACCCGTTCCACCTGGCCGAGTACGGCGAGCGGGTGACGAGCTACAACCGTGACGTCGAGGTGTTCCCGCTGCTGTCCGCGCTGCTGGAGAAGGTCACGGGCACCACCCCGTACAAGTCCCCCACGGACATGGGCGTGAACATGGCCGGCGCGGCGATCGTGGACGACGAGGTGTGCCAGGAGGCCGCGAAGCAGGAGATCATCCGGCGCTACTACAAGGCTCAGGTCAACGAGGCGCTGGAGGGCGCGGACGACACCGAGTCCGAGCGCGTGGCCCTGGTGATGTCCAAGCTGGGCCTGAGCTCGGAGGACCGCCCGGTGGTGGGTGCCGCGCAGTTGGTGGCCGAGCGCACCGGTGAGCCCGGCGCGGCCGTGCAGCTGGCGGACGGCACCCTGGTGACCGGCAAGACCTCGGAGCTGCTGGGCTGCTCCGCTGCGGTGCTGCTCAACGCCCTCAAGGTGCTGGCCGGCATCGAGGACGACGTGCACCTGCTCTCCCCCGCCTCGATCGAGCCGATCCAGACGCTCAAGACCGTGCACCTGGGCTCCAAGAACCCGCGGCTGCACACGGACGAGGTGCTGATCGCGCTGTCCGTGTCCGCGGCGACCGACGAGAACGCGAAGGCGGCCGTCGAGCAGCTGGCCAGCCTCGAGGGCTGCGACGTGCACACCACGACGATCCTCGGCTCCGTGGACGAGGGCATCTTCCGGTCCCTGGGGATGCTCGTGACGAGCGAGCCGAAGTTCCAGAAGAAGGGGCTGTACCGGAAGCGGTGACGGTGGGCCCGGATCTCGAACGCCTCCGTTTGAGATCCGGGCGACTCCCGGGCCGTTTCCGTTCGGGATCCGGACACCTCCGGAAAACTCGCGCCCGCGCCTATCGCGCACGACGACCGTCACACTCGACGCCCACTCCCTCCCTAGCTGTTGTGGGTCATGAGGTTCTTGCCACGGGGTACGGGCTGAGATGAGACGAGTGGGCCTCTCCCGCAGGATGGAAGTTCCTACACCACCGACCTGCCCGAGAAGACCCACTCATGACTCACGCTAACGCACCCCTGACCCCGACCGGCCGTCTCAGGATGGTCCACCGCCACCTGCACGACGGGATCCCGCAGGCGCACGTGGCCGCCGAGTTCCGGGTGAGCCGGCCCACGGTGGCCACCTGGGTGGCCCGCTACCGCGCCGAGGGCGAGGCCGGGCTGCTCGACCGGCCCAGCCGTCCGCGCCGTTCACCTGCCCAGCTCGACCCCGAGGTGGTGGCCCAGATCCAGACCCTGCGTCGCAGGGAGAAGTGGTCAGCCCGCCGCATCCATCACCACCTCGTCTCTGAAGGCCACCAGCTGTGCCTGCGCACTGTGGGCAGGTGGCTGCACCGACTGGGCATCTCCCGGTTGCCAGACCTCGCGCCCACGGGTGAGGACCTGCGCCAACGACCGCAGAAGATCACCGCCCGCGGCCCGGGGCACATGGTGCACCTGGACGTGAAGAAGATCGGGAAGATCCCTGACGGGGGCGGCTGGCGTGCTCACGGACGTGAAAGTGAAGCAGGCCGTGCTTCCAAGCGTGGTGCAGGCCGGCGGGTCGGCTACACCTACCTGCACTCGGCGATCGACGGGTACACCCGCCTGGCCTACACCGAGGCGTTGGAGGACGAGCGGGCGGCCACGACCGTGAGCTTCTACTGCCGGGCGCGGGCGTTCTTCGCCGCCCACGGCATCACCGTGGACCGGGTGATCACGGACAACGGAAACAACTACCGGGCTGCGGACTTCACCGCCAAGGTGGTCTCGCTCGGGGGCCGGCACCACCGGATCCGCCCCTACACCCCGCGCCATAACGGGAAGGTCGAACGCTACAACCGGCTGATGGTCGATGAGGTCCTCTACGCCCGCCCGTATACCTCAGAGACAGCTCGGCGTGAGGCGCTGGCCGTGTGGGTGAACCACTACAACTACCATCGGCCTCATACCTCCTGCGGGAACGCCCCGCCGGCCTCGTTGGCCCCGGCCCGAGTCAACAACGTCATGCCCTCCTACACCTAGCTAGCGGCCCTCGCTTCCTGGTACGCCGAGGTAGGCATCTCGCGATCCAGTGCCCAAGTGATCTGCATCGGCCGTTCTGTGCCCGACCAATCCGCGAACTGCACCGTTCCCAGACACAGATAGGCAGCACCCTCTCCAATCGCATCCCTACCCGACCCTCGAACAAACATTAGGGTGTGCGACTCGCCGTGCTCCTTGCTGAGGTAGCGCTGGCCCGTGGGGGAGCGAGCGGTCGTGACGTTCTGACTCTCCCAGTGGAATGCGGACCGGCTGACGGCAAAGTCGCGGTACATCGTGCTGGGTGAGAACTGCCGAGCATCCTTTTTAAGGGTCACGAGGAGAGCATCGGTGTTGTAGTCCGGGGAGAAGGCCACGCCTTCCCGGTGACTCGACTGCGTGCGCTCCCACGATGAGATGTCCAGGCCGGCCAGAATCTCCGTCCGTCGATAGTGTGCATGGCTACGGAGGGCCGTCGGCTTCCCCAACCGCAGGTGCTCGGGAGCGGTCCGGGCGCTCGACACGACGACGTCGAGCAACTGGTCGACCTCCTCCACGAATGCGGGCAACCCCCGAACCCAGTCGAAAGCTTCGTCGAAATCGGAAAATGGGGCTGGCCCCGCCCCATGCAAGAGGGTGAAATACAGCATGCGCGCGTACTGCTGATCCTGCGGAGTCAGCTCTTCATAGCGTGTATTATTTGTGAGCAACCGGCGGTACGCATCGGCCCGCTCGGCATCGTCCACGTGGCGCAGCGTGATAGCACGGAGGGTCATCCCACGGTCGTCGGGAGTCATGATGACCCCGAGGTGGTTACCCATCGCGAGGTCTTTGACGGTACTCCAGCTCCGTCCCGATTTTCCTGGCCGGTACACGTCCTCCAGCCCACGGCCGGCCTCCTCGAGGTACCGCGCCAGCGCATAGTCGGCAAGTCCGACGCGCGCCGCAGTGGCGTGGTCCCGCACATCCCTGACTAGGTCCGACAGTTTCAAACCCACCTGATTCTTGAGATTGGCCAGGATGTTTTCCTCCGCCACCCGGTCCAACACGATCTGCGATCCCGGCGGGAGGTAGGGGAATCCTGCCTCAACGTCGTCGATCAACTGGCGCCGACCACTGCCCGTCAGCGCGCGCAGTTTGAGGTCGAAACGGAATTCTTTGCGCTGATGGCCCACAAAATCTAGCGCTGTCAGCACGCTCTTGGTGGGAGAGCGGCGGAGCCCTCGTCCGAGCTGCTGGAGGAAGATCGTGGCACTCTGCGTCGGTCGAAGAAAAAGGACCGTGTTGACCTCAGGGATGTCGAGCCCCTCATTGAACACATCGACGCCGAAGAGCACCTTCAGGGTCCCAGCACGGAGGTCTCTGAAGGCAGCGGCTCGTTCTTCTGACCCGGTGTCCCCCACCACCACGGCCGCCGGGACCTTCGCGCGGTTGAACACCTCGGCCATAAAGTGAGCATGGTCCACCGTGGCACAGAACCCCAGGGCCTTCATGGCATCGAGGTCAGATACCTTGTCGCTGAGCGCCGCCAGAATCTTCCGAGCACGGGCCTCGTCGCCGGTGTAGATCCGACCCAGTGCACCCACGTCGTACTGGCCATTACGCCATTCGATTCCTCGAAGGTCGACGTCGTCGTTCACGGCGAAGTAGTGGAAGGGCACAAGAATGTCCGCCTCAAGCGCGTCCCAGAGGCGCATTTCGGAGGCAATGCGTCCTTCAAACAGGTCCTTGACGTTGACCCCATCGGCGCGTTCCGGTGTCGCCGTCAGACCGAGGACCTCGCGTGGCCTGAGATGGCGGAGGAGTGCCTCGTAGGAACTCGCAGAGGCGTGATGAAACTCGTCGATGACGACGACATCGAACAGGTCCGGAGACAACGTGGCGACACCTAGCCGAGCCAAGGACTGAACGGACGCAAACACGTGCTTCCACTGCGACGGATGCTCTCCCCCGACGAACAGCTCCCCGAAGGTGCCGTCGTTCAAAATGGCGCGGTAGGTCTTCCGGGCCTGGCGCAAAATCTCTTCCCGGTGCGCCACAAAGAGAAGAGTTGGGGGCGAACCGGCACGCAGTGCCATGTCCCGGTAGTCAAGGCCAGCTATCACCGTCTTGCCCGTGCCGGTGGCCGCGACGAGCAGGTTGCGGTGATGACCACGCGCGCGCTCAGCGTTGAGGTCATCAAGCATCCTCGCCTGGTGCGGATACGGGTGTACGTCCAGACCGCTGAGGTCGATGCGGTCCCCGCGGTCTGTGAATGATCCCTGTCGCAGTTCGCGGTCGAGGCGCTCGGCGTCCCGCTCCGGGTCGTAGGGCTCAAACGCCGGGTCGGCCCAGTACGTGTCGAACGTGGCCTGGAACTTCCTGACTAGTGATGGAGTCGCGATGGAGGACAACCGGACATTCCACTCCAAACCGTCCAGCATCGCGGCCTTGGATAGGTTGGATGATCCAACGTAAGCCGTGCTCCAGCCACTCTCGCGGTGGAACAGCCATGCCTTTGCATGGAGGCGCGTCGAGGCGGTCGTATAGTTCACGCGCACCTCGCCGCCGAACTCACCCACGATGCGATCCAGTGCTGCCCGTTCGGTCGCCCCCACGTAGGTCGTCGTGATGACGCGGAACGGCACCTGGCGCTCAGCCAAAGAGGCCAACTGTTTCTCTAAAGTGCGCAGCCCGTGCCATTTCACGAACGCGCACAACAGATCGACGCGGTCGGCCGAGGCTAGTTCGTCGCGAATCTCAGCGCCGATGCTGGGTTCCCCCACCGCGTTCGTCAGCAAGGCAACCTCGGAGAGAGGCGTCGCCGGCCGGGCCAGTCGCTCCTTGACGGGCGATGCGGCAGGTCGGATCTCCTGGAGCGTCCGCAGTCGTCCCGGTCGTCCGGGCTCTGAGACCGGAAGATCAGGCGCATAGTCCGCCCCCAAGGCTGCGATGACGCGTTGTACCAGCTCGACCTGCTTCTCCGGCGTTTTCGCCTGCGTCAGCGCATGCCGAAGCAGACCGCCGACATGAACGGCAAGTTGATGGGGCAAAGCAGTGTCACTGAGTGGTTCAAACAGTTGAGTCCCGGATAGTGGTGTAACCCTCCCCGGTGGCCACGACCATCTTCGAGACGGACGCGGTCACCGTGGGAGCCTTCGAGCGAACCTTCCACAGCACTCTCGAAAGGACATCACCACGATGACCGCTCCACACATTGTCGACCCTGAACGCCTGCTGCGCGAAGCTCTCGGGGAGGCCTCCCCAGACCTGCTGCGCCACCTGCTGCAGACCGTGATCAACGCACTGCTCTCCGCCGACGCTGACGCGGTCTGCGGGGCCGAGTACGGCAAGCCCTCCGAACACCGGACAGCGCAGCGCAACGGCTACCGCCACCGACCCCTGGACACCCGCGCCGGCACGATCGATGTGGCCATCCCCAAACTCCGGGCCGGCACGTACTTCCCCGAATGGCTGCTCGAGCGCCGCAAACGGGCCGAGTCCGCACTGATCACCGTGGTCGCGGACTGCTACCTGGCCGGGGTCTCGACCCGGCGCATGGACAAGCTCGTACGGCAGCTGGGCATCGACTCGCTCTCGAAGTCCCAGGTCAGCCGGATGGCACAGGAGTTGGACGAGCACATCGAGGCTTTCCGTCACCGGCCGCTGGGCGAGGCCGGCCCGTTCGTGTTCCTCGCCGCCGACGCCCTGACCATGAAAGTCAGAGAGGGCGGGCGGGTGATCAACGCGGTGGCCATGGTCGCCACCGGGGTCAACGCCGACGGGCGCCGCGAAGTCCTCGGGCTGAGGGTGGCCACCACGGAGACGGGTGCGGCGTGGAACGAGTTCTTCGCGGACCTGGTGGCCCGGGGGCTGGCCGGGGTGGCACTGGTGACCTCGGACTCCCATCGCGGCCTCGTGGAAGCCGTGGCGGCGAACCTGCCCGGGGCCGTGTGGCAACGCTGCCGCACCCATTACGCGGCGAATCTGATGGCCGTGACCCCGAAGAGCATGTGGCCGGCGGTGAAGGCCATGCTGCACAGCGTGTACGACCAGCCCGACGGGCCGGCCGTGCAGGCCCAGTTCGAGCGCCTGTTGGACTACGTGCAGGACAGGTTGCCCGCGGTGGCTGGGCACCTCGATGCAGCACGAGAGGACATCCTCGCGTTCACCTCGTTCCCGAGGGACGTGTGGTCCCAGATCTGGTCGAACAACCCTGCCGAGCGGCTGAACCGGGAGATCCGGCGCCGCACGGACTCGGTGGGGATCTTCCCGAACCGGGATGCCGTGGTGCGTCTGGTCGGGGCTGTGTTGGCCGAGCAGACCGATGAGTGGGCCGAAGGCCGCCGGTATCTCGGCCTGGAACTGCTCGCCCGGTGCCGTGAGCCCCTGACCACGGAGCAAGAGACCGTGATGAGCACGGAGGTGATGCCGACCCTGCAGACCTGACAGGTACAAGCCCCCTACAACCTCGAAGACGGCTACACCACTTCCAGGGACTTGACCGTTCAAACCCCGGCTCGAGATTCTGCGCGGCGGCCAGCTGCTGCCGCACGTGCAGGGTTTCTACCTGCTCATATGCTCCCGCGGGCAGCCTAAGAAGACGCCCTGCGACCGCTTCGTCGTTAGTGCTCACGGTGCTGATTCTGACACCCCACCCGGGCACGTGGAGGAGTTCCCAAAGACGACCGATGAGTACTGCCCAGTGGCCTGCGCCGCCGCGCGCTCGACCGCGCCGCGCGGCACCTCGAAGGAGCTCGTCGGCGGCCGGGCCGCCAGCACGGCGTGCACAGCGCGCTCCCCCAGGATGCGCAGCATCCGACGCACCTCCCCGACCCACGGCAGCACCTCAAGGCAGCCGCCCCACGTCCGGCCGGTCACCGCGCGCCGCGGCCCGGCCCAGCGCCACGGTGAGGCGCCCTCGCCGACGCCGCGCGCGCCGTCGTCGTGCGGGCACGGCACCGGATCCCGCTCGCCGAACTCGGTGAGCGCCCGCGGGTCCAGCCAGTCGACGCCGTGATCCTCCGACTCCCCCGGCTCCGTGATCTCCAGCCGCCCTCCCGTCAGCAGGGCGGCCCGCAGGGACGCGGCGTGCACCTCATCCACAGCCGGCCCCGGCCCCAGGTGCACCTGGGTGGAGCCGCCGTAGAAGCTCGCCATGCCGTTCGCCCACAGCCACTGGTGCAGGTTGGTGTTGTCGCTGTAACCGAGGAACGGCTTGGGGTCCGCGCACACTGTGTCCGCGTCCAGGTGTCCGATCACGGTGATCTGGTCCTCCCCGCCCACCGTGGCGATCACCGCCCGGATCTGGGGGTCCGCGAACGCCGCGTTCAGGTCCCGCGCCCGGTCCTCGGGACTCGCCCCGAGCTGCCGGGTGGTGGGGTACTCGACCGGCACCAGTCCGGTCACCTCGGCCAGGCGGCGCATCGCCTGCTCGTGCACCGCGGGAGCGTAGCGAGAGGCCACCTGTCTGTCGTTCCTCTCACTCAGACCAGACGACCTGCGCCCAGACCGCCCGGCGCCCCTCACCCCTGACGCAGCTCGCGGCGCAGGATCTTGCCCGTGGCGTTCTTCGGCAGCCCGTCCAGGACGGTCACCTCCCGCGGCTGCTTGTAGCGGGCCAGCCGCTCGGCCGCGAACGCCTGGAGTGCCTCCCCCGTGACGGCGCTGCCCGGGGCCAGCGAGACGAAGGCGGCGATCTCCTCGCCCAGCCGCTCGTCCGGCACGCCCACCACGGCGGCCTCGACCACGTCCGGGTGCTCGTAGAGGATTTCCTCCACCTCGCGGGGGTACACGTTCATGCCGCCGCGGATGATCACGTCCTTGAGCCGGTCCACGATCATCACGTACCCGGCCTCGTCCCGGCGGGCGATGTCGCCGGTGCGGAACCAGCCGTCCTGGTCGAACGCCGCCGCCGTGTCCTCCGGGCGGCCCCAGTAGCCGGCCATGATGCCCTCGCCCCGGATGCGCAGCTCACCGGAGGTCTCGAGGTCCTCCTCGGGCACCTCGGTGCCGTCCATCGCGACGATCCGGAACTCGAAGCCGTCCACCGGCCGGCCCACGGTGCCCGGGCGGGTCGGCGCGTCCACGGGGTTGAAGAAGCACGCACCCGCGTTCTCGGACAGCCCGTAGCCCTCCAACACGGGAACGCCGTACAGCTTCTCCGCCGCGCGCAGCGTCTCCACCGGCAGGCTCGCACCGCCGGAGAGGGGCATGCGCAGCCTCGAGAAGTCCGCCGGCTCGGCCCCGGCCTCACGGCGGGTCCGGGCCACGGAGAGGAACGCCCCGTGCATGGTGGGCACGCCGGGCAGGAACGTGACGCCGTGGTCCTGCAGCTGGTCGTAGGCGGCCTCCGGCACGAACCGCGGCATCAGGGACAGGGTGGACCCGGCGAACACCGCCCCGTTGAGCACCACCGAGAGCCCGAACACGTGGAACATCGGCAGCGCCGCGAACACGACGTCGTCCGGGCCGAGCCGACCCAGGCCGGTCGCCGTCGCCATGGCGTTGGAACGCAGGTTCGTGTGCGTCAGCCGGGCACCCTTGGGCCGCCCCGTGGTGCCCGAGGTGTAGAGCAGGACGGCGTCGTCGTCGGGGTCCCGCAGGGTGATCTCCGTGACCGGGGCGATGCCCTCGGCGACGCACTCCCGCCCGACCGCTTCGAGGTCCAGGGTGACCACCTCGACGTCGACGTTCCCGGCCACCTCGTCCACGGCCGGCAGCCCGGGCATGGCCCAGAGCATGCGCGCCCCGGAGTCCTCGAGGAAGTACTCCAGCTCACGGGCAGTGAACAGCGGGTTGAGCGGCACCATCACCGCGCCCAGACGCATGAGCGCCTCGTAGACCGCCACGAAGGCCGGGACGTTGGGCAACATCACGGCCACCCGGTCCCCCGGGCCCACCCCGCGGTGGCGCAGCCAGCCGGCCGTCGCGGCCGTGACCTGGTCCAGTTCGCGGTAGGTCATGCTGGCCTCGCCGATCCGCAGGGCCACGGCATCCGGCTGCCGGGCCACGGTGGCCGAGAGCAGCTCGGCCACATGGCCCCGGCGCTCGGTGGGCCGGCCGTGGGTGGTCGCGGAGGTGTCGGGGGTCTCGGAGGTGGTCACGGTGGCTCCTGATCTGGTGGGGCGGTCGTCGGAGGGGGTTCAGAGGAAGGCGGAGTGACCGGTGAGGCCGCGGCCCACGATCAGCGAGTTCACCTCGTAGGTGCCCTCGTACGTGAAGATCGCCTCGACGTCGCAGAAGAACCGGCCGAGCCCGACGTCGGCGAGGATGCCGTTGCCGCCCATCATCTGGCGGCCCAGCGCGGCCGACTCGCGGCACATCTGGGAGGTCTTCAGCTTCACCAGGGAGGCCTGCGTCATGGACACCTCGCCGGTGGCCTCCAGCTGCACCGCCCGGTGCGCCATGCCCAGGGTGGCCGCCAGGTTGGCCGCGATCTGCACGAGCAGGGACTGCACCAGCTGATGCCCGGCGATCGGCCGGCCGAACTGAGTGCGCTCCAGCGCGTAGCGGCGGGCGGCGTCGAGGATGCCCTGCTGCGCGCCCACGGCCTGCCAGCCCAGGCCGTTGCGGGAGCCCAGCAGGATCACGTTGGTGTCCGCGAAGGTGTTGGCCTTCTCCAGCTTGTTCTCCGCCGGGATGCGCACGTCCGTGAAGGTGATGTCCGCGTTCTGGACGATCTTCACCGCGGTCTTGTGCTCGATCTTGGTGGCCTCGTAGCCGGGGGTGTCGGTCTCCACGATGAAGCCCTTGACCTGGTCGTCCTCCTCGTCCCGGGCCCACACGATCGCGATGCGGGACATGGTGCCGTTGCCGATCCACCGCTTGGCCCCGTTGATCACCCACTCGTCCCCCTCTCGGCGGGCCGTGGTGGCCATGCCGCCGGCGACGTCGGAGCCGTGCTCCGGCTCGGTCAGCGCGAAGCAGCCGGTGTACTCCATCGCGTACAGGCCCGGCAGCCACGTCTGCTTCTGCTCCTCCGAGCCCAGGGCCTCCAGGGTGGCCCCGACGAGGTCGTTGTGCAGGGCGAAGTACACGCTGAGGGAGATGTCCGCGCGGGCCAGCTCGGCCATCAGGTGCCCGCGGAACAACGGGTCCTCGGTCATGCCGCTGATGTGGTTGTAGCCCAGCTCCCCGACGCGGCGGGCGATCTCGTGCGGGAACTCGTCCCGGCTCCAGGCCTCCGCCACGTGCGGGGTGACGATCTCGGCCAGGGCGGCGCGGATCTCCGTGAGCTCCTCCTGCTGCTCGGGCGTCAGGAGGCGGTGGTACTCGAGGACGTCGACGTCGATCAGCGAGCGGGTGCGGGAATCCGTGGTGGTCATGAGGGGCTCCTGGAGGTCGTTCGAGGGGGGTGCTGAGTGGTCTGGGGAGGTGGCGGGCCGGTCAGCGGCCGGAGGTGAGGGCGTCGGCGTAGTCGGCGCGCAGCTTGCGCTTGTTGACCTTCCCGACGCCGGTCCGGTCGATCTCCGTCACGAAGCGGACCTCGTCCGGCAGCTGCCAGGTGGCGAAGCGCTCGGCGAGTGCGGCCAGGACGGCGTCCTGGTCGACGTCGGAGTCCTCGTCCCGCACCACGAGGGCCAGAGGACGCTCCTCCCACTGGGGGTGGGGGACGCCGATCACGGCGGCGTCGCGGACCCCGGGGACGGTCATGATGTGGTTCTCCAGGTCGATCGAGGAGATCCACTCGCCACCGGACTTGACCACGTCCTTCAGGCGGTCGGTGACCTTGAGGTAGCCCTCCGGGGAGAGGTAGCCCAGGTCCCCGGAGCGCCAGTAGCCCTCGTCGTCGAAGCCGGCCTCGGTGGCCTCGGCGTTGTCCGCGTAGGAGGTGGTCACCCAGGGCCCGCGCAGGCGGATCTCGCCCACGTTCTCCTCGCCGGGCGGCAGCAGCTCGCCCAGGGGGTCGGTGATCTTCACGTCCACCCCGACGACGACGAGGCCCTGGAACCGCTTGAGGTTCCACCGCTCATCCTCGGAGAGGGTGTCCATGAGGCTCGGCTTCATGCGGTTGAGGGAGACGATGGGCGAGGTCTCCGTGGCGCCGTAGGCGTGGATGACCTCCGCGCCGGTGAGCTCGTCGAAGCCGCGCATCATGGCCACGGGGGGCTCCGTCGCGCCGCACAGCAGGCGCACGCCGTCCATCCGTGGGGGCGTCTCGAGGGTGCGGAGGTGGTGGAGCATCGGCATGAGGATCGCGGGGGCTGCCGGGGCCACGGTGACGCCGTGGTCCACGAGGGTGGAGGTCAGCCACGGGGTGTCCGTGAGGTTGAACCGGCCCGGCAGCACCAGGCGCGCGCCCACGGCGACGGCGGCGAACGGCAGGCCCCAGCACTGCGCGTGGAACATGGGGGTCAGCAGCAGGGCGGTGTCCGCCATGGTCATGCCCAGGGTGGACACCACGGCGTGCGCGTGCAGCCAGGTGGCCCGATGCGAGTAGAAGACGCCCTTGGGACGGCCGGTGGTGCCCGTGGTGTAGCAGGCGCCGGAGGCGGAGCGCTCACTCACGTTCGGCAGGCCCCCTGTCTCGAGCGGCTCGTGCCCGTCGAGGAGGGCCTCGTAGGAGAGGACGTCGTCGCGACCGGCCCAGTCGGCGGGGAGCTCACCGTCGCCGGCCACGATCCAGCGGACGCCGTCGGGCAGGTGCGGTTCGAGCGCGGCGGCGAGCTCCAGGAGGGTCTCGTCCACGACGATCGTCCCCACCTGCGCGTGGGTGATCACGTAGGCCAGGTCCGTGGGCGCCAGGCGCAGGTTGAGCTGCACCATGGTCGCGCCCAGCAGCGGGACGGAGAAGTAGGACTCGAGGTGGCGGACGTCGTTCCACAGCAGCAGGCCGACCCGGTCCCCCGGCCCGACGCCCTCGGCGCGCAGGGCCGCGGCGATGCGGCGCACCCGCTCCCACACGGCCGCGTAGGTGGTGGTCTGCCACGGGGAGCCGCCGCCGCGGGTGTGGATGATGTGCTGATCCCCGAAGGTCCGGGCGGCGTCCCGCAGGAGGCGAGTGGTGGTGAGCTGCTCGTCGTCGCCCATGGTGGACGGGGTGCCGAGGACGGTGTCGGTGGTCTGCATGGGTCCCCCTGGGAGGTGTGGTGATCGCGGAGGCGGGCGGCAGTCATCTGTGACGTGCCTCACTGGGCTGGTGTTGCACACTCAAGCACGATGTTGCACTAGCGTGCAAGAAGGGTGCGGGGGGCGTTTCGATCCCTGCCGTAGGGTTCAGCGAGCCCCCGCATCCTCGTCTCCCGACCACGGGCCATCCCATCCGCCGACCCAGCCCCGAGGACCCGATGAACACGCCCCTGCCCTTCGACCAGGACGACCTCTCCTCCCCCGCACGCCTGCGGCTGGCGGCCCTCGAGCTGTATGCCGAGCGCGGGGTCGAGATGGCCAGCGTCCGCGAGATAGCGCAACGGGCCGGCGTCGCCCCCGGGCTGGTGCGGCACCACTTCGGCAGCAAGGCGGGGCTGACCCGCGCCGTCGATGACGACGTGCTGCGCCTGATCGCCGCGACCCTCGACGAGGTCCCGCTCGTGGGCACCCCCCAGGAGGTGTCCGCGGCCCGCGACGCGGCGTTCGCGGACCTGCTGGCCGAGCACCCGGTGGTGGGGGCCTACGTGCGCCGCTCGCTGCTGGAGGCCGGCGGGGAGACCGAGTCCCTGCTGGAGCGCCTCGTAGACCTGACCACGGAACAGACCGAGCGCCTGCGCCGGTCCGGCTTCGCCCCGCGGCGCAGCATGCCGACGTCCGTGTTCGGCACCGTCATCCGGCAGATGGGGCACCTCATGGTCGGCCCGTCGGCGGACCGCATCTGGCGCCGGATCGCCGAGACCCAGGAGGACGCCGCCGAGCAGGCGAGCCCGCGGGTGCGGCTCGTGGTGGATCCGCCGCGGTGAGCAGGATCGCCTCCGACCGCGAGGGCGTCGTGCACCTCGTCCGGCAGGCCGACGACGCCGGCCCGCCCGTTCCGGGAACGCCTGCGGTCGGTATGGGCGCACCTTGCAGGCTCAGAGCGACCGCACGCGTTCCAGGTCCGCGGGCGCTCACCCCGCCCGCTCCCGGGCGCCCCCGCCCCCGCACGCGCCGTTTCCCGAACGACAACGCGGGTGGGGCGTAGCCTGGCCGCCATGACCACCGTGTTCTACGACGACCAGGGCCGCCCCGAGCCGCCCTTCGCCGCGGGCGAGGCCGCCACCCTGCTGGGCTTCCTCGACTTCCTGCGCGCCACGATCGAGTGGAAGACGGCGGACCTGGACACGGCCGCGCTGCACCGCCGGCTGCCGGGGCACCCGTCCGCGATGACGCTCGGCGGCCTGCTCAAGCACCTCGCGTTCGTCGAGTTCTGGTGGTTCGAGGCCGTCGCCCTCGGCGAGCCCACCTCGGCGCCCTGGGTGGGCGCGGACTTCGACGCGGACCCCGACTGGGACTGGCACAGCGCGGCGCAGGACTCCGCGGCGGACCTGCGCGCCCTGTGGCAGGGCCAGGTGGAGCGGTCCCGGCAGATCGTGGTGGACCTGCTCGCGGCGGACGGCGACGACGGCGCCGCAGCCCTGGCCCGCGCCCACCGGATCCGGGAGGGGCGCGACCCGGTCTCGCTGCGGTGGATCCTCACCCACATGATCGAGGAGTACGGCCGCCACGCCGGCCACGCCGACCTGCTGCGCGAGGGGATCGACGGCCAGGCCGGCGAGTGAGCCCGCCCCACCCGCAGTCCCGCCTGCGGTCGCACCCGGGTTCATCCCCTCGTCG
>NZ_JABFAY010000020.1:0-19923 GCF_017168495.1 Micrococcus sp. KRD096 | reverse complement strand
GCCCCACGCCGGCTGGGTAGATTCTGTGCCATGGCCTCCCCCTCCCCAGCGTCCGCGCACCCGTCCGCCCCCGAGAGCGGGACGGGCCTGGGGTTCACCGGCGCGGCGGGGATCACCGGGCTCACCGCCGCCGAGGTCGCCGAGCGGGAGGCCGCGGGCCTGGTCAACGTCCAGTCGCGGGACACGTCCCGCTCACTGGGGCAGATCCTGCGCGTGCACGTGTTCACGCTGTTCAACCTGGCGATCGCGCTGTGCGCCGTCGTCGTGATCCTGATGGGCCGCTGGCTGGACCTGCTGTTCTCGCTGGCGGCCGTGGCCAACGTGGTGATCGGCGTGGTCCAGGAGTACTCGGCCAAGCGGAAGCTGGACCGGATCGCGCTGCTGCACCAGGACGACGTCGTCGTCATCCGGGACGGGGCGCGCGTGCCCCTGCCGATGGCGCAGATCGTGCGGGACGACGTCGTGGTGCTGCGCCGCGGCGACCAGGTGCCCGTGGACGGCGAGGTCCTCGTCTCGGACGGCCTGGACATGGACGAGGCGCTGCTCACCGGGGAGAACGACCCCGTGCCCAAGACCCCCGGGGACGCCGTGCTCTCGGGCTCGGCCGTCGTGGCCGGCGCGGGCCTGGTGCGCGCGACGGCGGTGGGCTCGGCCTCGCACGCGGCCCGGCTCAGCGCCGAGGCCCGCCGCTACTCCGCCATCCACTCGGAGCTGCGCGGCGCCCTGGAGACGGTGGCCCGCTGGCTGACGATCGCCCTGGTGCCGATCATCGCGGTGATCGTGCACGGCCAGATGACGGCGGTCGGCGGCTGGTCCCTCGCCCTCTCCCAGCCGCGCGAGGCCGCCCTGGAGCCCGCACTGATCGCGTCCGTGGCGGCGGTGACCAGCATGATCCCGCAGGGCCTGGCGCTCATGACGACCATCGCGTTCGCCGTGTCCGCACTCAAGCTGGCCCAGCAGGAGGTCCTCATCCAGGAGCAGCCCGCC
This sequence comes from Micrococcus sp. KRD096, assembly GCF_017168495.1. Taxonomy (NCBI): domain Bacteria; kingdom Bacillati; phylum Actinomycetota; class Actinomycetes; order Micrococcales; family Micrococcaceae; genus Micrococcus; species Micrococcus sp. KRD096. The sequence continues at coordinate 18,936 of NZ_JABFAY010000020.1, read as the reverse complement.
GTGGAGGTCCTGGCCCGCGTGGACACCGTCTGCCTGGACAAGACCGGCACCCTCACTGAGGGCGGCGTCCGGTTCGACCGGCTCGCCGCGCCCGCCTCGGCGGACGCGTCCCCGGACGCCCACGACGACGGCGCCCCGGCCGAGGTCGGCGACGGGGCTCGGGCCGTGCTCGCCTGGTTCGGCGCGGACCCGGACGTGAACCCCACCGCGGCGGCCCTGCGCGAGCCCTTCACGGCCGTCCCGCCCGTGGACCCCGCGGCCCAGGTGGCGTTCTCCTCCGCACGCCGGTGGTCGGCGGTCGCGTTCGGCCCCGAGGCCGGGGCCGCGGCCGGCACGTGGCTGCTCGGCGCGCCCGAGGCCCTCGTGGACGAGCAGGTCCTCGGCCCCGAGGCCGCCGAGGCCGTCCGCGCCCAGGTCCACGCCGACGCGGACGCCGGCCGCCGCGTGCTGCTGCTGGCCCGCACGGACGAGCCCCTGATCGGGGATGCGCTGCCCGGCGGAGGCGTCCCGGTCGCCGTCGTGACGTTCCGCGAGAACGTGCGCCCGGACGCCGCCGAGACCCTCGACTACTTCCACGCCCAGGGCGTGCGGACCGTGGTGATCTCCGGGGACAGCCCGCGCACCGTGGCCGCCGTGGCCCGTGAGGTGGGCCTCGAGGTGGCGGGCCAGGCCTACGACGGGCGCACCCTGCCGGACGATCCCGGGGAGCTCGCCGACGTGATGGCCGAGCACGACGTGTTCGGCCGCGTCAGCCCGGACCAGAAGAAGGCGATGGTGCAGGCGCTGCAGTCGCGCGGGCACGTGGTGGCCATGACCGGCGACGGCGTGAACGACGCCCTGGCCCTGAAGACCGCGGACCTGGGCATCGCCATGGGCAACGCGGCCCCGGCCACCAAGGCGGTGTCCCGGATGGTGCTGCTGGACGGGCGCTTCGACCGCCTGCCGCGCGTGCTCGGCGAGGGCCGCCAGGTGATCGCGAACATGGAGCGGCTCGCCCACATCTACCTGACGAAGACGACGTACGCGCTGCTGTTCGGCGTGGTGTTCTCCCTGTTCGCGTGGCAGTTCCCGCTGCTGCCGCGGCAGGCCTCCACCGTGGACTTCATCATGATCGGCGCGCCCACGTTCTTCCTCGCCCTGCTGCCGAACCCGCGCCGCTATGTGCCCGGCTTTCTGGGGCGGGCGCTGCGGTTCGCGATCCCCTCCGGCGCGGTGATCCTGCTGTCCATGGTGGCCTTGCAGACGTACGTGCGCCTCACCGCCGGCGACGTCGACCTGGCCCGCCAGCAGGCCGCGTTCATGATCACCCTGACCCTGCTGGGCCTGTGGGTGCTCAGCGTGATGTCCCGGCCGCTGAGCGCGCGCGTGGTGGTCCTCATCCTGGCGATGTACGCGGTGCTGGCCGCCGTCGTGCTGGTGCCGGCCTCCCGCTGGTACCACCGGATGGAGGTCCCGCCCACGGACGTGCTCGTGGCCGCGCTGGTGGTCGCCGCGCTCGGGTGCGGACTGATCGAGGTCATCCACCAGGTGCACCGCCGCCATGTGGCGAGGGTGCTGGCCGCCGCGGGGGCCTGAGACCCCTCAGCGGCGGGCGCGACGCACGGCGGCCCGATAGTCGCGCCACTCCGACACCAGCACGACGACGGCGAGCAACAGGTACGCGACGTCCCACGCGCTGAGCCGCTCCCCGGCCACCACGCCCGGGAGACGGGTGGCCAGGATGAGCAGCACGAGCGCGGTAACCGCCCAGGCCCGCCGGCGCGGCGCGATGACCAGGTCCTTCTGGACGCCCGCGGCGTACGACTCCGGGGAGCCGAGCTCCTCGGCCAGCGGGCGCCCGGCCGCGGCCCCACGTACCCGCGCGTCACGGACGATCTCGCCCACCCGCGCGTCGGGCAGGTCCTTGCGCAGCCGCAGGACGCCGGCGAGGCGGCGGGCCCAGGCGTCGTCGTCGAGGGCGGCGGGGGGCTGCCCCACGGGCCGGCGGGCCGCCGGGAGCAGCCGGTGCGCGAGCCAGGCGAGGCCCGCGCAGACCGGGGCGACGGCGAGCAGCCAGAACGTGCTCCCGGTGAACAGGTGCGTCTGCGCGTTCACCTCCACGAGCCACCAGGCGAGCACCAGCACGAAGGCCAGGAGGGCGATGGCGGCGACCAGCGTGGCGGCCAGCCGCGGGACGCGGACGAGGAGCCGCTCCCAGAGGACCATCACCGCCACCCCGGCCACGCCCATGAGCACCGGGGCCAGCAGCAGCCCCCACGTGTAGTCGGTGGTGATCCCGTCCCGGAGCAGCTAGACCAGGCAGAACAGGACGGCGTTGCCGGCGGCGACCGTGAAGCCGAGCACCGGCACATCGCGCCAGGTGGCGTCGGGTGTGGCGGGGTCGGGGTGGGGGCGGATGGTCATCGGCCGGGTCCTTCCTGTGTGCTCCGTTGCGGATCCCTCCGGCGACCCTACGGCCTGCTCGAGCACGTCTCCGCATCGGGCGCCCTCTCTCGTGCCGGCGTCGGCGTCGCTCTACCGTGGGGCCATGGACTCCACGCTCTTCACCCGTTCGGCCGACCGCGCCGCCCACGACGACGTCAACTTCCGCACCCGCAAGTGGGTCAAGCCGGAGGACCTCAACGCGAACAACACGCTCTTCGGCGGCTCGCTGCTGCGCTGGGTCGACGAGGAGGCGGCCATCTACGCGACCCTGCAGCTGGGCAACCCGCGGTGCGTGACGAAGCTGATCTCGGAGATCAACTTCCTGGCCTCGGCGAAGCAGGGCGACATGATCGAGATGGGCCTGCGCGCCACCGAGTTCGGGCGCACGTCCCTGACCATGCGGGCGAAGGTGCGGAACATCGTGACCGGCGAGATGATCCTGACCATCGACAAGATCGTGTTCGTGTCCCTGGGTGAAGACGGCAAGCCCGTGCCCCACGGCTTCACCGAGATCACCTACGACCGCGACCGTCTGCCCCTGGACAACCCCCTCTGAGCCGGCCGCCACCCCACGCGGTGCGGGGGCGGAACTCGGGGATCCCCACCCGGAATACCACCGAGTTCCGCCCCCAACGCGGGAGGGCCGGGGGCTCTAGTCGATGCCGCGGGCGGCCAGGGCGTCCCCGACGTCGTCGGCGTGCTTGAAGCTGAGCACCAGCAGCGGCAGCGCCCAGGCCCACGGCGCCATCCGCACCCCGCGGGCGGCCTGCGCATGCCGGATCTGCTCGGCCAGGGCGCGCAGGTGGCCGATCGAGGAGAGCACCAGGCCCATCGCCAGGCCCACGCGGTCGGCGCGGAACCCCGCCCGCGCCAGGCGTGGCCCCGCCCACGGGATCCGCTCGACCGGCCGCAGCACCGCCTCGGCCACCCCGGTCATGTCCGCGATCCGGGTGGTGCGCGTCAACACCTGCGCGGTGAGCACGAGCCCGAGCACGCGCGCCACCATGAGTCCGGCCGCGAACGCGTCGGTGAAGATCCACTGCGCCGCGAACAGGACCACGTAGAACAGCCACAGAGCGCGCAGGTCGGAGGCGATCATCGCCGCACCACGCCGCAGCCCGAAGCCCACGAGATACGCGGTCACGGCGCCCACGACGGCGGCGCCCGCCGTCCACAGGGACAGCGGGAGCAGGGTCAGGGCCAGCACCCACACCGCGAACAGGCCCGTCTTGAGGCCGGCACGGGCGTGATGCAGGGGCGAGTCGCCGTGGACGTACAGGGAGAGCATCAGCGCAGCTCCGCCGCCACGGCGTGGTCCAGGAAACGCTCGTACGCCTCGACCACGTCCCCGGCCGGGCCGGTCCGCTCGACGCGGCCGCCGTGGATCCACACCGCCTCGTCGCAGGCACGGGCCAGCTCGAGGTCGTGGGTCACCAGCAGCAGCTGGAACCCGTCCGGGGCGGAAGGGTCGGCGGCCAGCAGTCGGTCCGCCACGATCCGCCGGTGCCGGCCGTCCAGCAGGGAGGTCGGCTCGTCGGCGATCACGAGGGACGGCCCGGCGGTCATCACCGAGCACATCGCCAGTCGCTGCGCCTGCCCCGAGGACAGGGACAGGCACGCCCGGTCCGCGAGCGCGGTGAGCCGGTGCTCCTGGAGCGCCGCGGCCACGCGCGCGGCGACGTCGTCCTTGGTCAGGCGGCGGCCGGCGTCGTCCCTGAGCGACTTCACGGTCAGCTCCACGTCCTCCCGGACGGTGGGCATGACCATCTGCGCCGCCGGGTTCGCGAACACGAAGCCGACGGTGCGGCGCAGCGCCTTCACGTCCCGGACGGCGTCCACCCCGTGCACGCTCACCTCCCCGGCGACGACGTCGGCCAGTCCGGCGATCGCGCGGGCCAGCGTGGACTTGCCGGAGCCGTTCTCCCCGATCACCGCCACACGCGGGGCCGTGAGGGTGAGGTCCACGCCGTCGAGGAGCACGACGACGCCCTCGGGGCCGTCGGCCTCGACGCGAACGCCCGTGAGGGTGAGGGAACGGTCCTGCGGCGTGCTGGATGTGCGGTTGGGAACGGTCAGTGCAGGTCACCTCCAGGAGCAGGGTCATCCGCAGTCCTCCGGGCTGGGCGGGGGCGGTGTGGGCCGTGCGGAGCCGGTGTGCGCTCCGGTGTGGAGCAGCGTTGGCTGAACAGCGTTCAAGAGTGTAACCCGGCGCGCCCCCACCTTGCCCGGGCGCACTTCTGCCACGTTCCCGGCCGATTCTGGGGTATGAGTGCGCCCAGGCGGGCCACCCGCGCGGTACTCGTGCGCCCAGGATGGACCTGCGGATGCCCTTCATGCCCCAGCACGGTCACCTCACGCCACCTCCAGCAGCATCGTTATCCCGAGCCCTCCGGCCACGGCGCAGGCGACCACGGCGCGCGCCCCGGGCGGCTGCCCCTGCAATCGGTGCACAGCCCGCACGACGGCCGCCGCGCCCGAGGCGCCCCATGGGTGCCCCAGCGCGAGCGCTCCCCCGGCCGCGTTGACGCGCCGGTCCACGCCCCAGTCGTCCAGGCCCTGGCGGTCCGAGCCCAGGGAGGCCGGCCCCGGCCGCGCGTGGTCGGTGAGGCCGAGCCGGTCCAGGGTAGCCAGCACCTGCACGGCGTAGGCCTCCACCACCTCCACGACGGCGACCTCCCCCAGCCTCCAGTCGGCCGCGGCGAGAGCCCGCTCGACGGCGGCCACGGGGGCGATGCCGGGCAGAGCCGGGTCCCCGCCCCGGATCTCCGCCCCCACGATCCGCACCGGACGCAGACCACCCGCGGCCTCGTCCCGCCCCACCGGCGACCGCTCGCACGGCACCACCAGCACGGCGGCCGCGCCGTCGGCGATCCGCGCGGCGGTGCCCCCGGTGACCGCGGTGGCCGGGTCGGCGTCAGGGTGGACGGGCGTGAAGCGGGCGAGGGCGCGGGCGTCGAGGCGGCGCGGACCGTCGTCGTCGGGAGCGCCGGGCACCCGTTCGATGCGACGCAGTCCGGCCGCGGCGAGCGCGAGGGCGTGGGAGCGCGCGGCGAACGCCTCCTGGCGGGCGCGCGGCATCGCGTCCGCGGCGGCGAGGGCGTCAGCGGCGGCGGTCATGCCCGGGTCCGGCCAGCCGGACGGGACCATGGGCGCCTGCGTGTAGGGCACCCCGTCCCGGCTGCGCTGCGGAGCGGTGGACGGGGATTCGACGCCGCCACCCACGCACGGCCGGCCGGTGAACGCGGCGTGCTGGGCGGCCTGCAGCACCCCGGCCAGCCCGGCGCCGCACTGGGCGTCCACGGACCACCCCGGGGTGTGTTCGCCCAGACCGGCCGCGAGCGCGGCTATCCGCCCGAGGTTGCCACCGGGCCCTGTGCAGTTTCCGAGCACGACGGCGGCCACGTCCGCAGCGGCGGGGCCGGTCACCGCGGCCACGGCCTGGGCGGACAGCGCGCCGGCATCGAGACCGGCCTGCCCGCGGGAGCGGGCCGTGAACGCGGTCCGGGCGGCGGCGGTGATCCACAGCCCCGGGGTGGTGGTCATGCGCTGCCTCCGGGCGGGTCGGGGAATGCGGCGACGTCGGGGGCCATCCGGCGGATCTTGCCGCTGCCGGTGCGCTCGAGCCGGTCCACCACCTGCCAACGTCGCGGCCGCGCGGCCGGGGGCAGGTGCGTGCGGGCGTGCTCCTTGAGGGCAGCCAGCACGACGTCGGCGGGCAGGCCGGGTGCCGGCTCCACGTGGGCGACGACGAGGCTCCCCAGCCGCGGGGCGGGCTCGCCCTGGACGAGCACGGCGGTGCACACCGGGACCGCGTGGGGAGCGGAGTCCCCGCCGGAGGCCGTGCTCTCGCGACGGACCGTGGCGCGCAGCAGCTCGGCCTCCACCTCGGCCGGGATCACGGTGGCTCCGCCGGTGAGGATGGCGTCGTCGGCGCGACCGCGCAGGTGCAGGACGCCGTCGTCGTCGATCTGGGCCCGGTCCCCGGTGCAGAGCCAGCCGTCGGCGCCCCAGCGGGGTGTGCCGTCGGTCAGGCGGGTGCCGTCGGGCTCGGCGAGCTGGTCCGAGCGCACGTGCAGGACGCCCTCGCGGATCTCGAGACGCACGCCGGGCAGGGCACGCAGGCCGGAGCCGTCCCGGTCCACGGCCACGAAGCTGGCCTCGGCGGACCCGTAGTAGTGGACCACGCGCAGGCCCAGGGCGGCGGCGCGCTCGCGCAACTGGCCGGGCAGACGGTCCCCGCCCACCAGGACGACGCGCGGGCCAGCGGGGGCGCTGGCGGCCCGGACCGCGGCCAGCAGATCGCAGAGGTCGGCCAGCTGTGCGGGCGTGCAGTGCACCGCCGCGGCCCCGCCCGTGACGTCCGCCGCGCGCAGCCGGGCGCGGCTGGGCACGAGCAGCCGTGCACCGACATGCGCGCACAGGTCCGCCGCGTTGACCGCCATCGAGGACACCGGGTGCACGGGGACGAGCAGGCTCTCACCCGGCTCCAGGCCGAGCCAGTCCTCGACGAGCCGGTGGCCGGTCCGCCAGGAGTCGGCCGTGCGCAGGATCACGCGGGGCCGTCCCGTGGTTCCGGAGGTGAAGGCCGCCCAGCCGATCCGGGCGGCCCGGTCGGGAGCCCGCGCGGTCAGTTCGGCCAGCAGCGCCTCGGCGTGCCCGACGCCGGCCTGCCACTGCGCCACGGACCATCGCTCGTCGCCCACGAGCGGGACCAGCCCGGCAGTCCGGGCCTCCAGCGCCCGGCGCAGCACGGCTTCGTGGTCCGCGCCCCGCAGCGGGGCGAGGCGGGAGACGGCGGGGGCGACGTCGTCGTCGGACGGGGGCAGGCGCACCGGAGGGATCACCGGAAGGCGCGCGGGTAGGCCTTCCACAGGCCGGCGCAAAGGAGGACGGCGATGACGAGCTTGGTGAGGTCGCCGGGCACGAACACGGCCATGGAGAGCATCGCGGCGCCGAACTCCATGCCCTGGACACCGACGAAGCCGAACGCACCGAACACATACACCATGATCACGCCGCCGATCAGACCGGCCACGGCGGCCGCCAGCGCGATCCGTCCGGCACTCAGGCCGGGGCGGGAGCGGGAGGTGAGAGCCCAGAAGATCAGGCCGACGATCATCGCCGAGGGGATCCAGCCGAGGATGAAGCCGACCGACGGGCCCACGAACACACCCAGACCCCCGCGACCACCGGTGAGCAGGGGCAGGCCAAGCGCCACGAGGCCGGCGAACAGCGCCATCGAGGCGGCCCCGCGCCACGGGCCGAGGATCACACCGGCCAGGATCACGGCGATGTTCTGCAGCACGATCGGGGCGGGCACACCGGCGACGGCGATCGGCGGCACCAGACCGAGCACGGCCATCAACGCGGTCATGGCGGCGATGCGCGCGAGGCTGCCGCCGGCGGAACCGCGACGGGGGCGGCCGGCGTCGGCGGGGCGGTCCGCCGTCGTGGTGGCCGCGGGGCGGACGTGGCCGTCGTGGGACGAGGGCACGGAAGTGCTCATGGAGGGACTCCTGGTGCGGAAGCGAGTGCGAGGGGGCGCTGCCGAGGCGCGGGGCGCATGGCGAGGGCCCGACGGGCTGAACAGTGTTCAGGAGTCTACTGCAGGGGCGGAGGTGTGGGCGGCCGGGGTGCGTTCCCGGGCGATGGTGCGCGGAGTGACGCCGAGGCTGGGGTCGGCTTGGGCGTTGTGCTGACCGGCGATCAGCAGGGACGAGGTCTGCGGCCCGAGACGGGAACCTGCCCACCAGCCGCTCACCCGATGACCTCTGCCTTCTGTTCCGCCGTGGTGGTACCGTCCAGCCAGGCCGCCCAGCCCACCGGCGCCGGAAACCGCTCGTGAGCAGCCCGGTACGCCACATGGCGCAGGCGGGGCTGACTACCGGCTCGACACCCGGCACCTTGGTACCCGCCACCCTCCTATAAGCCAGCACCGGCCGAGGACGCGCCGGCCCTTCGAGGATCTCAGCCCACGTCCCACCTCAGGACAGCCAGAAGGAAGTGATCGCGGATGCGACGGATAACGCTGCCGAGCGGGGAGTCCATCCCTGTGCTGGGTCAGGGCACCTGGGGCTGGGGTGAGGACCCCGGCCGCCGCGGCGACGAGGTCGCCGCGCTGCACGCCGGCCTCGAGCTGGGCATGACGCTGGTCGACACCGCCGAGATGTACGCCGACGGCGGCGCGGAGGAGGTGGTCGGTGAAGCATTGGCGGGTCGCCGCGACGAGGCGTTCGTGGTCAGCAAGGTCATGCCGTCCCACGCCTCCCGTTCCGGCACGGTCGCGGCCTGCGAACGCAGCCTGAAACGCCTGGGCACCGATCGGATCGACCTCTACCTGCTGCACTGGCAGGGCAGGTACCCGCTGCAGGACACCGTCGCAGCCTTCCACCAGCTCGTCGAGGACGGGAAAATCCGATACTGGGGCGTCAGCAATTTCGACCACCGGGACCTCGCCGACCTGCAGGACGTGCCGGGCAGCAGCGGGCTGACCACGGATCAGGTGCTGTACAACCTGTCGCGGCGAGGACCGGAGTACGACCTCCTGCCGTGGTGCGCCGACCACCAGCTGCCGGTCATGGCGTACTCGCCGATCGAGCAGGGCCGCATCCTTCACGACACGACGCTGAACGACGTCGCGGCCCGTCACAGCGTCAGCCCCGCGGCGGCGGCCCTCGCCTGGGTGCTGCGCCGCGACTCGCTCTGCACGATCCCCAAGGCGAGCAGCCCGCAGCACGTGCGCGACAACGCCACAGCACTGGACGTGCAGCTGACCCGCGAAGACCTGGATGCTCTGGACCGTGCGTTTCCGCCCCCGAGCGGACCGCGACCACTGGAAATGCTGTGACCCTGCCCAAGGGCGCAGCCCGGTCGGTCCGGGCGGTCCGGGCAGCGCTCCGGTCAGCGCAAGTCTCCGAAGGACCTGCCTGTCGCCTCCTCCTGAACCTGTGCACGCCATCCATCAACTCCTTTCCTCGAGCCCTGTCGGGTTCGCGGTAGGCGCTGATCATCCGCTGGCAGGTCCCCCAAGTGGCCTCGAGCCGGGCCCTCTGCTTGTCGGTGAGCAACCCGGTTCCGGCGTGCAGGGTTCGACGGGCGGAGTAGAGCGGGTCGCCCGTGCGGCCGCGGCGGCCATGCAGGTCCTGCTGGACCCGGCGGTGGCAGCGGACCAACGCGTCGCCGGCTAACCGGACTGCGAGCGGCCGGCGTTGTGGACGCAGACGAACAGGACACTGGGCCGTGCGGTCAGGAGGATCTCCAAAGTCGGCGGCGGGGGTTCAGGCGATGTCGAGGAAGGAACGGAGCTCGGCGAAGGCCGACGGCACGACGGAGTAGTGCGCCCAGCGCCCCTTCTGCTCGCGCGTGAGCAGGCCAGCGTCGACGAGCTTCTTCATGTGGTGACTCACGGTCGGCTGGCTGATGCCCAGCGGCTCGGTGAGATCACAGGCGCAGACCGAATTGCAGCCCTGAGCAGCGACATGGGACAGAAGCCGGAGACGGGTCGGGTCGGAAAGCGCCTTGAGCAAGGACGCGATCCTCTCGGCCTCGACGCTGTCGACGGGCCCCGCTGAGAGCCTGCAGCACTCCTCAGGGCCGTTCATCGTCTCGAGCCCGGCAGTTGTGATCGCGGTCGTCGTGGACATGTCCCCACCTTACATTGACAGTCATCGATGTGAAGCATAGCGTTCGCATCGATATCCGTCGATGGAAGGTGTCGAGGCCCGATGAGTACGACCACCAAGGATGTGGAGCAGCCCCGCGTGATGAAGGAGATGTCCTTCCTCGATCGCTGGCTCCCGGTGTGGATCCTGGCCGCCATGGCAGTGGGTCTCCTGCTGGGGCGGTTCATCCCCGGCCTGAACACCGCGCTGGAGGCGGTGAAGATCGGATCCGTGTCCCTGCCCATTGCGATCGGACTGTTGGTGATGATGTACCCGGTCCTGGCGAAGGTCCGCTACGACGAGACCCGGCGCATCGGCGCGGACCGACGCCTGCTGGTGACCTCGCTGGTGCTGAACTGGATCGTCGGCCCGGCACTCATGTTCGCCCTGGCCTGGATCTTCCTGGCCGACCTTCCGGAGTACCGCACCGGCCTGATCATCGTCGGGCTCGCACGCTGCATCGCGATGGTCCTCATCTGGAACGACCTCGCCTGCGGTGACCGAGAAGCAGCTGCGGTGCTGGTCGCGATCAACTCCGTCTTCCAGGTGATCGCCTTCGGTGCCCTGGGCTGGTTCTACCTCCAGGCGCTGCCGTCCTGGCTGGGGCTGCCGACCACGTCGGCCGAGTTCTCGATCGGCGCGATCGTCCTCAGCGTGCTGATCTTCCTCGGGATCCCGCTGGTCGCAGGGTTCCTGACCCGCATCCTCGGTGAGCGAGCCAAGGGTCGGACCTGGTACGAGGAGCGGTTCCTCCCGAAGATCGGCCCCTGGGCGCTGTACGGGTTGCTGTTCACCATCGTGCTGCTGTTCGCCCTCCAGGGCGACGCGATCATCTCCGCACCGGGAGACGTGGCCCGCATCGCCCTGCCGCTGCTGGTCTACTTCGTCGTCATGTTCCTGGGGTCCTTCCTGCTCGGCCGCGCGATCGGCCTCGACTACGCGAAGTCCACGACCGTCGCGTTCACGGCCTCGGGTAACAACTTCGAGCTCGCCATCGCCGTCGCCATCGGCACCTTCGGAGTCACCTCCGGCCAGGCCCTCGCCGGCGTCGTCGGCCCGCTGATCGAAGTCCCCGTCCTCGTCGCCCTCGTCTACGTCGCCCTCGCTATGGGGCGGCGCCTGTTCCCCGGCGACACCACCGCCCCCACCCGATGACCCCACAGAAGGATCCCCTCGCCATGACCACGAAGCGCCCTTCAGTCCTGTTCGTCTGCGTGAAGAACGGCGGCAAGTCCCAGATGGCCGCCGCCCTCATGCGCCATCACGCCGGGGATGAGGTCGACGTGCATTCCGCCGGCACCCGCCCGGGCACCGCCATCAACGCCCGGTCCGCGGAGGCGATCGCTGAGGTCGGCGCGGACATGTCCTCCGCCGTCCCGCAGCCGGTCACCCCCGAGCTGCTGCGAAGCGTCGACCACGTGATCGTCATCGGCGACGAAGCCGTCATCAAACCCGTCGAGGGCATGACCGCGCCGGTCACGACCTGGGACACCGATGAGCCCTCTCAGCGCGGCATCGAAGGGATGGAGCGGATGCGCTTGGTCCGCGACGACATCGACACCCACGTCCGCAAGCTCCTGACCGACCTCACCGGCACCGCGAACTGACTGCCCCGCAGCGAGGAGACTCATCATCGTGACCACCGCAACGAACTCACATCCCATTGTCGTCATCGGCGCTGGCCCCATCGGCCTTGCCGCCGCTGCCCACCTCTTTGAGCGCGGCCTGCCGTTCCTGATTCTCGAGGCCGGGACCGCGGCAGGAGCCGCGATCGCCGCGTGGGGGCACACGCGGCTCTTCTCGCCGTGGCAGTACCACCTCGACGCCGCCGCACAGCGTCTCCTTGAAGCTGCCGGCTGGACCGCACCCGACGCCGACGTTCTCCCGACCGGTCACGAACTGCGCGAGCATTACCTCGAACCGCTCGCGCAGCTTCCCCAGCTCGCCGAGTCGATCCGCTACGGGGCGCGGGTCACCGCCGTCTCCCGCGCCGGCATCGACAAGACCCGCACCGCACGCCGCGAGGAGACCCCCTTCCTCGTCCGGATCCAGACCACCGACGGGCACAGCGAGGACGTGCTCGCCTCCGCGGTCATCGACGCCTCCGGCACCTGGTCCACGCCCAACCCCCTCGGACAGGCCGGGCTCCTTGCTCCCGGCGAGCAGCAGGCCCGCGCCGCGGGCCACATCACCGCGCCGCTGCCTGACGTGCAGGGCCGCGACCGTGACCGCTTCGCCGGCAAGCGAGTCATGGTGACCGGTGCCGGCCACTCAGCCGCCAATACCCTGCTGGACCTCGCGGACCTGGAGGCCGACACCGCCATCATGTGGGCCGCTCGCACCGCAGACCTCACCCGCGTCTACGGGGGCGGCGACCAGGACGAACTCGCAGCCCGAGGAGCGCTCGGCTCGCGACTGCGCCAGCTGGTCGACTCCGGACGCATCGCGGTCCTCACCTCCTTCACCATCACTCGCTTCAGAGCCGACGACACGTTGACCGTCCACGCTGTGACCCCGGACGGGGAGCGAGAAGTGAGCGTCGATGTGCTGGTGCCCGCCACCAGGTTCCGCCCTGATCTCGGAATGCTCTCCGAACTCCGCCTGGCCCTGGACCCGGCCGTCGAAGCACCGTCCCAGCTGGGGCCGCTGATCGATCCCGAGTTCCACTCCTGCGGATCCGTCGAGCCTCACGGTGAGCGAGTCCTCGCCCACCCGGAGACGAACTTCTACATCGTGGGGATGAAGAGCTACGGCCGCGCCCCCACCTTCCTCATGGCCGCCGGCTACGAACAGGTCCGCTCCATCGCAGCAGCCCTGGCCGGCGACCGCAAAGCAGCCGACGTAGTCCACCTCGAACTACCCGAGACCGGCGTATGCACCACCGACCTCGGTGGCAGCTGCGACGCCCCAGCCCCAGCCGGCGACGCCTGCTGCAGCAGCCCGCAACTGATCGAGCTCTCCGTCGGCCGATGAGCAAACAGCGGGACGGCACGACGTTCTGTGCCGTCCCGCTGGGGTATAGCTTTACGAGGCGACACTGTAAGTTCAGCTCATACTGTATAGTTCAGTGAATGCTGACTATCGCCTCTCGTGTTGATGTGATGAACCGGTTGGGCCGAGCGATGGCCGACCCCACCCGGTCGCGGATCCTGATGACCTTGCTGGAACGGCCGGCGTACCCGGCCGAACTAGCGCGAGACTTGGGGCTGACCCGGTCGAACGTGTCGAACCACCTGGCGTGCTTGCGGGACTGCGGGATCGCGGTCGCCGTGGCCGAGGGCCGCCAGACCCGATACGAGATCGCCGATGCACACCTGGCGCGGGCGCTGACTGCTCTGGTCGAGGTCACCCTCGCGGTGGATGAGAGTGCTCCGTGCATCGATCCCGCCTGCTCGCTTCCCGGATGCGACGCAGCTGGGGAGGGCGCATGAGCCTCACCTCGGTCTTGCAGGCGATGGGCCTGTTCGCAGCGACCAACATCGACGACATCATCGTGCTCTCCCTCTTCTTCGCGCGAGGGGCAGGCCAGCGCGGCACTACCGCCCGCATTCTGGCCGGCCAGTACCTCGGATTCGCCGGCATCCTCGGTGCCGCGGTCCTGGTGACCATCGGCGCCGGAGCATTCCTGCCCCCGGCAGCCATCCCGTACTTCGGCCTCATCCCTCTGGGCCTCGGCCTCTGGGCCGCATGGCAGGCCTGGCGCGGAGACGATGACGACGATGACGACGAGGCCAAGGTTGCCGGCAAGAAGGTCGGCGTGTGGACAGTCGCAGGCGTCACCCTTGCCAACGGCGGCGACAACATCGGCGTCTACACCCCTGTCTTCCTCAGCGTGGAACCTCTCGCAGTAGTCGCCTACTGCATCGTCTTCCTCGCGCTCGTCGCGGTCCTGGTGGCCCTGGCAAAGTTCGTCGCCACCCGCCCCCCGATCGCCGAAGTGCTCGAACGCTGGGAGAACATCCTCTTCCCCATCGTTCTCATCGGCCTCGGCATCGTGATCCTCGTCAGCGGCGGAGCCTTCGGACTCTGACGTAGCGGCAGCGATCCAAACGGCCCCGACCGGGCGCACCCCTCTCGGTTCAGACCGCGACACCTACCTGCAGCCAGTCCTGCGTGATCGCGGCAACAAGACCGCCACGGAGCGCTGCAAAAACCCCGCCACCAAGCGAACGAAGCCACAGGGCAGGGCGTGTAAAGGGGTATACCCGGCTCGACGGCCAATAGGACGAGCGCGGGCAACGGAGCCACCCTGCATGAGAGATCAGGATCGGTGGCCAAGCGCGCTGACCAGGAGGGGAATCGTCCTGACGCGCTGAGGAGCACCGTAGCGCCATGCGGCGGGCACCGGTGGATGAGCGGTCAGGCAGGGAGCGGCGGTAGACCGAACAGGACGTAGATCGTGCTGAGGACCGGGATGATGCGCTGTGCAGACTCGTCCGCGAGGGTCTCGACGGCCTTGTTTAGGAAGCGCTCGAGCAGGCTGGCTGGGATCTTGCCGTCGCCGTCCTCCACCTGCTCCTCAAGCATGTTCACGCGCGTCAGCAGGTCACGTACGGCGTCAGAATCGCTGAGGCCCTCCTCCGCGTGCAGCACCTCGCGCAGCTGCTCGAACTGTCCCGCCAGCGCCGGGCGGTCCTGGCTCTGGACGGTGAGGGTGACGTTGCTCCTGTGGCCGGCTAGGGCCACGTTCGACCCGTTGCCGGTCTGGACGTTCTGAGTAACGGAGTTGTCGTGGTGGTTGGTCACTGAGAACCCGCTTTCTGCCGGCGGCCACACGAAGGGAGTCTGGTAGGCGGCCACGAGATCAAGGCCTGCGGACGTGAGTACGGGCCGGTACGAACTGGTACTACCGGGCTCGAGGTAACCATGAGCCTCGAGGTCCGAAGACGCCTTCTGAATCTGGCGATCGGTGAGGTCCAGGGCCTGGAGGTCGTCGTAGACGCCGGCATCATTGGGACATGCCTCGGCTGCTTCTAGAAGCAGCCACTGGGCCTCGACGCGCGGGTATGCCCGAGCAACCCGCTCGGCGTCGAAGGCACACCGGGGCAGGACAGCAATCGGGATACAGCCAGCCAAGGGGGTGTTCTTGGGGATCATCTCGAGCTGCATGAGCTCTCGGGCGGCGACTTGGACACGGTCGGGTGGGCACACCTCAGTGGGGATGTCCCGCAGGTGCTGGCCGACGAGGCCGTTGGTGTGGACGTAGTTCAGGACGCGGAGGGTGAAGATCGTGGGTCGCACGAGACCTCGCTGTTCTGT
Source organism: Micrococcus sp. KRD096 (assembly GCF_017168495.1). NCBI lineage: Bacteria > Bacillati > Actinomycetota > Actinomycetes > Micrococcales > Micrococcaceae > Micrococcus > Micrococcus sp. KRD096. Next base: position 3,592 of record NZ_JABFAY010000020.1, on the reverse strand, counting down.
CGTGGCGGGTCACTACCCCGCCGTGCTGTGTACTGGAGCCTTCACGGTAGCGGCGAGGGCGGACGCGATAGCCCCCGGCTCCTCCAAGGAGGCCGGGGGCTCACGGGGAGAGCGTGCGGCAGTCAGGCGAAGGGTCGCCCCAGGGCCTTCCACTGCTCCTCGAGCTCGGCGCGCCAGCCCTTCGGTGGCAGCCACGGCACGCCCCAGGCGGCCAGCTGGGCCTTGGTCCATCCGCCGGCCGGCGTGCGCGCGGCAGCGACCTCGTCCGGGCTGGGCGTGCTCGGCTCGTCACACATGGGAGAGGACGCATGACCAGCACCCCTACGCGCGCCAAGCGCAAGCAGACCGCCCGCGAGCTAGCCGAGCGATTCGGAGTCTCGCCGCGCACCATCCGCCGCACCGTCGCCCAGGAACGCGCGGACTACTTGGCGGACGCCGCCGCACGCCATAAACGCATTCGTGCTCTGCGCGCGGAAGGGCTCTCCATGCGCGCCATTGCTGCCAAGGAAGGCGTCACCGTCGGGACGGTGCACTACGCGATCCACAAGGACGACTGAGACCAGCAAGAAAGCCCCTCAGCGTCTCAACGGAGGACCAGCGACATCAGAAGGCTCTGACACGGAAACGTGCTCTACTCCAAAGTGCGAGCTCCTAAGGGCCGCGATGAACGCCAACCGGCCATCAGCATCGCCTAGGTGTGATGTCCAGGGAGGTTGTTGAGCCGGGTGGCAGGCGCGGCGCCGATCGCGGAGTGGACGCGATGATGATTGTAGAAGTGCAGCCATCCAGGCAACGCGGCCCTGCGTTCCGTCTCTGAGCTATAGAACCGGGCGTAGGCCCACCCGTCAGCGAGCGTGCGATGGAACCGCTCAATCTTCCCGTTCGTCTGCGGCCGGTAGGGCCGAGTCCGCTTAGGCTTGATCCCGAGCTCGGTGCAGGCATCACGCCAGGCATGCGAGCGGTAGGCCGAGCCGTTGTCCGAGAGCACCCGCTCCACCTCCACACCCAGGCGCGCGAAGTGGGCGACCGCGCGGCGCAACACCGCGATGGCCGTCTGGCTGCGTTCATCGGAGTGCATCTCGACATAGGCGAAGCGGGAGTGATCATCGATCACGGTGTGCAGAAAGCCCACCCCGAGCCGGGGCTGGTATCGGGCATCACGGGTTCCTTCGCGGTCCGAGGTCGCCGCGCGGTGCTTCAGGCCCTGCTGGCGCCCGACGAATCGGTGTCCGCCCCCGTCGGGGATGCGCCCGAACTTGGTGACGTCGACGTGGATCAGCGACCCGGGGTGGGGGTGCTCGTAGCGGCGGATCGGCTCGCCGGTGACCCGGTCCAGACGGGCGAGGCGGTTGATCCGGCAGCGCACGAGCACGGCATGGACGGTGGAGGCCGGCATCCCGAGTTCTCCAGCGATCTGTGCCGGCCCCAGGCGTCGGCGCCATCGGGCGGCCACGATCTGTTTCACCACCGCCGGCGGTGTTCTGGTCGGCATCGTGGACGGCCGGCTGGACCGGTCTGCCATCCCTGCAGGTCCCTCGGCCCGGAAGCGTGTGGCCCATTTGCGTGCGGTGGGTGCGGAGACCATGAACATCTTGGCCGCGGTGGCGACCGGCCAGTGCTCCTCGACGATGAGCTTGGCCAGGCGTAGGCGAGCGCGAGGGGTCAGGGCGGCGTTAGCGTGGGACATGAAGGCCTTCTGTTCGCGTGAGCGGTTTCTCGACAACTCCACTCTCGCAACAGGAGGCCTTCGCCTGTCAGCTATTCACGCAACAACGTCCCTGGACATCACACCTAGGAAGAGGTCCTCTTGAGCGAGAGGGATCAGAGAGCAATAGCGGTGCATAGAGAACGCACAGTACAGTGGGGCGCGTCATATCCACTCGAAGGAGACTCTCATGCCCGACAAGCATCGACCGCGCCTCTCTCGTCTAGCCCAGTCCGGGGCCGCGTTTTCCATCGTAGGAGCCCTCACCGTCAGCAACTTCGGGGCTACCGCCTGGGCGGCCCAGCCCGCCTTCACCCCTCAAGCAACAGACGGGTACGCAGCCGCCGCCTCGCTTCCCGGCGACTTCGAGAATCAAGGAAGCACATCCAGCGAGTGGGATGTCTCTGATCTTCTAATCGAGGAAAAGAAGACCGGCCCGGAAGTAGCCGAAACGCAGGCGTGGCCCTGGGCTGTCTATAGGTGCCTCATGGGAATCGGTCTCAATGGGCCTCAGATCACCCAGATCATGACTCGGGGGACCCCTGAGGCGTTTCTCGCCGCAGGAGGACGGGCTGCGCTTGCCTGCCTGAGGGGGAAGTGACCTATGCCACTCCGAGGCATTTCCCGCTCAGCCCTTGAAGAGGAGCTAAGGGCAGTCAACGCGAAACTCTCCACCCACCCTCTAGCATCCGCTCCAGTCAAGGAAGCGCACGCACTCGTTGCAACGATGCAAGGAGCAGACAAGACAGAGGTCTCCAAAAGGCTGTCTGACAAGGGGCTCCCATCCCTCGACGAACTAGGAGCCCTCCAGCTCAAGGGGTCAGTTTCTTGGTGGCGCCTAAACAGGAGGAAGAATAAGCTCGAAAAGAAGCTAGAAGAAAAATCAGAATGACGAATATTATAGTCGCTTTGATTGAGAGCCTCGCTTCTAGCTTTGTGACCCCACCCCCTCCTGTGATTAGTTCACTTCTTATGAAGAATTGAACTACTTTTCACACTGACACGGACTGCCCAGCTCCAGCCAATCCCAAATGGCCCTCCCGCGTCCTCGTAGAGCGGTCCGGGGTGCACCCCGGACCGCTCCGGCGCACGGTTGCCCAGCCCTGCGAGAAGTACTTCGTCAAGGTCGCCGCGCTCCATGAACGTATCCGCGCCATGCGCACCGAAGGCATGATCATGCGCGCCATTGCCGAGCGCGAAGGCGTCAGCACACGCGCCGTTCATTAAGCGATCCACAAGAACGACCCGCCGCGCACCCCGGACACCCCCCAGGCCCCCAAAACGGACGCCTCCGACGACGCTTGACCCCCTGCGCCTGCACCCCCAGCACAGTGCAACGAATCCCGGCCTGACTAGGCCGAAAGCGACTTAGCATAGCTAAGTATCTAACTTGCTCCGGCTCCGCCGGTCCGCACCCTGCACGCCCTCCTGCGCCCCTGCACGCCCTCCTGCGCCCCTGCACGCCCTCCTGCGCCCCTGCACGCCCTCCTGCTGCTTACCGCCTCCGCCTCAGCCACCGACCCGTCTTCTGACGCACCCAACGACCAACCCACTGACGCAACCACCGACCCCCAACCAGTCCCGATCCTCGCTGGTGTCGAAGAAGTCAAAAATGACCAGGTCCCGACTTCGCTCCAGAACCTGGTGGGGTCGTTGATGCTGACAAGCGCCCTCCCTATCGTCGTGGGATTCTGGACCGTCATGTTCGGTGCATCCATCCTCATCCGCAAACGAGCAGTCGCATGGGCCACACTTGTTGTCGGTCAAGTCCCTGGAAGTGGTGTAACCGTCTTCGAGGCATGAGAATCAGGCCAGGGCCGGCATCACCTCCGTGCCCATCACGGTGCCCGGTTCTTGCGTGAGGGGCTCGCGGCAGCGGGCCAGCAG
>NZ_JABFAY010000002.1:292383-320536 GCF_017168495.1 Micrococcus sp. KRD096 | reverse complement strand
GAGGAGGCGAGGGGGTACACGGGGGTCCTTTGCGTCCGGGGCGTCGGTTCCGTGCAAGGACGCCCGAGGGCCCGACCCTCCGGCCGGCCGCGGACGCGGTACCACCTTGCTTGCCGGCGTCGGGAGGTCCCCGGGGTGCCGGCCGCTTGATGACTGCTGTGACGGGCTTACCCGTCCGGTTCTACTGGGGCCGTGCGGCCCGTTCTTCCGGAGGCTCGCCGGTGATGGCCGGGTCGACGCCTATGCCCGCCAGTGTAGTGGACGCTGCGCCGGCCCGTGGCCGCGGGGCCGGAGCGCGTCAGAGGGCGGTGCGCACGGCCGCCGACGCGTCGCCGTCGATCTCCACGTGCACGGCGTCCCGGCCCGAGGCCCAGAGGAGGAGCTCCCCGACCTCGCCGGTCACCGTGACGGGCGCCCGCAGCGCCACGGCCCCACGGGTGACGGTGACCGGGGCGCGGCCCGGGCCCTGGAGGACCACCGGCGCCGTGGACGTGCGCAGGAACAGCGGGGCCATGCGACGCAGCGAGCGGTAGAGGGCGTCCTCCTCGTCCGGGGAGAACGGGCGCGGGGCGGGCAGCGAGCCGCCGGTCGAGGACTCGCCGCGCCGGACGTCCTCGAGGTGGATGAAGTGCTCGGCCGCGTTCACGTGCCTGTCCGCGGCCCGCATGGGGTTCAGCGCCGACGGGCCCGCGGCCCACTCCCGCACGACCTCGGCGTAGTCGCGGCGCTTGGTGTCCGCGGTCAGGCGGTCGAGGTGGCGGGACAGCGGCGGGATGAACAGGGCGGCGAAGGCGTCGGGCCGGCTCTCCCGCAGCCAGAGGTGGGCGGCGAGGTCGCGGGTGCTCCAGCCGCCGCACAGGGTGGGCGCGTGGGGGCCCTTCTCGAGCAGGAGGTCAGCGAGACGGGCGCGTTCGGCTGCGGCGAAGGTGGTCATGGGCACCACGGTAGGGAGCGGGCCGCGGCGCGGGCGAGGGGTGGGCCGCGCCGCGGCCGCGAATCCGCCCGACGGGAGGACTCAGCCTTCGGCGCCGAGGAGGACGCTCTCCCGGGAGATGCGGGTCATCTCCTCCCGGTCCACGACCTTCACCCGCTCCCGCGCCACCGGACCGGCCTCCGTCGCCTGCGCACCCAAGGACTTCTCATGCTCATCCAGAGCATGCCAACCAGCCCACGTGGTGTACGGGACCTCACGGGACTCGAGCAGCTCGATCACCGACTCCTCCGACGGCTCTTGGGCCGTCCACAGCCCCGGCTCGTCCTCGATCAGATGCTTGATCGTCTCCAGGGAGTCACCCTTGGTGTGCCCGATCAACCCCACCGGGCCCCGCTTGATCCACCCCGAGGCATACAGGCCCGGCACGGGGGCGCCGTCCGCGTCCAGCACACGACCCTCCGCGTTCGGGATCACACCGCGCACCTCATCGAACTCCACCCCCTCCACCGGGGACCCGAAGTAGCCCACCGCCCGGTACACCGCCTGCACCGGATAGTCCACGGTCTCCCCCGTCGGACGGACCCCGCCGGAGCCGTCCAGCTCCATCCGACGCATCCGCAGACCGTCCACCCGGCCGTCCCCGTCCTCGTCCAGGAACTCCTCCGGGGCCTGCAGGAAATGCAGGTGCAGCCGACGCGAGGCGCTCTGCTGACGGTCCTCCTGCTCCATGAGCCAGTTCGTCAACGTCCCCACCATCGTGCGGACCTGGTTGTTCTCCTCGATCGCCTTCTCCGAGGCCTCATCGAAGTCGAAGTCCTCCTCGTACAGCACGATGTCCACATCCCGGGAATGCGCCAGCTCCCGCAGCTCCAACGGGGTGAACTTCACCTGCGCCGGCCCACGCCGACCGAACACGTGCACGTCCGTGACCGGGGAGGCGGCCAGGTCCCGGTACACGTTGTCCGGGATCTCGGTGGGCAACAGGTCCTCGGCATGCTTGGACAGGATCCGGGCCACATCCAGGGCCACGTTCCCGTTGCCGATCACCGCCACCTGCGTGGCCTCCAACGGCCAGTGCCGCGGCACATCCGGGTGCCCGTCATACCAGGACGCGAAGTCCGCGCCACCGAACGAGCCGGCCAACTCCACCCCCGGCACGTCCAGGGCCGCGTCCCGCACCGCCCCGGTGGAGAACACGATCGCGTCGTAATGCCGACGCAGATCCGCCAGGCTCAGGTCCGTGCCGTAGTCCACATTCCCCAGGAAACGGATGTCCCCGCGGTCCATGACCTTGTGCAGCGCGGTCACGATGCCCTTGATGCGCGGATGGTCCGGGGCCACCCCGTAACGGATCAGACCGAACGGGGCCGGGTACCGGTCGAACAGGTCGATGCTGACACGGAAGTCCCGCTCCTCCTTGGTCAGGATGTCCGCCGTGTACACCCCGGCGGGTCCGGCACCGATGATGGCGATGCGCAACGGGCGGTCAGGCCTCGAGGGGGTCAGGGTCATGCTCGTGCTCCTTCGGAGGTCGGGTTCAGGGTCAAGATCGGGGCAGGGACACCGGCTGCAGGCGCGCCGGTGGCGTAGGGGCTCAGGCGCACGACGTCGCCCACGACGATCACGGCGGGGTTCTCCACACCGACGGCGGCCGCCTGCGCGGCGATGGTCTCCACCGTGCCCACGGTGACCCGCTGGTCCGGCATCCAGCCGCGCTCGATGATCGCCACGGGCGTCGCGCCGTCGAGGCCGCGCTCCGTCAGTCGGCGCGCGGTGTCCGCGAGCCGGCGCACGCCCATCAGCAGGACGAGCGTGTGGTCGGCCCGGCTGGGCACTTCGGACAGCTCTTCGTGGCCGGTCACCAGCGTGAAGCCGGTGGCGACGCCGCGATGGGTGACCGGGATCCCCGCGGCGGCGGGCACCGAGACGGCGCTCGTGACACCGGGGACCACCTCGACGTCGACGCCGTGGGCGCGGCAGTGCGCTGCCTCCTCGCCGCCGCGGCCGAGCACGTACGGGTCGCCGCCCTTGAGCCGGACGACGAGGCGGCCGGCCCGGGCCTCCCGGACCAGGACGGCGTTGATCTCGTCCTGCGTGGTCAGGTGGTTGCCGGGGGCCTTGCCGACCTCGATGACGGGCACCGCCGGGTCCAGCTCGGCCAGGAGGGCGCGCGGGCCCAGCCGGTCGGCGACCACCACGTCGGCCTCCGCGAGCAGCTGTCGGCCGCGCACGGTGATGAGCCCGGAGTCGCCGGGGCCGCCGCCGACGAGGGCCACGCGGCCGGGCTCGGCGGACGCGCGCCGCCGCCGCAGCGGCAGCCGCCCCGTGGACAGGGCCAGGGTGATCGCGTCCTTCAGGGCGCGGGCGCGGCGAGGGTCTCCCCCGGCGTTGACGGCCACGGTCACGTCCCCGGCCCGGGCGACGGCGGGCGTCCAGGCGGCGGAGGACTCGGCGTCGGAGGCGTCGACGCACCAGACGCGGCGGGCCTCGGCGTCGGAGGCCACGGCCCCGTCCACGGCCCGGTCGCCGGTGGCGGTCTGGGCGAACCAGACCCCGTCGAGGTCGGACGGGCGGTAGGGGCGGCGGTGCAGGGTGAGCAGACCGGCCGCCGCGAGCCGCTCCACCTCCTCCCCCGGCTCCGGGGCCACCACGGTGACGAGCGCACCGGCGTCGAGGAGGGCGCCCACGCGGCGGCCGGCCACGGCCCCGCCGCCCACCATCAGGACGGGCCGGCCGAGCAGGCGCAGGGAGGTGGGGTACAGATCGGACGCGGTCATCGCGTGCTCCCTTCCAGCAGCCCCCGGCGGCGCAGCATGCGCCGCTCGACGGGGCCGAACGCGGTCAGTTCGACGAGGACGCCGACGGCCAGGATGGCCAGGACGGCGCAGAGGACGACGGCGAGGTCGGACTCGGTCCGTCCCTGGTGGAGCAGGGTCCCGAGTCCGACGCCCATGGGCCCGCCGACGGCGATGATCTCGGCGGCCATGAGGCCTCGCCACGCGAAGGCCCAGCCCTGGCGCAGGCCGGAGACGAAGGCGGGCAGTGCGGCCGGGAGGACCACCAGCAGGGCGGTCTCGAGGCGCGAGGCGCCCAGCACGCGGGCCGCGCGACGCAGCTGCGGCGGCACCTGGTCCGTGCCGGTGGTGAGGCCGGCGACCACGGCGGGGACGGCGCCGGTGAGCATCACGAAGTACGCGGTGGCGTCGCTGAGGCCGAACCACAGCACCGCGAGCGGCACCCAGGCCACGTTGGGCACCACCATCAGGGCCGTGAGCAGCGGGCCGAACGCCCGCCGCAGGACGCTGACCTGTCCGAGCAGCAGGCCCAGCCCGACGCCGACGACCACGGCGAGTGCGAAGCCGACGACGGCGCGGCCCACCGACGTCGCCACTGCCTGCTGGACGAGGCCCTGGGCCCACAGCGTCCCGAAGGCCCCGAGGACGTCGCCGGGACCGGTGATCGGCTCGCCGCGCGCACCGGCCAGCCACGCGAAGGCCTGCCAGATCGCCACGAGCAGGACGACGGCGGCCACCGGGAGCAGGACCCGGCTCCAGTCCCACCCGGCCAGACCCGTCCGACGGGTCGAGTCGACGGCCTGGAGCGCGTCGAGGCCGCTGTCGAGCTCGCGCAGCTCGTCGTCGGTGGCGGCCCCCGGCGCGCGGCCGGGGGCGTCGAGGGTGGGGGTGTCAGTGCGCATGGCGACGGATCTCCTGACCGAGTCGGGCGGTGATGGCGGCCGTGAGGGCGGCCGCGGCGGGCGCGTCGTGGCGGGCGGCTGCGGGCACGTCCCATTCGGCGACGACGTGGCCCGGCCGTGAGGACAGCAGCAGCACCCGCTGGCCGAGGCGGACGGCCTCGGCCACGTTGTGGGTGACGAACACGACCGTCCGACCGGTCTGACGCCACACGCGCTCGAGCTCCACGTGCAGCAGGTCGCGGGTGATCGCGTCCAGCGCGGCGAACGGCTCGTCCATGAGCAGCAGGGGGCGGTCCTGGGCGAGGGCCCGGGCCAGGGCGACGCGCTGGCGCATGCCGCCGGAGAGCTGGTGGGGTCGCAGGTCGGCGGCGTCGTCCAGGTGGACGAGGCGCAGCAGTTCCCCGGCACGCCCCCGACGCTCCGCCGCGGGCACGCCGGCGAACCGGAGGGCGAGCTCGACGTTGCCGCGGGCGGTGAGCCACGGGAAGAGGGCGGCGTCCTGGAACATGAACGCGGCCCCCTCCCGGGGAGCCTTGACGACGCCCGCGGTGGGCGCCTCGAGCCGGGCGATGAGGTTCAGCAGGGTGGACTTGCCGCATCCGGACGCGCCGAGCAGGCAGACGAACTCGCCCGGCTCGATCCGCACGGAGACGTCCTCCAGCACGGGCGTGGGCCCGCCGAAGCTCTTGCCCACGTCCTCCATCACCACTGTCATGACCGCTCCCGTCCCACCGTCGTCATCCGTCTCAGGCCTCGTCGCCGCCGCGCACCATGCCGGCGGCGAGCGTGGCCCCGTCGTGGGGGTCGATCACGAGGAACGCCCCGGTGCGCCGATGCACGGCGTAGGGCTCCACGGGCAGCGGCGCGGCCAGGTGCAGGCGCACCTGTCCGATGTCGTTGAGCCCGAGGGTCTCGGCCGGGTCGAGCCGCAGGGTGTCCAGGTCGAGCCGGCCGGCCACCTCCTGGACGAGCGCCCGGACGACGGCGGTGCCGTGCTTGACGAGGACCTGCTGCCCGACGCGCAGCGGCGCGGCGGAGAGCCAGCACAGCGCGGCGGCCACCTCCGCGGTGGGGCGCGGGGCGGTGTCCGCGGCGGCGATCGTGTCCCCGCGGGCCACGTCCACCTCGTCGGCCAGGCGCAGGACCACCGACTGCGGGGAGGAGGCCTCCTCGAGGGACTCGCCGGCGGCGTCGACGCCCACCACGGTGGTGGTGCGCACCGGCTGCCCCGGGGTGAGGACGGCGACGGCGTCCCCGGGCCGGACGGTGCCCGCCACCACCTGCCCGGCGTAGCCGCGGTAGTCGCGGAAGACCTCGGGGTCGAGGCCGGGGGCCAGGGCGCCCTGGGGGCGCAGCACGAGCTGCACCGGGAAGCGGAAGGAGGCCGCGGCGTCGTCCTCGGCGTCCGCCCCGGGCAGGGACTCGAGCAGCTCCATGAGCGTGGGGCCGGTGTGCCAGTCCGTCCGCTCGGAGCGGGTGACCACGTTGTCGCCCTGCAGGGCGGACACCGGGACGCTCACCGCGTCGGAGAGGCCGAGCTCCCGGGCCACGCGCCGGACGTCCTCGGCGATCGCGGTGAAGACCTCCTCGGAGTAGTCCACGAGATCGATCTTGTTGACGGCGACGATCACGTGCGGCACCCGCAGCAGGGCCACCACGCTGAGGTGGCGTCGGGTCTGCTCCAGCACGCCCTTGCGGGCGTCCACGAGCAGCACGACGGCGTCGGCCGTCGAGGCGCCCGTGACGGTGTTCCGGGTGTACTGCACGTGCCCGGGGCAGTCGGCCAGCACGAAGGTGCGCCGGTCCGTGGCGAAGTACCGGTACGCGACGTCGATCGTGATCCCCTGCTCCCGCTCGGCGCGCAGGCCGTCGGTCAGCAGCGCCAGGTCCAGCCCGCCCTCGGCGCCGCCGAAGCCGCGCTCGGCGGAGGTGCGGGCCACGGCCTCGAGCTGGTCGGCCAGGACGGCCTTGGAGTCGTGCAGGAGGCGGCCCACGAGGGTGGACTTGCCGTCGTCGACCGAGCCGGCCGTGGCCAGGCGGAACAGGGTCCCGGCGGGGGCGTGCCGGTCCAGCAGTGCGGTGCTCATCAGAAGTACCCGTCCTTCTTGCGATCTTCCATGGCCGCCTCGGAGATGCGGTCGTCGGCGCGGGTGGCCCCGCGTTCGGTCAGGGTGGAGGCGGCGACCTCGAGCACCACGTCCTCGACGGTGGCGGCCTCCGAGAGGACGGCGCCGGTGCAGGACATGTCGCCCACCGTGCGGTAGCGCACCGTCCGCGTGGTGACCTCCTCGCCCTCGGCCGGCCGGGAGTGCTCCCCCACGGCGCGCCACATGCCGTCGCGGCGGAAGACCTCCCGCTCGTGCGCGTAGTAGATGGAGGGCAGCTCGATGCCCTCGCGGGCGATGTACCGCCACACGTCCAGTTCGGTCCAGTTGCTGATGGGGAACGCGCGGACGTGCTGGCCGGGGGTGTGACGGCCGTTGTAGAGGTTCCACAGCTCGGGGCGCTGGTTGCGCGGGTCCCACTGGCCGAACGCGTCCCGCAGGCTGATGATCCGCTCCTTGGCCCGCGCCTTGTCCTCGTCACGGCGGCCTCCCCCGAAGACGGCGTCGAACCGGTTGGTCCGGATCGTGTCCAGCAGGGGGGTGGTCTGCAGGGTGTTGCGGGTGCCGTCGGCGCGCTCACGCAGCTCGCCGCGGTCGATGTACTCCTGCACGGAGCCCACCACGAGCCGCAGGCCGAGCCGCTCCACCGTGCGGTCGCGGAACTCGAGGACCTCGGGGAAGTTGTGGCCGGTGTCCACGTGGACCACCGGGAAGGGGATCCTGCCCGGCCAGAAGGCCTTCGCGGCCAGGTGGAGCATCACCACCGAGTCCTTGCCGCCCGAGAAGAGCATGGCGGGGCGCTCGAACTCGGCCACCACCTCGCGGATGATGTGGATCGCCTCGGCCTCCAGGGCGTCCTGGACGTCGGGCCCGGCGGGGCTCACGGTCCCCGGGTCGGGGGCATGGGTGAGGGTCATCGTGTCTCCTTGGTCTGTCTCGGGTGCGGCGCTCAGACGTGGATGCCGCACTCGGTCTTCGCGGTCCCGGCCCAGCGCCCGGCTCGGGGGTCCTCCCCGGGGGCGACGGGGCGGGTGCAGGGACGGCAGCCGATCGACGGGTAGCCGTTCTGCAGGAGCAGGTTCACGGGCACGTCGTGGTCCGTGGCGTAGCCGACCAGGTCGTCGAAGCTCCACGGGGCGACGGGGTTGACCTTGACCATGCCGTGGGCCTCGTCCCAGCCCACCAGCGGGGTGTCCGTGCGCGTCGGCGCCTCGTCCCGGCGGACTCCGGTGAACCACAGGTCGTATCCGGCCAGCGCCCGGTTGAGGGGCTCGACCTTGCGCATCGCGCAGCACAGCGCCGGGTCACGGGCGAACAGGTCCTTGCCGTGGCGCTCGTCCTGCTCGGCCACGGTCAGCTCCGGCAGCACGTCCACCACGGTGACGTCGAGGCGGCGGGCCACCTCGTCGCGCGTCGCGAGGGTCTCGGTGAAGTGATAGCCGGTCTCCAGGAAGAGGACGTCCACGCCGGGCATCCGCTGCGCCACCAGGTGCGGCAGGACGGCATCGGCCATGGAGCAGGCGACGGCGGCCCGGCGGAGGTCCACATGGCGGGCGGCCCAGTCGACCACCGCCTCGGCGGGGGCGTCCCAGCCGAGCTCGGCGGCGCCGGACTCCGCGAGCGCCTGCAGGCGCTCGAGGTCCTCGGTCGGACGGGTGGGGGGAATGGTGCTCATCGGAGGGCCTCCTCGTCGACTCGGTGCGCCCACCGGGCGAAGGTCTCGCCCGGCTCGCGCTGCTCGTCGTACCGGCGGACGAGGCGCTCGACGTAGTCGACCAGCCCGTCCGCGCGGACCTTCAGGCCGCGGACGCTGCGTCCGAGGCCGGCCTCGGCGCGGTCCACGGAGGCCAGGCCGCCGCCCAGGTGGACCTGGAAGCCGGGCGTCTGGCCGCCGTCGTCGTCCGGGAGCAGCTGGCCCTTCAGGCCGATGTCCGCGGTCTGGATGCGGGCGCAGGAGTTGGGGCAGCCGTTCACATGCAGGCTCAGCCGCTCGGGGAGGCGGTCGGCGAGGTCGGCCAGGCGCTCCTCGAGCTGGGCGATCGCGGCGGTGGCGGTGTCCTTCGTGTCCACGATGGCGAGCTTGCAGAACTCCAGGCCCGTGCAGGCGATGGTGGAGCGGCGGAACACGGACGGCTCCGGGTCCAGTCCCAGCTCCTTCAAGCCGGCCACGACGGCGTCCACCCGGTCCCGCTCCACGTCCAGCACCACGATCTTCTGGTGCGGGGTGGTCCGCAGCCGGGTGGAACCGTGGGCCTCGAGCAGGTCCGCGAGGGCGGTGAGGGTGGTGCCGCTGGAGCGGCCGACGACGGGGGCGGCACCGATGTAGAAGCGGCCGTCCTTCTGCTCGTGGACCCCCACGTGGGGTCCGTCGGGCAGGGCGTAGCCGAGGTACTCCTCCTCCAGCACGGTGCGGAACCTCTCCGGCCCCCAGTCCTCGAGCAGGTACTTCATGCGGGCCTTGTTGCGCAGGCGCCGGTAGCCGTAGTCACGGAAGATGCTCACGACGGCGTGCCACACCTCGGGGGCGCGCTCGGCCGAGACGAAGGCGCCGATCCGGTCGGCCAGGCGGGCCTTCGTGGACAGGCCGCCGCCGACCCACAGGTCGTAGCCGGGGCCCAGCTCGGGGTGCACCACGCCGATCAGGGAGATGTCGTTGATCTCGTGGACCACGTCCTGGGAAGGATGGCCGGTGATGGCGGTCTTGAACTTGCGGGGCAGGTTGGAGACCTCGAGGTCGCCGATCCAGCGGTCCGCGATCTCCCGGATCACGGGCGTGGGGTCGATGATCTCGTCCGCGGCGATCCCGGCCACCGGTGAGCCGAGGATCACGCGCGGCACGTCGCCGCAGGCCTCGGTGGTGGACAGGCCCACGGACTCCAGGCGCCGCCAGATCTCGGGGACGTCCTCGACGCGGATCCAGTGCAGCTGGACGTTCTGCCGGTCGGTGATGTCCGCGGTGTCACGGCCGAAGTCGGTGGAGATCCCGCCGATCACGCGCAGCTGCTCGGTGGTGAGGTCGCCGCCGTCGATGCGCACGCGCAGCATGAAGTAGCGGTCCTCGAGTTCGTGGGGCTCCAGGGTGGCGGTCTTGCCGCCGTCGATCCCCTGCCGACGCTGGGTGTACAGGCCCCACCAGCGGAAGCGGCCGTGCAGGTCGTCCGAGGGGATCGAGTCGAAGCCCTCGTGGGCGTAGACCTGCTCGATGCGCTCGCGGACGTTCAGGCCGTCGTCCTGCTGCTTGAACTCCTCGTTGTGGTTCAGGGGGGCGGTCCCGTCCACCTTCCACTGGCCGTGCGGCTTGGCGGAGGGACGGCGCGGAGTGCGCGCCGGCCTCGACGTCTCGTTCACCTGGGTCATGGCCGCCACGCTAGGAACCCGGCATGCCGGCCCCAAGATCGTCGACGCGGTTCGTCACGTTCCCGGGGCCGGGCCGCGGCGGGGACCCGGTCCGGCCCCGGTCGTGTGACGGACGGCTCAGCGGCCTCCGGCGGCTCCCCTCGGGGCCTCTACGAGGGCGGACCGCAGCCGGTCCAGGGCGATCCGCGCCACCAGCGGATGCGGCAGCAGGGGATCGGTGACCGCGTCCGCGCCGCTCTCGCCGAGTCGGTCGTGGAAGTACCCGGGGGCCAGCAGGTGGGCGGCCACCACGGCGCGACGGCCGGCGGCGCGCACCCGGGAGACGGCGTCGGGCACACGGGGGGTGGCCGCCGCCCCGAACGCAGCGGTCACGGGCAGTCCCGTGGCCCGGGCCAGGGCCCCGGCCAGGGCGTGCACCTGGGCCTGGCCGTCCGCGGCGCGGGTGCCGGCCGCCGCCAGGATGACGTCCGATGTCGCGGCCTCACCGGCCGGCACCGCCCGGGCCACCCGCTCGGCCAGAACGGTCACCAGGCGCGGCTCGACGTCGTCCCCGGCCCCGGCCAGCGGTGCGGCGGCGATCGTGCCGGGTCGGGCGGCTGCGGCGTGGTGGATGTCGTGGTGGACGTGATGGCCCAGGGACAGCAGCAGCGGCACGATCACGGCCGGCTCCCCCGGGGGCAGGGCCGCCACGACCTCGTCGAGGGAGGGGCTCTGCACGTCCACGTAGGCCTCGTGGACCTGGGCGCCCGGCCCCTCGGCGGCCAGGAGGGCCGCCAGGTCGGCACGGAGGCCGTCGATCACGTCGCGGCCGGCCGCGTCGTGCGTGCCGTGGGCGCAGGCGATCACGTGCAGCACGGGCGCGCTCATGCCGAGCCCACCGCGTCGGCCCACACGTTCTGCGGCCCGCCGCTCACCGGCGGATCACCTTGTGCTGGGCGGCCTGGGCGACCGGCCGCATCACGATCTGATCCAGGTTCACGTGGTGGGGCAGCTCGACGGCGTGGACGCACACCTCGGCGACGTCCTCGGCGGTGAGCGGCTTCTCCACGCCCGCATACACGGCGTCCGCGGCGGACTGGTCGCCGCCCAGGCGGTTGCGGGAGAACTCCTCGGTGTGGACCATGCCCGGGAGCACCTCGATCACCCGCACGTTGTGCTCGGCCTCCTCCAGGCGCAGCGCGCCGGTGAGCCCGTGCTGGCCCATCTTCGCGGCGTTGTAGCCGGCGCCGCCCTCGTAGGCGGTGACGGCGGCGGTCGAGGTCAGGTTGAGCACGGTGCCCTCGCCGTGGGCGCGGAGCATGGGCAGGAACGCCTGGCACATCGTCAGGGTGCCGAGCACGTTGACGCGGTACATCCACTCCCAGTCGGCGCGGTCGCCCACGCCCACCGCGTCCGTGCCGAGCGCTCCGCCGGCGATGTTGACGAGGGTGTCGGCGCCGCCGTCGGCCTCGACGCGCGAGGCCAGCGCGGCGACGGCGGCCTCGTCCGTGACGTCCAGGGCGGCGGGGACGACGTCGCCGCTCACGCCCTCGGCCCGGGCGTCGGCAGCGAGGGTCTCGAGGCGCTCGGCCCGGCGGCCGACGGCGTACACGCGCCAGCCGCGGCGGGCGAGCTCGAGGGCCGTGGCGCGGCCGATGCCGCTCGTGGCCCCCGTCACGACGGCGGCACGGGCGGGGTTCTTCGCAGGTTCATGGGTGTGGCTCACGCCTCCGACCGTAGCCGAGCCGCGCCGTCCGGAGCACCGCCCGGATCACCTCCGCCAGGTCGACCGACTGAAAGGGCGGGACGTCCCGGGCGTCGTCGCAGGCCCGGCCCGCCGCCCCGGTCATGGGAGGATGGCGGGCATGGCTGAGAACACGCAGGGCACAGACACGCCCATCGACGCATCGACCCCGTCCACCCCCGCCGCCGGCGCCGTGGCCGTGCCGGACAAGCCGGCCCTCGAGGGCCTCGAGGAGAAGCTGACCACCCGCTGGGCCGACGAGCGCACCTACGCGTTCGACACGCAGACCACCCGCGAGCAGGTCTACTCGATCGACACTCCCCCGCCGACCGCCTCCGGCTCGCTGCACGTGGGCCACGTCTTCTCCTACACGCAGACCGACGTGCTCGCCCGCTACCAGCGCATGAACGGCAAGAACGTGTTCTACCCGATGGGCTGGGACGACAACGGCCTGCCCACCGAGCGCCGTGTGCAGAACTACTACGGCGTCCGCTGCGACCCCGCCAAGCCGTACGTGGAGGGCTACCGTCCGCCGGAGAAGCCGGCGAAGAACCAGCGCGACTGGGACGTGATCTCCCGCAAGAACTTCATCGAGCTCTGCGAGGAGCTCGCCGTCGAGGACGAGAAGGTCTTCGAGGACCTCTTCACCCGTCTCGGCCTGTCCGTCGACTGGGACATGACCTACCGGACCATCGACGACGTCTCCCGCGCCGTCTCCCAGCGCGCCTTCCTGGCCGGCATCGCCTCGGGCGACGCCTACCTGGCCGAGGCCCCCACCATGTGGGACGTGACCTTCCGCACCGCCGTGGCCCAGGCCGAGCTCGAGGACCGCGAGGTCCCCGGCGCCTACCACCGCTACGCCTTCACCGCTGCGGACGGCGAGCAGGTCTTCATCGAGACCACCCGCCCCGAGCTGCTGGCCTCCTGCTCCGGCCTGGTCGCCCACCCGGACGACGAGCGCTACCAGCACCTGTTCGGCACGACCGTCACCTCCCCGCTGTACGGCGTGGAGGTCGAGGTCTTCCCGCACCCGCTGGCCAAGCCGGACAAGGGCTCCGGCATCGCCATGGTCTGCACCTTCGGCGACCTCAACGACGTCACCTGGTGGCGCGAGCTGCAGCTGCCGACCCGCACCCTGATCGGCCGTGACGGCCGCTTCGCCGCCGACACCCCCGAGTGGATCACCACGGACGCCGGCCGACAGGCCTATGCGGACACCGTGGCCGGCAAGACCGTGTTCTCCGCCAAGCAGGGTGTGGTGGACGCCCTCACCGCGGCCGGCCTGCTGGACGGAGAGCCGAAGAAGATCATGCACGCCGTGAACTTCTACGAGAAGGGCGACAAGCCGCTCGAGGTCGTCACCTCCCGCCAGTGGTACATCCGCAACGGCGGCCGCGACGCCGACCGCCGCGCGGAGCTGATCGAGCGCGGCCGCGAGCTCTCCTGGCACCCGGAGCACATGCGCCACCGCTACGAGAACTGGGTCGAGGGCCTCAACGGTGACTGGCTCGTCTCCCGCCAGCGCTTCTTCGGGGTGCCGATCCCGGTCTGGTACCCGCTGGACGCGGAGGGCGAGCCCGACTATGAGAACCCGATCCTCCCGGCCGACGAGCAGCTCCCCGTGGACCCGGCCGCCGAGGCCGCCCCGGGCTACTCCGAGGACCAGCGCGACGTCCCCGGCGGCTTCACCGGCGACCCGGACGTCCTGGACACCTGGGCCACCTCCTCGCTGACCCCGCAGATCGTGGGCCGCTGGTCCCGCGACGAGGCGTTCTTCAACAACGTCTTCCCGTTCGATCTGCGCCCGCAGGGCCACGACATCATCCGCACCTGGCTGTTCTCCACCGTGGTGCGCGCCCACGCCCTCAACGGCTCCGTGCCGTGGACGGACACCGCGCTCTCCGGCTGGATCCTCGACCCGGACCGCAAGAAGATGTCCAAGTCCAAGGGCAACGTGGTGGTCCCGACCGACATCCTGGACCAGTTCGGCTCGGACGCCGTCCGCTACTGGGCCGCCTCGGCCCGCCTCGGCGCGGACACCGCCTACGAGGTGGCGCAGATGAAGATCGGCCGCCGCCTGGCCATCAAGCTGCTCAACGCCGCCAAGTTCGTGCTGAACCTGGGCGCCACGCAGGACGCCGTCATCCGCACGGCCGATGACGCCGCGGCCGTCACCAACCCGCTGGACGCCTCCCTGTTGGCGCGCCTCGCGGCCACCGTGGAGCAGGCGACCCGCGCGTTCGAGGCCTACGACTACGCACGTGCCCTCAACGTGACCGAGCAGTTCTTCTGGGCCTTCACGGACGACTACGTGGAGCTCGTGAAGGACCGTGCCTACGGCGGCCACGGCGAGGCCGAGCAGGCCTCTGTGGTGACCACGCTGGCCACCACCCTGGACGCCCTGCTGCGTCTGCTGGCCCCGTTCCAGCCGTTCGCCACCGAGGAGGTGTGGAGCTGGTGGCGCGCCGGCTCCGTGCACACCGCCGCGTGGCCGGGCGCCGCGGACGAGGTGGCGGCCCTGTCCTTCGCCGCCTCCGCCGGTGACGCCGAGGTCCTGCCCGCCGTGGCGCAGGTCCTGGGCGGCGTCCGCAAGGCGAAGTCCGAGGCCAAGGTGAAGCAGCGCACCGAGGTGCGCTCCGCCGTGGTGACCGGGCCGGCCGACTGGCTCGAGAAGCTGCGCGGCGGCCTGGCGGACCTCAAGGCGGCAGGCAACATCGCGGACCTGTCCCTCACGCAGGGCGAGGCCGGCGAGTCCGCGCCCCTGACCGTCTCCGACGTGCAGCTCGCACCGGCCGAGGACGACTGATCCCCGCCGCGCGCTCCCTGCAGGTGTCTCGGGAGCGCACGCGGCACGACGACGGCCCCGTCGCCCATCACGGGCGGCGGGGCCGTCGTCGCGTCCGTGCCGCGGGCCCGAGTCTGCCCGTCAGCGTGGGATGTTCGTGGCCGGGATCCGGTAGGGCACAGCGCACGTCGGACAGTCCGCCGCCGGATCGGAGTTCGTCGGGGGGTAACACCCCCGGGGGTGTCGTGGTGCGCATCCCGGTCGTGCTCCTGCCGCATGTCGCAGTGCGGTCACGGCAGCAGGGGTGGACACTGAGAGGATGAGACCGACACCCGATCCCGCCCCGGCCGGCCGCCGCGCCTCCGACGCCTACGCCCGGCGGATGTCCGCCGCCCTCGCCGCCATGGGCGTGCTCCACTTCGTCCGACCCGAACCCTTCGACGGGCTGATCCCGCCGTTCCTGCCCGGCTCGGCCCGCGCGTGGACCCACGGCTCCGGCGTGGCCGAGCTGGCCGTGGCGGGTCTGCTGGCCGTTCCGCGCACCCGACGCGCGGGCGGACGCGCCGCGCAGGCGCTCTTCCTCGGCGTGTGGCCCGGCAATGCGTGGATGGCCTGGCAGTGGCGACGCCGGCCCTGGCCGGCGCAACTGGTCTCCCTCGGGCGGCTGCCCCTGCAGGTCCCCCTGATCCGCGCGGCCGGCCGGGTGGCGCGCAGCTGACCCCCGCCGCCCCGCGCCCCCGACGACGCCGGCCCCGCACCTTCGCGCTGAAGGTGTGGGGCCGGTCTCGTGCGAGCCGGGAGGGCTCAGTCGAACTGCGGATCCGTGGTGCGGGCCCGCTTGATCTCGTAGAAGTACGGGAAGTCGGCCAGGGCGACGGCGCCGTCGAAGATGCGGCCCGCCTCCTCGCCGCGCGGGATGCGGGTCATCACGGGACCGAAGAAGGCCGTGCCGTTGAACGCCACGACGGGCGTGCCGACGTCGTTGCCCACGAGGTCCTCCGCCTCCTTCTGGCTGGCGCGCAGCTGCTCGTCGGCCACGTCGGTGCGGGCGGCGTCCAGGATGTCCGCGTCGTGGCCGAGCTCCTCGAGGGCCTCGGCCACCACGGCCTCGTAGTCCGTGCGGCCCTGCTCGTGGATGCGGGTGCCGACCGCGGTGTACCACGGGCCGAGCGCCTCGGCACCGTGCCGCTCGCGCACCTGCACGGCGGCGCGGGCCGGCAGCCAGGCCTTCTCGAGGCGGGCCAGGTAGTCGGGGTCCAGGTCGCGGCCCTCGTTCAGGACGGCGAGCGACATGATCTTGAAGACCACCCGCACGTCGCGCACCTTCTGGACCTCCAGGATCCACCGGGAGGTGATCCAGGCGAACGGGCACGTGGCGTCGAAGTAGAAGTCGACGGTGGGCTGCTGCGTGGTGTCGGTCATGCTGTGCTCCTTGCGGTCAGGGAGCCGTCTCGGCTCCGGTCGGTCCTGCTGGGCGACGGCGGTCAGGCGCTCCGGCCGCGTCGACGTCGTTCCACCTCGGCCGGGATGAGCGTGGGCTCGGCCTCGCCGCGCACCACGTCCCCGGAGATGACGACCGTGCCCACATCCGAACGGGAGGGCAGCTCGAACATCACGGGCTTGAGGACGTTCTCCATGATGGAGCGCAGGCCGCGGGCGCCGGTGCCGCGGGCCTCGGCCTGGGCGACGACGGCGTCCAGGGCGTCCTGCTCGAACTCGAGCTCCACGCCGTCCATGAGGAACATCTTCTGGTACTGCTTGAGCAGGGCGTTCCTCGGTTCGGTCAGCACCCGCACGAGCTGTTCGTGCGTGAGGTCCTCGACAGTGGTGATCACGGGCAGGCGGCCGATGAACTCGGGGATGAGGCCGAACTTCAGCAGGTCCTCCGGCCGCACGTCCGCGTAGGTGACGTCCCCCGCGCCCAGGTGGTTCAGGGGCGCGCCGAACCCGATGCCCTTGCGTCCGGCACGGGAACCGATGATCTCGTCCAGGCCCGCGAACGCGCCCGCCACGATGAACAGCACGTTGGACGTGTCGATCTGCAGGAACTCCTGGTGGGGGTGCTTGCGCCCGCCCTGCGGCGGCACCGACGCCACCGTGCCCTCGAGGATCTTCAGCAGGGCCTGCTGCACCCCCTCGCCGGAGACGTCCCGGGTGATGGAGGGGTTCTCGGACTTCCGCGAGATCTTGTCGATCTCGTCGATGTAGATGATGCCCTGCTCGGCCTTCTTCACGTCGTAGTCCGCGGCCTGGATGAGCTTGAGGAGGATGTTCTCCACGTCCTCGCCCACATAGCCGGCCTCGGTGAGGCTGGTGGCGTCCGCGACCGCGAACGGGACGTTGAGCCGCCGGGCGAGGGTCTGCGCGAGATACGTCTTGCCGGAGCCGGTGGGGCCGACCATGAGGATGTTCGACTTGCCGACCTCGACGTCCGCGAGGTCGTCCCGCTCGGTGAGGCGGTCGGCCAGGTCACCGCCCCGCGCCTGCGGCCCACGCACGCGCTTGTAGTGGTTGTACACGGCGACGGCGAGGGAACGCTTGGCCGCATCCTGACCGATCACGAAGCTCTCGAGGTGGTCGAAGATCTCCTGCGGGGTGGGCAGGACGGTCTCGTCCGCCTCCGCCGCCTCGCCGAGCTCCTCCTCGATGATCTCGTTGCACAGCTCGATGCACTCGTCGCAGATGTAGACACCCGGGCCGGCGATGAGCTTGCGCACCTGCTTCTGGCTCTTCCCGCAGAACGAGCATTTCAGCAGGTCAGCGCTCTCTCCGATACGCGCCATGGTGGTACTCCTCGAAGGCCGGGCGGAGACGTCCGCCCCGCGCGGGCGTCGTCGCTGTCAGATTCCGTCCAGCATACGGCCGTGGACGGACACGTTAAGGGACCGGGTCCCCGGTCGGCGCCGAGGGGCCCGGCCGCGCGGCCGGACCCCTCGGCGGGCGTCGTCGGTCAGGCAGACGGGCGGGTGATCTTGCGGGAGGCGAGGACCTCGTCCACGAGGCCGTACTCGAGGGCCTGCTCGGCCGAGAGGAACTTGTCCCGGTCGATGTCCTGCGAGACCTCCTCGGGCGTGCGGTTGGTGAGGGAGGCCAGCGTCTCCTCCATCCACACGCGCATCCGGTTGATCTCCTGGGCGTGGATCTGCAGGTCCGTGGCGGTGCCGCGGTCGCCCTGCATCGCCGGCTGGTGGATCAGCACGCGCGCGTTGGGCAGCGCCAGACGCTTGCCGGGGGCGCCCGCGGCCAGCAGCACGGCCGCGGCGGAGGCGGCCTGGCCCAGGCACACGGTCTGCACCTCGGGGCGGATGAACTGCATGGTGTCGTAGATCGCCGTCATGGCCGTGAACGAGCCGCCCGGCGAGTTGATGTACAGGGTGATGTCACGCTCGGAGTCCATCGCCTCGAGCACGAGCAGCTGGGCCATCACGTCGTCGGCCGACGCGTCGTCCACCTGCGCGCCGAGGAAGACGATGCGGTCCTCGAAGAGCTTGGCGTAGGGGTCCTGACGCTTGAAACCGTAGGGGGTGCGCTCCTCGAACTGCGGGAGGATGTAGCGCGCGTCCGGCGTGGGCAGGGAGGGCATCCCGGTGGGGAGCCCGGCGGGGAACTGGGTCATTCTTGGTCTCCTGGAGAGGGTCGGGACGGTCCGGGCAGGGCTCAGCCCCGGACGCCGCCGCCGCCGGTCACGGACGCGGCACGGTCGGCGATGTGGTCGATGAAGCCGTACTCGAGGGCCTCCTGCGCGGTGAACCACTTGTCACGCGCGTTGTCCTCGAGGATGGTCTCCACGG
Organism: Micrococcus sp. KRD096; assembly: GCF_017168495.1. Lineage (NCBI taxonomy): Bacteria > Bacillati > Actinomycetota > Actinomycetes > Micrococcales > Micrococcaceae > Micrococcus > Micrococcus sp. KRD096. The sequence continues at coordinate 302,144 of NZ_JABFAY010000002.1, read as the reverse complement.
ACTGGCCGGTCTGCTCGGCGGTCAGCTCCGCCATCACCTGCTTCATGTGCAGGATCAGCTGGGCCTGGATGCGGATGTCCGACTCGGTGCCGCCGATGCCGCCGGAGGGCTGGTGCATCAGCACGCGGGCGTGGGGGGTGGCGTAGCGCTTGCCCTTGGTGCCGGAGGCGAGCAGGAACTGGCCCATGGACGCGGCGAGGCCGGTGGCCACCGTCACGACGTCGTTGGGGATGTACTGCATCGTGTCGTAGATCGCCATGCCCGCGGTGACGGAGCCGCCCGGGGAGTTGATGTACAGGTAGATGTCCTTCTCCGGGTCCTCGGCCGAGAGCAGGAGCAGCTGGGAGCAGATCGCGTTGGCGTTGTCGTCACGGACGTCCTCGCCCAGCCAGACGATGCGCGACTTCAGCAGCTGGGTGTAGAGGAAATCCTCGCGCTGCGCCGGGTCCACCGAACGCATGCTGGGGGTGATGTCGGTCATCACTTCCGCCTTCCTGTCGAGATGTCCACGGGCCTCCCGAACGGCGGCCGCTCGCGCGGACGGACGGGTCCCTGATCGAGTCCGACACTAGCCGGGCGTCCGGGCCAGCGCGCGGGACGCCGTCGGCGTTTCGCTGTTGGCGCAGGTTGTCGCGGGCCCTGCCCGAGGCCGCCCACCGGGGCCCGGGACGACGACGGCGCCCCCGCCGGCGTGGGCGGGGGCGCCGTCGTCGCGGCTCGGCGGGGGTGCGCCCCCACCGGCCGGGATCAGGCCTGCTCGGCCGCCTCGGCGTCGTCGGCCTCGGTCGCCTCGGCCTCGGCGTCGAGGGCCTCCTGGCCGCCCGGGGTCACGAACGCCGTGAGGTCCACGGCCTTGCCGTCGGTGTCGGTGACCTCGGCGTACTCGAGGACCTTGGCCAGGGCCTTGCGACGGCGGACCTCGCCCATGATCATCGGGATCTGCCCGCCCTGGTCGAGCATCATGGCGAACTGGTTCGGGTCCATGCCGTACTCGGAGGAGGTGGCGATGATGTACTCGATCAGCTCACCCTGGTCGACCGTGACCTCCTCGGCCTCGGCGACCTCGTCCAGGATGACCTCGTTGGCGAACGCCTCGCGGGTGTTCTGCTCGAGCTCGGCACGGTGCTCGGCGGTGTCGTGGTCGTCGCCCGCGGTGTGGCCGCCGGCCGAGAAGTGCTGCTCGACCTGCTCGGCGATGACGCCGTCCGGCACCGGGACCTCGACGAGCTTGGCCAGCTCCTCGAGGACCTTGTCGCGGGCCTCGACGCCCTGGCGGTTCACGGCCTCCTCGGCGGCCTGCTTCTTCAGGTCCTCCTTGAGCTCGGCGATGGTGTCGAACTCGGAGGCCAGCTGGGCGAACTCGTCGTCGGCCTCGGGCAGCTCGCGCTCCTTGACGGCCGTCAGCTCCAGCTTGACCACGGCGGTCTCGCCGTCGTGCTCGCCGCCGTTGAGCGTGGTCTCGAAGGTGGCGTCCTCGCCGGCGGACAGGCCGTCGAGGGCCTCGTCGATGCCCTCGAGCATGGTGCCGGCGCCCACCTGGTAGGACAGGCCCTCGGCCTGGTCGACCTGCTCGCCGTCGACCGTGGCGGTCAGGTTCATCGTGACGAAGTCGTCCTGCGCGGCCGGGCGGTCCACGTCCTTGAGGGAACCGAAGCGCGAGCGCAGGGCGTCGAGGGCCTTCTGCTCGTCCTCCTCGGTGGCCTGGGCGGGCTCCACCGTCACCTTGAGGCCCTTGTAATCGGGCAGCTCGATGGTCGGGCGCACGTCGAACTCTGCGGTGAAGGCCACCGGGCCCTCGGCGTTCTCCGCGTCCGGGGTGGCGGTCACGTCGACCTCGGGGCGGGAGATCGGGGTGAGCTCGGCCTCGGCGATGGCGGCGGAGAACCAGGTGTTCAGGCCCTCGTTGACGGCCTGGTCCACGACGATCTCGCGGCCGAAGCGCTGCTCGATCAGACGCGCCGGGATCTTGCCCTTGCGGAAGCCCGGGATCTGCACCTGGTTGGCGATGTCCTTGAACGCCTTGTCCAGGGCGGGCTTCACCTCCTCGAACGGCACCTCGACGGTCAGCTTGACGCGGGTCGGGCTGAGGTTCTCTGCGGTGGACTTGACCACGGATGACTCCTGTTGGTGGTGGTGGATGGTCTTGACGTCGAGTCGGGGTGACAGGATTTGAACCTGCGGCCTCACGCTCCCAAAGCGCGCGCTCTACCAAGCTGAGCTACACCCCGCCGTCGTCCCCGACGCCGGCGGGCTCACGCGGTGGAGGCTCGCCGGGCACCCGAGGGACTGCCCGAGGGCAGACTGTGGAATCCTAGCGCGCCGTCTCGCGCCCCGCGAAAAGCCGCGATCGCCGGCCCGTGAAGCCGTCCATCGTGGCGTTGACCCCGAGGACGTCCATCGCGCGGTCGAAGACGGGCGCCGGCAGGGCGCGCAGGGGCGCGATCAGGCCGACGGCGCGCGGCAGCAGCAGGCGGGTGCGGCCGGCCTCGACGGCGTCCAGCACCTCCTGCGCCACGTGGTGCGGATCCAGCACGGGCAGCAGCCAGGGCACCCGGCTGCGCACGCCCGCGAACATCCCGGTGTCGATGTAGAAGGGGCAGACGGCCAGGGAGGTGACGCGGCTGCCGTCCTTGCGCAGCTCCGCGGCGAGGGACTCGGCGAACCCGACCGCGGCGTGCTTGGTGGCGGAATAGTCCGTCTGGCGTGCGACGCCGACCAACCCCGCGGCCGAGGCCACCGTGACCACGGCCCCGCGGTCCCGGGCCCGCATTCCGGGCAGGACCGCCCGGGTCAGCCAGTACGGCGCGAGCGCGTTCACCTCGAAGGTGCGGCGGATGCCCTCCTCCGTGGCGTCCTCGAGGCGCGCTCCCGTCACGACGCCCGCGTTGTTCACGGCGACGTCCACCTCTCCGGCGCGGGCGGCGGCGGCCTCGACGGCGGCCGCGTCCGTCACGTTCACGCGCTCGGCCCGGGCGTCGGCGCCCTGAGACCGGATCTCGGCGGCGACGGCCTCCGCCCCCTGCAGGTCGAGGTCCCAGACGACGACGCGGTCCGCGCCGCGGCGGGCGGCCCCCAGGGCGATCAGTCGACCGATGCCGGACGCGCCGCCCGTCACGAGGACGGTGGTGCCGCGCAGGGACAGGGGACGACGGCCGGCGAGGGCGGCGGCGGTTCTGCGGAGGGCGGGACGAAAGCCGTGCATCATGCCTCTTCCCCCACGGCCGACGCGGGCCCGCCGTGATACGGTGTCAGCCGCTGGTCCGCGCCGAGCGCGGCCCCGCGGGGATGTAGCTCAATGGTAGAGCCCCAGTCTTCCAAACTGGCTACGCGGGTTCGATTCCCGTCATCCCCTCCGGATCCCATGAGCCGGGCCGTCGTGTGCGCACGACGGCCCGGCTCATGACGTTCTCGGGTGCGTCGTCGTCCGCGTCGGTTCCTTGACCGCTGTGCCCGGTCGGGCCTGCTACAGGCCCCTCAGCTCTGACAGGTGAGGCAGCGGTAGAGCTTCCGGGCCGCCATCTCCTCCACCACGATCGTCTCGCGCCCGCACACGAGGCAGGCCAGGCCCTGCCGCTGGTACACGTAGTTCGCGTGCTCGGGCCAGGCCGATTCGGCAGGGATCCCCGGCCGGTGCTCGGGCCGCGTGGTGACGATCCGCCCGAGCCGCACGCCCTCCCGCATGAGCGCGGCGTTGTCCGCCCAGAGGGACGCGAGGTCCGCCGGGGCGACCTCCCGGGCCGGCCGCCACGGGTCGATGCCGACCCGGAGCAGCGCCTCGGCCCGGAAGATGTTGCCGATCCCGCTGACGGCCGCCTGGTCCATCAGCACGACGCCGATCGGCCGCCGCGTGCGCCGGGCGGCGGCATAGAACGGCGCGGGATCGTCGTCGTTGAGCGGATCCGGGCCGAGACCGGCGACGACGTCGGCAGCCTCGGCCGGGGTGAGTGCGCGGCACCGGCTCGCGCCGATCAGGTCGGCCCAGCCGTGCTCGGCGCGCAGTCGCAGCCGGACCGTGGAGGCCGGCGGCGGGGGCTGGACCCAGCCGTCGGCGTCGCGGGCGGGCTCGGCGGCCGGGGCGCCGTCGTCGTGGACCTCCCGCTCGCCGATCCGGCGGGGTGCACCGATCGAGGACGCGGCCGCGAAGTCCTGATCCCCGCCGAAGGTCCACGCCCCGTACATGCCCAGGTGGACGTGGAGCACGTGGCCGCCGGAGACGTCGGCGAAGAAATGCTTGCCGTGGGCCCGGGCGCGCTCGAGGACCTGGCCGTCGAGCAGGGCGGCCCCCTCGGCGAAGCGGCCCTGCGGACTCGTGGCGCGGATCCGGCGGCCGCCGAAGACGTCGGTGAACTGGCGCGCGAGACGGTGGACGGAGTGACCCTCAGGCACTCACATCAGCACCTCTCCGGTGGTCTCGTACTGGGCGATCTTCCCGATGCGGCGCACGTGGCGCTCGTCCTGGGAGAACGGTTCGGTCAGGAAGGCCTCGATGAGCTCGGTGGCCTCCTCGAGCGAGTGCTGCCGACCGCCGACGGCCACGACGTTCGCGTCGTTGTGCTGGCGGGCCAGCCGCGCCGTGTCCAGGTTCCAGGCCAGGGCGGCGCGGACGCCGACCACCTTGTTGGCGGCGATCTGCTCGCCGTTGCCGGAGCCGCCCAGCACGATGCCGAGCGAGTCGAGTCCCTGCTCGCGGTCGGCGACGACGGCGCGGGCGGCGTTGATGCAGAAGCCCGGGTAGTCGTCCTGCGCGTCGTACTCGGTGGGTCCGTGGTCCACCATCTCGTAGCCGGCGGCGGTGAGGTGCTCCACCAGGTGGGCGGACAGCTCCATGCCGGCGTGGTCGGTGGCGATGTGGACGCGCATGCGCAGACTCCTTAGGGGCGGTGGCTCGGGGTCCCCGCCAGTCTAGTGAGGGGCGGGGCATCCAGAGGCCGACGACGACGTCCGGGCCAGGTGGCACACTGGGGAGCACCGTGCCGTGGCCCCCATCACAGGTCCCGGCCGTGCCGCATCCGCCCGACCCCAGGAGGAGTCCGACCGTGACCACCGCCGCCGCCATGAACATCACCCGCGAAGAGGCCGCCGCGCGCGCGGCCGCCCTCACCGTGGACGCGTACGAGGTGAGCCTGGACCTCACCCGCGGCGCAGAGCACTTCCACACGGCCACCACCGTGACGTTCGCGGCCACGCAGGACGCGGTGGGCACCCACACGTGGATCGACTTCGTGGCCGGGCAGGCTCCCACGGTGACCCTCAACGGCGAGGCGCTGGACGTGGCGGACTTCGACGGCGCCCGACTGCGGATCGGCCCGCTGGCGGCGCAGAACAACCTCGTGGTCGACGGGCTCGGGGACTACAGCAACACCGGCGAGGGCCTGCACCGGTTCGTGGACCCCGTGGACCAGGAGGTCTATCTCTACACCCAGTTCGAGGTGCCCGATTCCCGCCGCATGTTCGCGGTGTTCGAGCAGCCCGACCTCAAGGCCGCGTTCCGCTTCACCGTGACCGCGCCGGCACACTGGGCTGTGGTGTCCAACCAGCCGGAGGACTCCCGCCGCACCCTCGGCGTCGTGGCGAACGAGGAGAACCTGCAGGGCGTGGACGCCGCGGTCTGGGAGTTCACCCCCACCCCGCGCATCTCCTCCTACATCACCGCGCTCGTCGCCGGCCCGTACGCCTCCGTGCATTCGGAGCTGACCAGCGCGGACGGCCGCACGATCCCCCTCGGCGTCTACTGCCGCGCGTCACTGGTGGAGCACCTGGACGCGGAGAACGTCTTCGAGCTCACCCGCCAGGGCTTCGAGTTCTTCGAGGCCCAGTACGGCCACGCCTACCCGTTCGAGAAGTACGACCAGCTGTTCGTGCCCGAGTTCAACGCCGGCGCGATGGAGAACGCCGGCTGTGTGACCTTCCTCGAGTCGTACGTCTTCCGCGGGACCGTGCCGGAAGCGCTGATCGAGCGCCGCGCCATCACCATCCTCCACGAGCTGGCCCACATGTGGTTCGGCGACCTCGTGACCATGCGCTGGTGGAACGACCTGTGGCTCAACGAGTCCTTCGCCGAGTTCATGTCCACGCTCGCCGCCGCCGAGAACACGCAGTACACCAGCGCCTGGACCACCTTCTCTTCCATGGAGAAGAACTGGGCCTACCGCCAGGATCAGCTCTCGTCCACGCACCCCATCAAGGCCCGGATCCGCGACCTCGACGATGTGCTCGTCAACTTCGACGGCATCACCTACGCCAAGGGCGCCTCCGTGCTGCGCCAGCTCGTGGCCTGGGTGGGCCAGGAGAACTTCATGGCCGGCGTCCGCGCGTACATCGCCCAGCACGCGTGGGGCAACACCGAGCTGCCGGACCTCATGTCCGAGCTCGAGGCGGCTTCCGGCCGCGACCTGTCCGAGTGGACCCGCGTGTGGCTCGAGACCTCGGGCGTGAACACGCTGCGCACGGAGGTGGAGACGGATGAGGCCGGCACCATCACCGCGCTGCGCCTGCGCCAGAGCGCCCCGGACGGCTCGCCGTCGGCGCCTGGCGACGACGTGCTCCGCCCCCACCGCCTCGCCGTGGGCTTCTACGACGTGGACGAGGCCACCGGCCGCCTGACCCGCACCGAGCGCTTCGAACTCGACGTGGCCGGTGAGGTGACTGAGGTCGCCGAGGCCGCCGGCCGCCGTCGTCCCGCCGTGATTCTGCCCAACGACGACGACCTGGCCTACGCCAAGCTGCGCCTCGACGACGCCTCGTGGGAGGCCGCGTCCACCCGTCTGAAGGATGTGGACGGCTCCCTGGCGCGCACGCTGCTGTGGGGGGCGGCCTGGGACACCGTGCGCGACGGCGAGGCCTCCGCCGCCTGGTTCGTCGACCTCGTCCTCGCCAACGTCGGCCACGAGCGGGACTCCTCCGTGGTGCAGACGCTGCTGCGCCAGCTCGCGACGGCGATCGGCCTGTACCTGCCCGAGGACCAGGCCGAGACCGTGCGGGTCGCGGCGGCCGACCGTCTGTGGGGCCTCGTCGCGGAGGCCGAGGACGGCTCGGACAACCAGCTGCAGTTCGTCAAGGCGTTCGCCCTGCACGCCCGCACCACGGTGCAGCTGGACCGCCTGGCCGCCCTCGTGGACGGCACCCGCACCGTGCCCGGGCTGGACCTCACCACGGACCTGCGCTGGGAGCTGCTCACCGCGCTGGTGGCGGCCGGCCGTGCCGGGGAGGCCGAGATCGCCGAGGCCGAGCGCGCCGACGCGACCGCCACGGGCGCGCTCGCCGCCATCCAGGCCCGGGCCGCCGTGCCGACGGCCGAGGCCAAGCGCGCGGCCTGGGACCGGGTGATGGCCGGCGAGCTGTCCAACACGGAGCAGCGCCAGGCCCTGATCGGGTTCGCCCGGGTCCACGACGCCGCGCTGATCGCGCCCTTCGCGGACGCCTACTTCGAGGGCGTCGAGGCGATGTGGGACTCCCGTTCTCACGAGATGGCCGAGACCGCCGCGACGCTGGGCTACCCGACCGCCCAGGTCACCCCGGAGATCGCCGACCGCGCCACCGACCTGTCCGAGCGGCTGGCCGACACCCGCGCGGGGCTGTCCCGCGTCCTCGCCGAGGGCCGGGACGAGACGGTCCGCGCCCTGGCCGCGCGCGAGCACGCGACGGCGCACGTGCATCAGGTCCACGCCGGGGCCTGAGCCGCGCGGCGGCGGCAGCCGCGGCTGACGCCTCTGCTGGCGCTTCCGGGGGCGGTGCCGGTGGGCATTCCACGCAAGATGCCCTCCAGCACCACCCCCGCCGCCGCCGTCGAGGCGCAGGCTGGCTAGGCTGGAACCCATGAAGCACACCTTCTCCCTGCGCACCGAGTGGACGGGCGATCGCGGCTCGGGCACCTCCGGCGTCCGCGACTACGACCGCTCCGTGGTGATCCAGGACGCCGCCGTCGGCGAGATCCAGGCCTCGGCCGCCCGCCCCTTCCGCGGCGACGACTCGAAGTGGAACCCGGAGACCCTCCTGCTCGGCGCGCTCGCCGAGTGCCACGTGCTCTCGTACCTCCATGTCGCGGCGACCTCCGGGGTCGTGGTCACGGGGATGACGTGCGGGGTCGAGGGCGAGCTCGAGGTGAACGGCGACGGCGCCGGGCGGTTCATCGCGATCACGCTGCGGCCCGAGGTCACGCTGCAGGACGAGGCCGACCGGGAGCGGGCCGAGGCCCTCCACGCCGAGGCGCACCGGCTGTGCTTCATCGCGAACTCGCTCTCGGCCCCGGTCACCGTCGAGCCGGTCCGCCCCGAGGCCCTGCCCACCGGCACGCCGACGCTGCCGGACCACTCCGCGCGCCTGGGCGCCCCCCTGGCGGTGCTGCGGCCGCGCGTCGCCAAGGGTCCGTCCCGGGTGACGGGCCTGGCGGAGCGGCCCACCGAGGTCGAGCCGGTGATGCAGGAGGGCACCCCCGCCCCGGTGGAGCAGGTGCGCGCCCGCGACGCCGCGGCGGGTCCGGCCGGTGCGACCCCGGGGACCCCGGCCCCGGCCGCGCCCGGTCAGGCCACCAGCTTCTACGAGGCCGTCGGCGGCCGCCCGACGTTCGACCGGTTGACCGCCGAGTTCTACGCCCGCGTGCGCGAGGACGAGGTCCTCGCCCCGATGTATCCGCAGGACGACTTCGAGGGCGCCCAGCGCCGGCTGCTCATGTTCCTGGAGCAGTACTGGGGCGGACCGCGGACGTACTCCGAGGAGCGCGGCCACCCCCGCCTGCGCATGCGCCACGCCCCGTACCGGATCGATCCGGCCGCGCGCGACGCATGGCTGCGGCACATGCGCGCCGCCGTCGACACGCTGGAGCTGTCACCGCTGCACGAGGCCGAACTCTGGGATTACCTGGAGCGGGCCGCCCACTCCCTGCAGAACTCGGCCTGACCGGCCCGCGGTCCGCGCCCTGCCACGGGGGCGCGGGCTCACACCGCCATGGCGGGGCGGCCCAGCACGAAGCCGCCGGGGGTGTCCAGGCGCGTCCACGGCCCCGCCGTGCTGAGCCGGGCGCGGCCGCCGGGCCGCAGGAAGCCCAGCGCGTGCGCGCCGAAGGCCATGCCGGCCGGGAACTGCAGCGCCTCGCCCCCGAGCAGGGGCCCCCACATCTGCGCCCGGACCCTGCGGACCAGCGCCTCCCCGGGGTTCTCGGGCAGGGCGTCCCGCACGGCGTCGGCGCCGCGCGTGGCCACCTCGGCCAGCTCCTCGTCGGCGACCTCGGCCACGGGCGTCCAGCCGCCGCGGGGCGGGGTCAGCGCGGTCCAGGTGACGTGCTCGCGGCCCGGCGGCACGGCGAACGCCAGGTCGACGGGGTCCTGGCCGCGCATCCGGGCGGTCCGCTCGGTGATGGAGCCCAGGGCGACGACGGCGTCCAGGTCCGCCACGCCGTCGGCGGTCGCCAGGGGCACGGTGCGCAGCCCCAGGACGACGGGCACCCCGTCTCCGAGCCCGGCCGGCTGCAGCACGGAGACCCACTGGGCGAGCATCGGGGTGCGGGAGCGCCCCGCCTCAGGCACGACGTGCAGGCGCATCCCCGTGTCGGCGACGCGACGGGCGCGGGTGGCCAGCTGCTCGAGGTCCCGCACAGCGCGGTCGTCGACGAAGCGGAGGACTGGTGCGGCGGCGGAGTGCTCGGTCATGCAAGCATTGTCCCAGGTCCGTCGCGTCCCGGGCCGCCCCGCCGTCGCGGGGTCCATCCACGTCGAAGGAGCCGTTCGTGCCGCAGCGCCATCCCCGTCCCCGCCCCGGTCGCGCAC
>NZ_JABFAY010000002.1:285583-292283 GCF_017168495.1 Micrococcus sp. KRD096 | reverse complement strand
CCGAAGGACCCCACCGACGTGCTGCGCGGGATCCTGGAGCTGACGCCGGCCGCGCAGGACCCGGTGACGGGTCAGGTCCGCTTCACGGGCACGACCCCCCGCCAGACGCACGGCCGGGTGTTCGGCGGCCAGGTGCTCGCCCAGGCGCTGGCGGCCGCCTCCCGCACGGTGCCGGCCGCCCGCCCCGCCCACTCGCTCCACGGCTACTTCATCCGCCCCGGGGACGCGCTGCAGCCCATCACGTTCACCGTCGAGACGCTGCGGGACGGCCGCTCCTTCTCCGTCCGCCGGGTGCTGGCCTCCCAGAACGAGAAGGCCATCCTCGCCCTGACCTGCTCCTTCCAGGAGCCAGCCGGCAGCGCGCTGGACCACCAGGTGGCCATGCCGGAGGGAGTGCCCCGGCCCGAGGACCTGCCCACGACGGCGGACGTGCTGGGCGGCATCAACCACCCCGTGGCCCAGGAGTGGGCCTGGTCCCGGCCGTTCGACATCCGCCACGTCACCCCGGCCATCTATGTGGACCCGGCCGCGGAGACCGAGAACCGCAACATGGTGTGGATGAAGACCTTCACGCCCCTGGCGGACGACCCCGCGCTGCACCTGGCGGCGCTCACCTACGCCTCGGACTACACGCTCCTCGAGCCGATCCTGCGGCAGCACGGCGTGGCCTGGATCCAGCCCGGCATGTCCGCGGCCTCCCTCGACCACGCGATGTGGTTCCACCGGCCCGCCCGCGTCGACCAGTGGCTGCTCTACGTCCAGGACTCCCCCAGCGCCCAGGGCGCGCGCGGCCTCGGCACGGGCGCCGTGTTCGCCGAGGACGGGACTCTCGTGGCCACGGTCGCCCAGGAGGGCATGATCCGCCTGCCCGAGGGGGCCGCCGCCCGGCGGGCGCGGGTTCGTGGCGCGGCCCAGCGCATGGCCATGCGGACGGTGCTGCGCCGCAGCTGGCGGCGCTGACCCGGCGGTTCCACGGGGGGTGAGGCTGCCGATCGGGCCCCGCCACGGGTGAGGCGGCTCGACGTCCGCGCCGCGCGCGGGCCGTTCATGGTGGTCGACGTGCACCCGCCCCGGGACGACGACGGCCCGTCGCGATCGCGTGATCGCGGCGGGCCGTCGTCGGCGCGGCGCCCGGGGGCAACGGCCGGCTCAGTCGCGCGTGAGCTTGCGGTGCGTCACGCGGTGCGGGCGGGCGGCCTCGGGACCGAGCCGATCGACCTTGTTGGCCTCGTAGGACTCGAAGTTGCCCTCGTACCAGTACCAGTTGGCCGGGTCCTCCGCGGTGCCCTCATAGGCCAGCATGTGGGTGGCCACGCGGTCCAGGAACCAGCGGTCGTGGGAGACGACCACCGCGCAGCCCGGGAACTCGAGCAGCGCGTTCTCGAGGGAGGTCAGGGTCTCCACGTCGAGGTCGTTGGTGGGCTCGTCGAGGAGCAGCAGGTTGCCGCCCTCCTTGAGGGTCAGGGCCAGGTTCAGGCGGTTGCGCTCACCGCCGGAGAGCACGCCGGCCTTCTTCTGCTGGTCCGGGCCCTTGAAGCCGAACGCGGACACGTAGGCGCGCGAGGGCATCTCGACGTTGCCGACCTTGATGTAGTCCAGGCCGTCCGAGACGACCTCCCACAGCGACTTCTCGGGGTCGATGTTGGAGCGGGACTGGTCCACGTACGAGATCTTCACGGTCTCGCCGATCTTCAGCTCGCCGCCGTCCAGGGGCTCGAGGCCGACGATGGTCTTGAACAGGGTGGTCTTGCCGACGCCGTTCGGGCCGATCACGCCGACGATGCCGTTGCGGGGCAGGGAGAAGGACAGGCCGTCGATGAGGACGCGGTCCCCGAAGCCCTTCTTCAGGTCCTTGGCCTCGATCACGACGGTGCCCAGGCGCGGGCCCGGCGGGATCTGGATCTCCTCGAAGTCCAGCTTGCGGGTCTTCTCGGCCTCGGCCGCCATCTCCTCGTAGCGGGCCAGGCGGGCCTTGGACTTCGCCTGACGGCCCTTCGTGTTGGAGCGGACCCAGTCGAGCTCCTCGGCCAGGCGCTTGGCGAGCTTGGCGTCCTTCTTGCCCTGCACCTCGAGGCGGGCGCGCTTGGTCTCCAGGTAGGTGGAATAGTTGCCCTCGTAGGGGTAGAGGCGACCGCGGTCGACCTCGGCGATCCACTCCGCGACGTGGTCGAGGAAGTACCGGTCGTGGGTGACGGCGATGACGGCGCCCGGGTAGGAGGCCAGGTGCTGCTCGAGCCACAGCACGGACTCGGCGTCCAGGTGGTTGGTGGGCTCGTCGAGCAGGAGGAGGTCCGGCTTCTCCAACAGCAGCTTGCACAGCGCGACGCGGCGCTTCTCGCCACCGGAGAGGTTTGTGACCGGCTCGTCGGCCGGGGGCGTGCGCAGGGCGTCCATCGCCTGCTCGAGCTGGGAGTCGATGTCCCACGCGTCCGCGGCGTCGATGGCGGACTGCAGCTCGCCCATCTCCTCCATGAGGGCGTCGAAGTCCGCGTCCGGGTTCGCCATCTCCTCGGAGATCTGGTTGTAGCGCTGGATCTTGCCGTAGATCTCGCCGACGCCCTCCTGGACGTTCTCCAGCACGGTCTTGGACTCGTCCAGCTTGGGCTCCTGCATCAGGATGCCCACCGAGTAGCCGGGAGAGAGCCGCGCCTCGCCGTTCGAGGGCTCGTCCAGCCCGGCCATGATCTTCAGGATCGTCGACTTGCCGGCGCCGTTGGGGCCGACCATGCCGATCTTCGCCCCGGGGTAGAACGACATGGTGACGTCGTCCAGGATCAGTTTGTCGCCCACCTTCTTGCGGGCCTTGACCATCGTGTAGATGAATTCCGCCATGCGGCCCAGGCTAGTCGGTGGCCGCGGGATTCCACTCATCGTGCCGATCCCGCGACCACCGAGCCCGCTCCCCCTCCGTGCCGCCCCGTGGTCAGGCGACGCCGGCCGCCGCCGGCTCGGGCTCGGGGGCGCCCGCGTCCGACTCGTCCGGGCCGGGCGAGGCCGGGGCGTCGCCACCCTGGAACCCGTCCGGCAGGCCCGCGCTGAACCCGTCGCCGACCCCGCCGGCCCGTCCGACCGACACGTCGTCGCGCGGGGCCGACTCGGGGCGCGGCACGGCCGGGCGCTGGCTGCGCTGGAACGCCGCCGAGCCGAAGCCGAGGTCCAGCCCGACGGCGTCCGCCACCACGTCCACGGACGTGCCGGAGCGCTCGCCCGAGGACCAGTCGCGGACCCGGAGCCGACCGGTGACGATCACGGGGTTGCCCTTCTTCACGGACTGGGCGGTGTTCGAGCCGAGCTGGCCGAACGCCGAGATGCTGTACCAGTTGGTGTGGGCGTCCACCCACTCGGCGGTCTCGCGGTCGAAGCGCCGCTCGGTGGTGGCCAGGCGGAAGCCGGTCACGGCGGCCCCGGATGCGGTGTGGCGGGTGGCGGGGTCCGTGGCCACGAAGCCGCGCACGGTGATGAGGTCCTGCATGGTGTGCCTCCTGGGCTGGGCCCCGGTGGGCGCCGGGGCGGGTCGTCGGCGCATCGGCTGATCCGCCACTGCCAGACAACCCCGCCGCGGGGCGCCCCGGCAGGGTCGGGGGCCGGCTTGGGGACGCGCGGAGGTACCCGGGCGACTGTGCAGGAGCCGACGGCGCCGCGGCCGGCGGCCGTTAGACTGACACGGCCCAGCCCCAGTAGCTCAGCTGGACAGAGCAGCGGCCTTCTAATCCGCCGGTCGGGGGTTCGAATCCCTCCTGGGGCACCCAGACCAGGGGCGGAGCCGTCCGAGCACGCCCGACGCCCGCCCGAAGGAGACCGTCCTGGACCGTCTGCGCTCCTGGCTCCGTGCCCCGCGACCCGCCGTCCTCGAGGTCCGTGTGACCCGTCCCGAGGGCGTCCAGCTGGCCGCCCTGCTCGTCGCGGCCGCGGTCCTGTACGTGACGCACTCCTTCCTCCGGTACGCCACCTACGAGGCCAAGGGCTACGACCTGGGCATCTTCGACCAGGTGGTGCGGCAGTACGCGCTGTTCAACGCCCCCCTCAGCTCCGTCAAGGGCGTGGACTTCCACATCCTCGGCGACCACTTCCACCCGATCCTCGCGCTGCTGGCGCCCTTCTACTGGGTATGGCCGGACCCCCGCATGCTCGGCGTGGTCATGGCGCTGGCCCTCGCCGCGTCCGCCGTGCCGGTGTACCTGTTCGCCCGTCGTCGCGCGGGACACGGGGTGGCCCTGGCCGCCGTCGCCGCCCTGCTGCTCTCCTGGCCCTTCCAGGCGATGGTGAACTGGGACTTCCACGAGGTCACCCTCGGCGTGCCGATCCTCGCCTGGCTCGTGTGGGCCCTGGACGGGCAGCGGGCGTGGCTCGCCACCGGCCTGGCGGCGCTGCTGCTCACGGTCCGAGAGGACATGGGCGTGACCCTGCTGGCCGTGGCCCTGGTGATGGCGATCCGTCGCTTCTGGCCGCAGGCCGCGGTCACCGCCGTGCTGGGCGTGCTCGGCTACTGGTTCGCCACGTCCGTGGTGATCCCCCACTACTCCCCCACCGGCGCGTTCGGCTACTGGCAGTTCACCGCCCTGGGCCCGGACATGCGCAGTTCGGTCCTGTTCCTGCTGACCCAGCCGTGGAACGCCGTCGCGGTGCTGTTCGACCACCCGCTGAAGGTGGCCCTCTGGCTCCTGCACTTCGTCCCGCTGCTGTTCCTGCCGGTCCTGAGCCCGCTCACGCTGATGGCCCTGCCGATCCTGCTCTCGCGGCTGTTCAACGACCGCCTCAACGTGTGGGCCCCCGTGTACCAGTACGACGCGATCCTCGCCCCGCTGCTGCTCATGGCCGCGCTCGAGGCGGCCCACCGGCTGGCCGGACGCCGGGACACGCTGCGCCGGCTGCCCGCCGTCCTCGTCTCCACGGCGCTGGCCGCCGGTCTGATCGGCACCGCGTTCTTCCCGCAGGTGTACCCGCTGCACCGCACGATCGTCGGCGACATGACGACGACGCAGCACGCCCGCGACCTCGACCACGCGGTCGCGCTGATCCCGGACGGGGTGTGCGTCGAGGCCGCCGACAACGCCGTGCCGCACCTGACGGCCCGCACCTACGTCGGGCTGCACGGGGACATCGGAGACGAACTGGCCACGTGGATGATCGTGGACACCTCGGTGCCCGAGCTCGGCGGCTGGGACCCCCTCACCCCGGAGCAGGCACTGGCCCGCGCCGAGCGGCTCGGCTTCGAGCGGGTCTGGTCCGCGGGCGACGTCGTCGTCCTGCACCACCCGGACCGCGCGGTCTCGCCCACCTGCACGACGTACCTCGAACACCGCTGAGCCGCGCCCCACGGCGTCGGCGGACCCGCCCCGCCGTCAGCGGTCCGCGGACCCGCCGAGCGGCTGCAGGCCGCGTCCGGCCGGGGGCAGGAGCAGTCGGTCAGGTGCACCGGTGAAGACGCCGGCGTGTGGGTCCTCCGCCACCCCCGGGGCGATCTCGGGGGCGCCCTGGTCGAGGGCGGTGCGGCGCACCGGGTCACGGGCGGGGTCCAGGACGTCCTTGACCACCGTGGTCATGAGCCACACGAGGGCGACGATGTGCGCCACGATCCCCGAGGCGTACCAGGCGGTGATCCACCAGGCGCCGCCGGCGAACGCCCCGTCCGAGGTGATGCGGGCCGACTCCATCCACACCCCGCCCCAGTGGTAGACCTCCACGGCCTGCCAGATCCAGAACGCGCGCCACCGCGGCGTCGCGAGGACCACGAGCGGGATCAGCCACATCACGAACTGCGGCGAGTACACCTTCCCCCACAGGATGAACGACGCCACGATCAGGAAGCACAGCTGGGCCATGCGCGGACGGTGCCGCGCCGCGAGGGCGAGGTAGGCGATCCCCGCGCAGCACACCAGGAACAGGCCGTTCTGGAGCGTCGTGAACGTCTCCCCGGACCATCCCGTCCAGGCCAGCGCCAGCCAGGTCGAGGAGAAGGAGACCGCGCGGTCCCCCGAGAACGTGTAGAAGCGGGACCACTGGTCGAACGCCGTCAGCATGAACGGGAGGTTCACGGCGAGCCAGGCCGCCGCCCCGGCCACGGCCGCCTTCACGAACCCGGCCCAGCGGCCCGTGCGCAGCGCCAGCACGAAGATCGCGCCGAAGAAGAACAGCGGGTACAGCTTCGTGGCGGTGCCGAGTCCGATGAGCAGGCCGGCGAGGGTCGGACGGCCCGCCGTCCACGCCCACAGGGCCAGGGCGGCCAGCATCACGGCCCACAGGTCCCAGTTGAGCATCGAGGTGAGGATGATCCCCGGGGCCAGTGCCACGAGGAGGGCGTCCCGGGAGCGACCGCGGGCGGTGTACGCGGTCGCGACGACCAGCACGATCCAGCAGAGCACCACGCCGATCGCGTTGACGTCGAAGTAGGTCACGGTGCGCTCGTGCAGGTCGCCGGAGGCGGGCACGAGCCACATGGTCACGCCCGCGACCACGGCCAGCAACGCCGGGTACTCCATCCACTGCTCGGGTGGCAGCGGCGTGTAGAAGGGGAAGTGGCCGTCGGAGAGGCCACGCGTGGGGAACAGCTGGGCGAAGTCCGAATAGCACATGTGCGCGTGCACGCCGGGGGCCGCCCAGCCGTTCACGCGGCACCACTGCTTGGTCAGCACGCCGACGGCGGCAGCCACCACGGTCAGGCCGACGAGCAGGCCGACCCAGCGGGCGCTCGGGCGGGTCG
>NZ_JABFAY010000002.1:252560-285483 GCF_017168495.1 Micrococcus sp. KRD096 | reverse complement strand
CTCCTGGGGGATGCGGGTGGACGAGGAGGCGGGGTGCGCGGCGGTCGACGGCGGCCCGTCGGGCGGTGCGTCCGGCGGCACGCCCGCCTCTGGAGGCGTCGACGACGCCGCCTCGGCCCGCGGCTCGACCACCTCCAGGGGAGGACGCCGCCGCCCGGGGAACAGGGACGCGGTGACGGGATCGCGGTGGATGATCCATCCGATCCCCGCGAGCATCAGGACGAGGGTGAACACGCGGACGGCCAGGACCGGCAGCCACTGCGCCACGGAGAGCTGGTCCACCACACCGACGCCGGTGAGCAGCAGCACCGCGAGCGCGGTGACCCACCCGAGCCAGCGGGGATGGTCGGCGCCCCACGGCAGCGGGCGGAGGGCGCACGCCAGCAGCGGCAGGACCCAGAGCAGGTACCACGGCTGGATGATCGGGGCGGTGGCGACGGCCACCACGAGCACGGCCGCCGCGCTGAACACCGGGTCCAGGGGCCGGCGGCACAGGGCCAGCCACGCCGTGAAGCCGAGGGCCGACACCGTCATCACGGTGTAGAAGGCCGCGGCCACGTCGCGCGCCCCCAGGGGCGTCACGGCGTCGACGACCGCGCCGAGCAGCAGGCCGAGCAGGCCCACGGGGGCATACGGGAACGCCGCGTCCCCGCTCGTGAGCATGGCCGGCACCCAGCCGAACCAGAGGCCGGAGCCGGCGCCGAGGATCGTGAGGACGGCCAGGGAGATCACCGCCGTCGTGAACCACGGGCCGAGCCGGTCCCGCCGGCGCAGGCGCGGATCGGCCGCGCGGAACCGGGCCCAACCGGTGGGCAGGAGCAGGGCCACGAAGGGCAGCACGAGGGCTGTCAGAGGCTTGATCGCGACGGACAGGGCGATCAGCACGATCCCCCACAGCGCATGCACGCGGCGGCGGGGCGGGCGGACCATGAGCAGGATGCCCGCGAGCATCAGCCCCGACATCAGCGCGTCGTTGTGCGCGCCGGCGATCATGTAGAGCAGGAACAACGGGTTCGCCACGGCCACCCACGTGGCCCACGGCCCGCAGCGGCCCGCGACGGCGGCCAGCCGCGGCACCGCCCACAGGCACAGCGCCAGGCCCGCGAGCGCCAGGAGCCGGAACGCCGTGACGGAGAGCTCGATGTTGCCGCCCGTGGCCCGCCACGTCGTCTCGGCGAACAGCAGGAACAGCGGCCCGTAGGGGGACGGGGACTCGGCCCAGATGGAGTCCGCTCCCTGCATGAACCAGCCGGGCAGGGCGGACACGCCCTGGGAGTACGGGTCGAGACCCGACGCGAGGAGCCGGCCCTGCTGGAGGTAGGAGAACACATCGCGGGAGAAGATCGGCAGCGCGAGCATCAGCGGGGCGGACCACCACCAGGCGGCCCGGGCCACCAGGCGGCCGTGCTCCTCCCAGCGGCCCCGCAGCGCGCGCCCCAGCTCGAGCCAGGATCGGACGAGGAGCAGCGAGCCGGCGGCCAGCAGCACGGTGCTGAGCAGCACGCCGGGCAGGTAGACCCGCAGCGGGTTGAGCAGGGTGGTGCCGGAGAACACCGAGTCGGGCGTCATCGGCAGCCATCCCACGCCCCAGGAGCCCGCCGTGATGAGCACGGACGCCCACGTGCCCCGGCGGACGGCCGCCTCCGGCTCGGGCTGCGCCGCCACGCGGCTCGGACGGGGCCGTCGGGCGCCGGTCGTCGCGGGGGCGGCCGGCCTCACTCCCCCGGCTCCACGGGGCGAGGGGCGCCACGGAGCCGGGCCAGGCCGGCGCGCACGGCGGGGCGCACGTGCCAGCGGTCCTTCACGAACCGGCTGGTGCGGCGGTCCACGACGAGGATCCACAGCAGACACAGGGCGGAGACGATCAGGGACATTGCCTTGACCTGGTCCGCGATGTCCAGGAACTGCCAGGTGAAGAGCTGGTCCGACGCGCCGAAGGCCAGGAAGTAGCCGACCGTGAACACGACCCACTTGATCTGCCAGTTGTCCCGGATGCCGATCACGGCGAAGAACGGCAGCAGCCACAGCAGGTACCAGGGCTGGATGATGGGCGAGAGGATCACCAGCGCGGTGAACGCCCACGTCATGCGCGTCATCACGCGGTCCTGGCGGCCGAGGAACATCAGGGCCAGCACGATGAGCACCGAGAGCACGCGTCCGGCGGTCTTGTACACGCCCTCGACGGCCTGCACGTCCGCCCCCTGTCCGAGGAGCTCGCTCGCCCCCACCGTGATGAGGGACAGCATGCCGATCGGCCCCCACGGCACGGTGCCGGTGCCCGTGCCAACCATGACGGCCACCCAGCCGAAGCCGAAGCCGTTGAGCACGCCCACCAGGGCCATGAGGCCGAAGGAGATCCCGGCGGTGAGGGCCCAGAAGGCGAACCGGCGCGGCCATCGGGCCGTCGGGCCGGCCCACAGCAGACCGATGAACGGGAGCAGCACGAGGGTGATGGGCTTGATGCCCAGGGACAGGGTGACCAGCACGACGCCGGCCACCCCCCACGCGACGGACTGCCCGGGTCGCTGGGGGCGGAGCGGATGCCCGGCGCGCAGCGCGCACCACGTGCCGGCCAGGGCGAGGCCGACCATGAGGGCGTCGTTGTGCCCGGACGCGACGAAGCTGATGGTGAAGAGCGGGTTGGCGGCGCTGATCCACTGCGCCCACGCATCGTTGACGCCCAGCCGGCGGGCCAACAGCGGCACGAAGACCATGATCAGCGCGACGCCGGCCACCGCCACCAGGCGGAACAGGAAGATCGCCAGGTCCGGGTTCATGTCCCCCGAGATCGCGACGACGGCCTGCTCGATCCACAGGAAGATCGGACCGTACGGGGTCTCGGAGTCCGCCCAGGTCGCGTCCGCTCCGAGCTGGAACCAGTTGGACAGCGAGGAGATCGTGTCCACGTAGGGGTCCTGCCCCGCCACCATGAGACGGCCCTGCCCCACGTAGGCGAAGATGTCCCGGCTGAAGATCGGCAGGGCCACGACCTGGGGCAGGCACCACAGGACGGTCGCGAGGTTGACCGTGCGCAAAGCGCCGCGGCCGAAGGGGCGGATCGTCTGGCCCAGGCGCAGCCAGGCCCAGAACATCACCCAGCAGCCGAGGGTGAGGAGCGCCGTGCCGGCGAGCACGCCGGTCTCCTGGGTGCGCCACGGGATCAGCCACTGCCAGCGGTTGATCGGGGAGGCCGAGGCCAGCCAGCCGACGGAGTACGAGCCCACCACCAGGAGGAGGGAGCCGAGGGTCCCCACCAGGATGGGCCACCAGTCCGCGCCGGCGACCTGGGGGTCCGCGCGGAGGCCGCCGACGCCGACGTACTCCGGCCGGTGGGCCGTGGACCCGGACGGACGCGGGGTCGACACGCTCATGCGACGGGTCCTTCCGTGCGGTCCTGCGAGGGCGCGCGAGGGCGCGGCTCGCTCGAATCTACCATCGTGACACGCGAGTAGCCTGGGGGCATGAGCGAGACGAGCACCCCCACGCCGGAGAGCGCCCCCCTGGTCTGGATCGACTGCGAGATGACCGGCCTGCACCCCCAGGTCGACGAGCTCGTCGAGGTGGCGGTGCTCATCACGGACGCCGAGCTGAACATCCTGGACGAGGGCATCGACCTGGTGATCCGTCCCTCCGAGGCGGCCCTCGAGCAGATGGACCCGTTCGTCCGGGACATGCACACCACCTCCGGCCTGCTGCCGGAGCTGGCGGAGGGCCTCGAGCTCGACGACGCCGCCGCGCGCGTGCTCGAGTACATCGCCGCCCGCGTGCCCGCCGGCAAGGGCCTGCTGGCCGGCAACACGGTGGGCCAGGACAAGCTGTTCCTCGCCCGCTACATGCCCGCCGTCGTCGACCACCTGCACTACCGGATCGTGGACGTGTCCACCGTGAAGGAGCTGGCCCGCCGCTGGTACCCGCGCGCCTACTACCAGGCCCCCGCCAAGACCGGCGGCCACCGCGCCCTCGGGGACATCAAGGACTCCATCACCGAGCTGCGCTACTACCGGGCCGCCGTCATGGCCCCCGCCCCCGGCCCCACCACGGAGGAGGCCCGCGCCATCGCGGAGGTGGTGTCCGGGGCGCAGGCCTGAGCAGGCACTCCCGGCCCTAGTGCCCCGATTCGGCGCTGCGCGGGATCTCGTGTACTGTGGACCCCGCTGCGCCGCGCGGATCCGTCCGTGTGAAGCAGGCATGGTGGGCGTAGCTCAGTCGGCAGAGCGTCTGGTTGTGGTCCAGAAGGTCGCGGGTTCAATCCCCGTCGCTCACCCCACCCGAAGCCCCCGGAATCCTTACTGGTTCCGGGGGCTTTCTCGTTCCCTCATCGTGTTCGTGGTTGCGTCCATGGTTGTGTTCGGCACCCCGCGGGGCCGGAGCGGCCTCCGCGTGAGCGACGGGACCGAGGAGAGCGAGTCATGGCAACCATCAGCACGCGCACGTCGAAGAAGGGCGTGACCACCTTCCGGGTGGGCTACTACGAGCGCGGCCGCTTCCGGCAGATGCCGGCCATGCTCTCCGAGACGGGGGCGCTCCGCATCAAGGCGATCATCGAGGACCCCGCCCAGGGCCCGGACGTCGCCCGCTCGAGGCCCACGCCGACGGCACCGAGGACGTACCCACGCTCGCCCAGTGCCTCGACCGCTACGTCTTGGCCCGCGCCGTTCACTGCAGCGAGGGCACCCTGGCCGGCTACCGCCGCGAGGCCGCCCGCACCGCGCGCCCGCGGGTCTGCCCCCCGCACGCCGCGTGACCACAGGGTAGGCGGCGGTCGCCACGGGGTCCTCGGAGAGCGTGGCCACGCACATCGCCAGCGCCGTCCCCCGCAACCTGACCAGGTGCTCAGCGGCCCGGTCACGCGCGGCCCCACAGCTGCAGCACCATGTGGTCACGAACGGACAGGTGGCCGGCGCGGCCATCCTCGCTGACCTACCCGACTGGGCGGCGTTCTCCATCGCTGTCGGCCTCTCCGTCGTCGGCATGGTCCAGCCTGGCCTTCGCTGGGCGGCCCAGAACGCGACCGTGCCGGTGGGCGACGTCGTCGAGATCCGCGAGGGCTCCGACGTCGGCGCTGGCTCCCGAACGACCAGGTGGCCGAAGGCTCGTTCGTGCGCGAACTCGGCCGCAGCCCTCGCCATCGCGTCACCGACTGACCGGCCCCACGACGAAGCGCCCCCGCACTCCCTTCAAGGGAGTGCGGGGGCGCTTTCGTGCGTCTGGGTCAGGCCGAGCGGCGGCCGCGCCGTGTCTCGGTGGTCTCGCCAGTCTTGGAGGAGGCCAGCTTCACCAGGAGCGCGTCAGCGCGCCGGAGGGTCTCTCGCTTAGCGGCGTCGCGGACGAAGACCTTCTGCCCGCCGCGGCTATGAACGGTCACGTAGGCGCTCGAGTCGCGGGGGCGGGGCGCGTTCGACGAGAGCTGGGCAGTCATGGTGGTCACCTCCGGGTGTTGAAGACGAGTGTAGAGCCGGTGTGGATGTAACGACTAGAGGCTACTGGGTGTGACCGCGGAGCCAGGGACATCCGGTGCGCACGTTGTTGAGGAAGCCACCGCTGCGCGATTGGCGGTGCAGCCGTTTCTCCTTGGCCACCCGTCTCTCCACCTGCACGCTGTCCTGGATGATGTCGTCGACGATCCTGTCGACGACCTCCGCGAACATGGCCCGGTCTTTGTCGGAGGCCGTCTCGCTGTCGATGATGTGGCTGGCCAGGGCCATGCCGGCGTTCACGGAGGTGGTCTCTTCGGCCGTCATCAGTTCTATGGCCTTCACGGCGCGGGCCCACCAGTCCGCACGGTCGTCAGAGCGCTTCTTCTGCAGGTAGGCGAGGAAGGCAACGATGACGGCGGTGGCGGTTCCCACGGGCGCGAGGGCGGAAATCCACTGCGCCCAGATGGGGAGCGAGGAAATTGCGGACGCAGTCAGCAGGGCGAGGTGCACTGCTTCAGCATAGGGAGAAGCTGGCCTTCCGTGTCGCGGATTTACCCGTAACCGTGCCGTCCCGCCCGGGCTACGCTGGGCCTCGGCGCCGCCCGCCATCCCCTCCGTGCGGCCGGCGCCTGCCGCGGCCAATCCCGTGACCGCTGCGGCTCCCGCTCCCGCCATCTCCCCTGGTGGCGGGGCGGCTTCGATTCCGGCTCCACGCGCGGGAACCCCGTCACCTCTCCCGAATGCAACCCTGGTTGGTAGCCTCCGTCCACCGAACACGACCTGTTCAAACCGGGGCGCGTGGCCCACCGTCCCGCATGATTCGGCCAGGCCGGGGCGTGTCCAGCCGGGTTCAATCCCCGTCCCTCATCCCACACGAAGCGCCCGGAATCCTTGCGGATGCCGGGAGCTTCTTCGTGTGCTCAGTGATTCCCGGACGCTCGGCGCAGCCGCAGCGCGCCGATGAATCCGAGCAAGAGGAACACGGCCGCGATGAGCAGTGCCCAGCGCGTCGCGTCGGCGAAGCCGGCCGCGGGCAGCGTGGCGGCGAGGGCGATGGACAGGGTGGCCCCGGCGAACGCGGTGCCCAGCGCTGAGCCGATCTGTCGGACCGTGCTCTGCGTCGCGGAGCCCTGACCCGAGATCTCCACGGGGATGTCCTGGAGGACGGTGCCCGTCAGCTGCGCCGAGGCCAGGCCGCCAGGTGACGGGCCGCGGCGCCCGAGAGGAACGCGCCCGCGGCCCTCGCGGCCAGGACCAGGCCCGCCCCCATCACGTCCAGGCCGAGCACATTGATGAGGTAGAGCGGCAGCACGAAGATGAGGGCGAACTCACCGACGGCGACCATGGCCGCGGTGACGTTGCCCCCGAGAACGTCGAGAACGTGAACAGTCCGAGATCGAGCAGGGCCGAGCGGCGCACCTTCTCGCGGTGCCGCTCCGACGCGACGAACAGTCCCAGGGCGAGCACCACGACCGCGAGCGCGAGCGCGAGGGGGACGATCGAGATCGGCGCGCGTGGACCAGACCCAGCCGAGGATCGTCAGGTCCTGCTTCGGGGTCCACCAGCCGAGGTCTGGGCCCTCGATGACGGCGAACACGAGCGCACCGAACGTGATGGCGCTGAGCAGGGCGCCGTCGACGTCGACGCCGGGACGCTTCTTCTCGCCGCGGGTCTCCGGGACGGGCAGCAGCGCGGTCAGCAGCCCGGCGTAGAGGCTGGTCACCCACTGCGCGTCGGCGAGGTCCAGGTGCAGGTCAGCGATGATGGCGCCCGGGGCCCCCCGGCAACCGGTTCCACGACCCAGCGTCGCAGGGACGACGCCGCCGGGCCTCAACCGTTCGACGGACTCCCGGTCCGCTGCCGGGCGTAGAGTCGGCCGGTGAGGGCGTCGACCCGACGCCGCACCCCCGCCGACGAGGAGGCCAGCCCATGTCCGTCGTGAAGATCAACGCCATCAGCGTCCCCGAGGGCGCCGGCCCGGAGCTCGAGAAGCGGTTCGCCGCCCGCAAGCACGCGGTGGACCAGGAGCCGGGCTTCGAGGGCTTCCAGCTGCTGCGGCCCACGGCGGGCGAGGACCGCTACTTCGTGGTCACGACGTGGGCGTCGGAGGAGGACTTCCGGCGCTGGCGGGACGGGCGCATGCCCGCCGCTCACGCCGCCGAGCAGGGCGGCCGCCCGGCGCCGGTCGCCACGGGCGCCGACCTGCTCGAGTTCGAGGTCGTGGACCTGGGCTGATCGCGGCGCCGCAGCAGGCGCATCGCGTTCACGATGACCAGCAGCACGGACGCCTCGTGCACGAGCATGCCGACGGCCATCGTGACGCCGCCGATGAAGACGCCGGCCAGCAGGGCCACGACGGTCACGAGGGAGATCGCGATGTTCTGCCGCATCACCCGCACCGTGCGCCGGGCCAGATCGAGCGCCTGCGGCAGCCGCTCGAGCCGGTCGCCCATCAGGGCGATGTCCGCGGTCTCGATGGCCACGCCGGAGCCGGCCGCGCCCATGGCCACGCCGATGTCCGCCGTCGCCAGGGCCGGGGCGTCGTTGACGCCGTCACCGACCATCGCGACGACGCGGCCCTCGGCCTGCAGGGCCTCGATCGCCTCGAGCTTGTCCTGGGGCAGCAGGCCCGCCCGCACGTCGTCGACGCCCACCTGCCGGGCCACGGCCTGCGCGACGCCGGGCTGGTCGCCGGTCAGCATCACGACCTCGCGGACGCCGATCCCATGCAGCGCCCGGATCATGCCCGCGGCCTCGGGCCGGAGGGTGTCTGCGATGGCGAGGACGCCGAGCGGGATGCCGTCGACGACGACCGCCACCGGGGTCCGGCCCGCCTCCGCGAGCTCGGCCGCGACGGTCTCGACCCGGTCGGTCGCGGCCGGATCCACGCCGCGCTCGCGCAGCAGCGCCACGTTGCCCACGGCGACGACGCGGCCGTCCACCTCGCCGGTGAGCCCGCGGCCGAGGACGACGTCCACATCGGTGGCCAGCGGGCCGTCCAGCAGGCCGCGGTCCCGGCCCGCCGCGACGACCGGCGCGGCCAGCGGGTGGTCCGAGGCCGCCTCGAGCCGTGCGGCCCAGCGCAGCACCTCGTCCTCGGCCCCGGGCTCGAACGCGACGACGTCTGTCAGCTCGGGGGTGCCCGACGTGAGGGTGCCGGTCTTGTCGACGGCGACGGCGTCGACCTTCGCGGAGCGCTCGAGGAACTCCCCTCCCTTGATGAGCACGCCGTCCTTGGCGCCGCGGCCGATCCCCGCCACGATCGCGACCGGGATGGAGATCACGAGGGCGCCCGGGCAGCCGATGACCAGCAGGGTCAGGGCCAGGGGGACGTCCCGCGTGATCAGGCCGGTCGCGAAGGCCAGCATCATGATCGCCGGGGTGTACCAGCGGGCGAAGCGGTCCATGAACCGCTGGGTCCGCGCACGGGCCTCCTGCGCCGCCTCGACGCGGTGGATGATGCGCGCCAGCGTGGTGTCGGCGCCCACGCCCCGGGCCCGCACCTGCAGCAGGCCTGCCGTGGCCACGGTGCCCGCGTACACGGCGTCGCCGTCGGTCTTCTCCGCCGGGATGGACTCGCCCGTGATGGATGCCTCGTCCACGGCGCCGACCCCGGTGAGCACCACGCCGTCCACCGGCACCCGGGCGCCGGCCTTGACGAGGACGGTCGCGCCGGGGGCCACCTCGTGGGCGGGCACGGTGCGCTGCGTCCCGTCTGCGTCCACGACGACGGCGGTCTCGGGCGCCGTGGACACGAGGTCCGCGAGCGCCGAGCGAGTCTGAGACAGGGTTGCGTCCTCGAGGGCGTGGCCGAGGGCGAAGAGGAAGGTCACGGCGGCGGCCTCCCAGAAATTGCCGAGCAGTGACGCGCCGATCGCGGCGGTGGCGACGAGCAGGTCGATGCCGACGGTCTTCACCCGCAGGGCGGCGATCGCGTCGCGCGCGATCGGCAGGCCGGCCACGACGGCGGCGGCGAGCATCAGGCCCGCCGCCACGAGGTGTCCGGTCCCGTGGGCCAGCTGCTCGGGCGCCAGCACGAGTGAGACGGCGATCAGCAGGCCGGCCACCACGGGGCGCCGCCAGCGGCGGGACAACGTGAGCCGGGCACGGGTGCGGCCCGGACGTGTGACGGCGGGGGTGGGCATGGCGCGTCGGGGGCGGGCGGGGTCAGAAGGCCGACGGCCGGGCGGTGTAGCCGACCTTGGCGACGGCCTCGACGAGGTCCTGGGCAGTGGTGGTCTGCGGGTCGTGGTCGACCTCGATGCGCTGGGTCTCGAAGTGGACCTGCGCGCCGGTCACGCCGGGCAGGGCGTCGAGGGCCTTCTCGATCTTCCGGACGCACGAGGGGCAGCTGAAGCCCTCGGCGCGGAGCAGGGTGTGCGTGGTGGGGGTCATGGTCACTCCTGTGGGTCGTCACCGGCGCGGCCGCCGATGAGGCTGAGCGGACGGGCGGGTGCCCGGTCCGATCCCCGTCCTCCGGGGATGTCACTGACGCTACGAAGGGGACGGCGGGTACGCCTTGACCGCGGTCAAGCCGCCGTGTGGGAGGCTGATGGCGTGCGTATCGACCTGCCCCTCATCCCCGTGGATGAACCAGAGCCGTGCGCGGCCCGGGTCCCGCTGTTCACCGGGCTGGATCTGGAGCAGCTGCGCCGGGTCTCCGCCCTGGCGCGGCCGCTCGTGCTCGAGGCCGGCGATGCCCTGCACCTGGCCGGTGACCGCACGGACCGCCTGTGCGTCGTGCACAGCGGCCGCCTGGCGCTGACGCTCGGCTCAGCGACCGGCCGGGAACGCGTGGTGCGGATGGTCGAGCCCGGCGACTCCGTGGGCGAGCACGAGTTCCTCACGGGCGAGCCGGCCCGGCACGGGGCGCGCGCCGTGGCCGCGACCCGCCTGTGCACCTTCTCCCACGCCGAGGTCGCCCGACTCCTGGCCGAGCATCCGGGCATCGGGGGACGCGTGATGCGGACGCTGGCCGTCCGCCTGGCCGAGGCTGAACAACGGCTGGCATGGGAGCGTCAGCCTGTCACCGCGCGGATCGCCGGACATCTGCTCGGCCTGCCGGCCCTCCGGGACGAGGCCGACCTCGTCGTGGTGCTGGCCGCGCCGAAGAAGGACGTCGCCTCGCTGCTGGGCACCACCCCCGAGGCGTTCAGCCGCGGGCTGCGCCGCCTCGCCGACGACGGCCTGATCGCCATCGAGGGCCCGCGGGTGACGCTGCTGGACCCGGAGGCGCTGGAGGCCCTTGCCGCGGAATGACCGCCGTCGTCGTGGTGTCGCCGGCGGTAGGCTGGGGGCTCCCCCGTCCTCCTACCCACGCAGGCCCGCAGCCCGGGCCGGGAAGCGCAGTGCCATGGCCTCCATCCGTCCCATCACCGTCTACGGCGAGCCCGTGCTGCACAGGCGCGCGGCCGAGGTGGAGGTGATCGACGACGAGATCCGCGAGCTGATCGAGGACATGTACGTCACGCAGGACGCCGCGCACGGCGTGGGCCTGGCCGCCCCGCAGGTCGGGGTCGGGCTGCGGATCTTCACGTGGACGTTCCCGGACTCCGGCGATGCGCCGAACGTGGGCCACGTGATCAACCCCGTGCTGACCCACCTGGACAAGGCCCCGCGGGAGGACCCGCACCCGGACGAGCACACCGAGGGCTGCCTCTCGGTGCCCGGGCTCGGCTTCCCCCTGCAGCGCCCGACCCGCGTGCGCCTGTCCGGCCAGCGCGTGGACGGTGAGATGTTCGAGTTCGAGGCCGAGGGCTGGTTCGCGCGCATCATGCAGCACGAGTACGACCACCTCAACGGCACCCTCTACGTGAACCGGCTCGAGGGCAAGTGGCAGCGGCGCTGGAAGCGCGCGCAGCGGGCCGAGCGTCTGAACGTGCCCGGTGTGACGTGGCTGCCCGGTACCGATGAGGACCCCTTCGGCCACGACGCCGACGACCACGCGGACCACGAGCACGGCCCCGACGGCGACCACGGGCCCAAGGAGGACTGAGCCTCGGCTCGACGTCCGACCCGGTCGGCACACGACGACGGCCCGTCCCCTCCGCGGGGACGGGCCGTCGTCGTCGGCGGGTCAGGCCTGCGGGAAGGCGGGGACCTGCTGGCCCGCCATCTTCTCCACCACGCGGATCACCTGGTGCGAGTAGCCGTACTCGTTGTCGTACCAGACGTAGAGGATGGCGTTCTTGCCGTCGTTGTTCACGAGGGTCGCCAGGCCGTCCACGACGCCGGCGCGGTCCGAGCCGACGAAGTCGGTGGACACGACCTCCGGGGAGTCCACGTAGCCGACCTGGCCGCGCAGGGGGCCGGTGAGGGACTCCTGCTTCAGGCGGGCGTTGAGCTCCTCCACCGAGGTGGGCTTGGTCAGCTCCAGGTTCAGGATGGCCATGGACACGTCCGGGGTGGGGACGCGGATGGCGTTGCCGGAGAGCTTGCCCTTGAGCTCGGGCAGGGCCTTGGCCACGGCCTTGGCGGCGCCGGTCTCGGTGAGGACCATGTTCATGCCGGCGGCACGGCCACGACGGGCGCCCTTGTGGAAGTTGTCCACGAGGTTCTGGTCGTTGGTGTAGGCGTGTACGGTCTCCACGTGGCCGTGGTCGATGCCGTAGTCGTCCTGGATGACCTTGAGCACCGGGGTGATGCCGTTGGTGGTGCAGGAGGCCGCCGAGACGATCGTGTCCTCGGGCGTGATGTCGTCCGAGTTCACGCCGAACACGATGTTCTTCATCTCGCCCTTGCCCGGGGCGGTCAGGAGGACCTTCGCGGCGCCCTTGGCCTGCAGGTGCTGGGACAGGCCCTCGTCGTCGCGCCAGCGTCCGGTGTTGTCGATGACCAGCGCGTCCTTGATGCCGTAGGAGGCGTAGTCCACCGTGGTCGGATCGTTCGAGTAGATGACCTGGATCTCGGTGCCGTTGGCGGTGATCACGTCGCGGTCCTCGTCCACCACGATCGTCCCGTCGAACGGGCCGTGGATCGAGTCGCGGCGCAGCAGGGAGGCGCGCTTGATCAGGTCGTCCTCCGAGTTCTTGCGCACGACGACGGCACGCAGGCGCAGCTTGGAGCCACCGCCGGCATGGTCGAGGAGGATGCGGGCCAGCAGGCGGCCGATGCGACCGAAGCCGTAGAGCACGACGTCCTGGGTCTCGCCCAGGCCCTCACCGGCCTTGCCCTTGACCTCGGCGAGCTCGGCGTCCAGGAAGGCCTGGACGTCCTGGCCCGAGGCCTTCTGCTTGGCGGCCAGCTCGGCCAGGTCGACGGTGGCGGCGCCCAGGTCCATCGCAGCCATGGCCTCGACCAGGGGGTAGGTGGACTCGACGCTCAGCGGGGCCTCCTGCACGCGGCGGGCGTAACGGTGGGCCTTGATGATGTCGATCACGCCGCGGTTCACGAGGGAGCGCCCGTAGATCGAGGTGACCACGTTGTGCTCGCGGTACAGGGTGCCCAGCAGGGGGACCATCTTCTCCGCGAGCTTCTGCTGCGTGTTCCACTCGGGGGTCTGGGTCGAGGCGGTGTCTGCCACGGGAGTCCTTCCTTGAAACCTGGCGGGGCCGTCCTGGGCAGGCCCCATCCCCCGACCTCGTTGTCGGCGGACTCCGCCATTCTAGGCGAGGACACGTCCGGAGCGGCCCAGCGGTCGCGACGGGGCGTACACTGGTCGGTCGGGACGGATCGGCGGACGGCCGCGTGCCCCTGCGGGGGTGCGAGGAAAGTCCGGGCACCGCAGAGCAGGATGGTGGACAACATCCACCCGGGGCGACCCGCGGGCCAGTGCCACAGAGAGAAGACCGCCTCCGCGCCGTGTGCGCGGCGGTAAGGGTGAAAGGGTGGTGTAAGAGACCACCAGCGGCCCCGGTGACGGGGCCGGCTCGGTAAACCCCATCCGGTGCAAGGCCGAACAGGACGCGTCACGAGGGCTGCTCGCCCCAGCGTCCGGGTTGGCCGCTCGAGCCCGTCAGCGATGGCGGGCCCAGATGGATGGCCGTCACCTCGCGCGGGGCAACGCGCGCGAGGCACAGAACCCGGCTTACAGCCGGTCCGTCCCACCTCACGGCCCCCGGCTGGGGTCAGAACCCCTCGTCGTCGAGGATCCGTTCGAACTCGAGCTCCACCACGTGCTCGCGCTCCCGCTTGTCCAGCAGGCGGTACCCGTACGACTCGCCGATCGAGACGACCTTCGCCAGGCTCGGGCGTCGCCGGTCCCGCGGCCATTCCAGCGTCACGCGGTCCTGCCCCGTGAAGGTGTGCTCCCGCAGGCGCTGCTCCAGAGCGGAGGCGTGCGTGCGCTCCCGCCCGCTGGAGCGGATCCCGAGCCACACGGCGGCCGCGATCACGAGCAGGACGAACGGGTACACCACGCCGAACACGTTCATGGCGGTCATCGGGCGACTCCTGGGATGCGGGGCGGCTGTGCGGACCCCACCACTGTGCCAGGTCCGGACGACGACGTCGGCCGAGTCCGTCCGCGCGTCGGTCCGGGGGCGCCTGGCTAGGCTGGCCCGGTGCTGATCCTGCTGCCGCCCTCCGAGGGCAAGACCGCGCCCCGCTCCGGGGCCCCGCTCGACCTCGATGCCCTCGCGTTGGCCGATGACGCCGCGGTGACGGGCGCCCGCGCGGACCTGCTCACGCGGCTCGCCGCGGTCTCGGCCGCCCCGGATGCCCTGGCGGCTCTCGGCGTCGGGGCGTCGCTCACCGGCGAGGTCGAGGCGAACACGCGCCTGGCCTCGGCCCCTGCCGCGCCCGGTCACCGGGTGTTCACGGGCGTGCTCTTCGATGCGCTCGACCACGTCTCCCTGTCCGCGGCGGCGAAGCGCCGCGCCCGCGCGTCCGTGCTGGTCTTCTCCGCGCTGTTCGGCGCCACCGCGCTGGCGGACCGGATCCCCGCCTTCCGGCTGCCCGTCGGCGCGAAGCTGCCGGGGCTGCCCGGGCTGGCCGCGCACTGGCGCCCCGTCCTGACCCCCGCCCTCGACGCGCTCGCCGCACGGGACGGCGGGCCCGTCGTCGACTGCCGCTCCGGCGGCTACGCGGCCCAGTGGCGGGCACCGGCGGAGCGGACCCTCGCGGTCGACGTGTTCCAGCTGCGCGACGGCGAGCGGACCGTCGTCTCGCACTTCGCCAAGCACACCCGCGGCCTCGTGGCCCGCGCGCTGCTGGAGGCGGGGGCGCGGGAGACCTCGACGCTGGAGCGCGTCGCGGACGTGGTCGCGCGGGCCGGGGACGGCCACGGCTGGGAGGTCGAGCTGGCCCGGCCGTCCGGCGCGAAGCCCGGCGCGCTGCGGGTGATCCTGCCCGAGGGGTGACCCCGGGCGAGGCGCGGTCTGCCCGGACGCGGCCTCAGTCCTCGACGGCCACCAGCTCCACCTCGAAGCCGTCCGCGGTCTCGAGGTAGGCGGCGTAGTGGTCCGGTCCCCCGGCGTGCGGGTGGCGGTCCTCGAAGAGCAGGCGGAACCCCCGGTCGCGCGCGGCGGCGGTGAGCTCGTCCACGCGGGCGCGCGATCCGGCCCGGAAGGCCAGGTGGTTCAGGCCCGGGCGGGTGCGCTCGTGGGCGCCCGCGGCGACGTCGGGCCCGGCCTCGAGCACGAGGTACTCCCCCGCCCCCTGGTACGTCCGGCCCTCGGCCCACCCCTCGCCCGGCACGTAGCCGAGCTCGCCGAACAGCCAGCCGAGGCTCGCCTCGGCCGCCGCGAGGTCGGCGACCCAGATCTCCACGTGGTGCAGCCGGCCCGTGGGCGCGGGCGCCGGGGTCGCATCCTCCGGCGAGGCGACGGCGTCGGGCCCGTCCGCCTCCACGGCCCGGACGTCCGCGTCGGCCTCGAGGCCGGACCCGGCCACCGCCGACGCGGAGGTCGTGGACGCCTCCGCGGCGGTCGACCCCGCGGCCGCGGGGGCCGCGACCGGCACCTCGGACGCGCCCGCGTCCCATTGGCCGCCCCGCGCGCCGGCGTCCATGGCCTCGTTGGAGAGGCGGTCGGCGTCCTTGTTCCGGTTGCGCGGGATCCACTCGTAGCTGACGCGCTCGGGGGGCAGCACGGCCCGGGCCTCGGCCGCGAGGCGCCGCATGTCGTCGTGCTTGATCTTCCACCGCCCGGACATCTGCTCCACCACGAGCTTGGAGTCCATCAGCACGTGCACCCGGGCCTCCGGGTCGAGGTCCCGGGCCATCCGCAGCCCGGCCACGAGCCCGGAGTACTCGGCCACGTTGTTGGACGCCTTCCCCAGCGGGGCGGCGTCGGTCCGGAGGATCTCGCCTGTGGCCGGGTCGCGCACCAGGGCGCCGTAGCCGGCGACGCCGGGGTTGCCCCGCGACCCGCCGTCGGCCTCCACCTGCAGGACTCGTCCGCTCACCGTGCGCCTCCTCGTGTCCGTGGTCGCGCCGTCCGACGCGGCCCCCCACTCTACTGACCGCGCCGGGGGCGGGGCCCGGGGTCAGTCCCGGATGAGGATGGCGCCGGACTCGGGGCAGCGGGCGACGGCGGCCGGCGGGAGGGCCCGGATGCGCGCGACCTCCGCCGGTGACAGCTCCGTGCCCGCGGCCGCGGACCGGTTCCCGACGAGCCGGGCCGCGCCGATGCCGCCGTTGCGCTCCCGCGCCTGCTCGTACAGGGCCAGCAACGACGCGGGGAACTCCGCGGCCAACGCCGCCCGGCGCTGGGTGAGGTCCCGGCCACGCTGGGTCACGGCCTGCCCCTCGCGGCGCACCTCCGCCGCGCGGGCCTCGACCTCGGCCCGTGCCTGCTCCAGAGCGGCGTGGCCCTTCGCGAGCCGGGACTCGGCGGCGTCGGCGGCCTCCATGGCCTCGAGCGCCGCGGCCTCGTGGTCATCGAGCAGTGCGGTGAGCGTGTCGTCCTCGTGCTGCATGGCCTGCAGCTCCTTGGACCCGCCCTGGCCCGCTTCGAGCCGCTCCCGGGTCCGGTCCCGACGGGCGCGGGTGGCGGCGGCCTTCTCGGTGGCCTCGGCCCCCGCCCGGTCGGCGGTGCGGGCGGCATCCTCGAGGCCGGGCAACGCCTCCTCGAGTTCCAGCGCGCGGGCGCGCAGCCGGGCGTGCTCCGGGTCTGCCTTGAGCCGACGGACGGCGGCGCGGGCCTGGTCCAGGGCCGTGTCGAGCTCCTGCAGCTCCAGCAGCCGGGCCTGGACGGCCGGCGGTGCGGTGACCTCACTCATGCGTGACTCCCCTCGTCGGCCCGCTCTCCCCCGACCAGGAAGTCCCAGGGGTCGCTGCGGTGATCTGAGAACAGGGTGGTGACGCCCAGTCCCCGCTCCGCCAGGGCGGCCTCCAGGGCGCGGGCGCCGTGCTCGAGCCACAGGGACTCGCTCGCCCAGTGCGAGACGTCCACGAGCGCGGGACGCCCATTCCCCGTCGCGGCCGTCTCCCGGGCCTCCGAGGCCGGGTGGTGGCGCAGATCGGCGGTCACGTAGACGTCCGCGCCGGACGCGCGGACCGCGTCGAAGAGGCTGTCTCCGGCACCGCCGCACACGGCGACGCGGCGGATGCGCTGGGCGGGGTCGCCCGCCACGCGCACGCCGCCGGCCGTGGCGGGCAGCGCCGCGTGCACGGCCCGGGCGAAGGCGGCCAGGTCGGTCTCCTCGGGCAGGTCGCCCACCCGGCCGATGCCTTCGGCCCCGGTGCCGGCGGCGGACACCGTCAGGGGCGAGAGCGCTCCGGTGACGCCGACGGCACGGGCCAGCACGTCCGAGACGCCGCCCACGACGGCGTCGGCGTTGGTGTGCGCGGCCAGCAGGGCGATGCGGTGCTCGATCAGGGTGTGCAGCAGGCGGCCCTTCGCGGCGGCGGCGTGTCCGACGGCGGCGACGGACGAGGTCCCGCGCAGCAGGAGCGGGTGGTGGGTGACCACGAGGTCGGCCCCGCGGGCGACGGCCTCGTCGGCCACGGCCTGCACGGGATCCAGCGCCCACAGGACGGTCCGCACCGGGGCCTCCGGGCGCCCGGCCACCGGCCCGACGGCGTCCCACGGCTCCGCCAGCTCCCGCGGCCACAGCCCCTGGACGACCTCGAGGACCTGCCCGAGCGTCGGCGGGGCCAGGGCATGCACCGGCGAGACGGGGACGGTGGGACGGGACACGGTCATACCGGCCATGATGGCCCACCCGGCCCGGGCACGCACGACCCGGCGGCCCTGGGTGAGGGCACGGCGCGGCGCCGTCGGGAATGAAAAGCGCGGGCCGCGTTGCTGTGCCTGCCATGACCGACTCCCCCCGTACCGAGCCCCTCGGCGCCTCCGACGCGCCCGCCGACGTCCGCGAGCTGACGCTCGCCGGCGGCTGCTTCTGGTGCCTCGACGCCGTCTACCGTCGCGTGCGGGGCGTGCTCGCCGTCGAGTCCGGCTACACCGGAGGCGACGACCCCGCCCCGAGCTACGAGTCCGTGTGCACCGGGACCACCGGCCACGCCGAAGCGGTCCGCGTGCGCTTCGACGCCGCCGTCGTGCCGCCCGAGGTGATCATGGATCTGTTCTTCACCGGCCACGACCCCACGTCGTTGAACCGCCAGGGGGCCGACGTCGGCACCCAGTACCGCTCGGCCGTCTTCGCCCACGACGAGGCCGAGGCCCGGTTCTTCGCGGACGAGATCGCCCGGGCGCAGGCGAACTATGACAGCCCCATCGTCACACGCGTCGAGCCGGCGTCCGCGTGGCACCCGGCCGAGGATATTCACCAGGACTTCTATGCGCGGCGCCGTTCCAATGGATACTGCCGTGTGGTCATCGATCCGAAGCTCGCGAAGGTGCGCCGGAACTACTCCGCGTGGCTCGTGGACGCCTGAGCGGCGCCGCGGCTCGATAGCCTGACGCAGGAACACCCACTAGATCGCCCGCGCCCCGAGGCGCACCACCACCCCCCGGAGGTACCACCATGGCCCGCATCCTTGACGACATCACCCAGGCGGTCGGCAACACGCCCCTGGTCCGGCTGAACCGCCTCGCGAAGGACCTGCCCGGCGACGTCGCCGTGAAGGTCGAGTTCTACAACCCGGCCAACTCGGTGAAGGACCGCATCGGCACCGCCATCGTGGACGCCGCGGAGGCGGCCGGCGAGCTGACCCCCGGCGGCACCATCGTGGAGGGCACCTCCGGCAACACCGGCATCGCCCTGGCCATGGTCGGCGCGGCGCGCGGCTACCGCGTGATCCTGACCATGCCTGAGACCATGTCCACCGAGCGCCGCGTGATGCTCAAGGCGTTCGGCGCCGAGATCGTGCTGACCCCCGGTGCAGACGGCATGCGCGGCGCCCTCGAGCGCGCCCAGGAGATCGTCCGCAGCACCCCGAACTCCATCTGGGCCCAGCAGTTCGCGAACCAGGCCAACATCCAGGCCCACTACACGGGCACCGGCCCGGAGATCTGGGACGCGTCCGAGGGCGCCGTGGACGTGTTCATCGCCGGCGTCGGCACCGGCGGCACCATCACGGGCGCGGGCCGGTACCTGCGCGAGCAGAAGCCGGACGTGAAGCTCATCGCCGTCGAGCCGGCCGACTCCCCCATCCTCTCCGGCGGCCAGGCCGGCCCGCACAAGATCCAGGGCATCGGCGCGAACTTCGTGCCCGAGATCCTCGACACCGACCTCTACGACGAGGTCTACCCGGCCACCTTCGAGGAGTCCATCGAGACCGCCCGTCGGCTCGGGACCGAGGAGGGCATCCTCGGCGGCATCTCCACCGGCGCGATCATCTCGGCCGCCCTCAAGGAGGCCGCCAAGCCCGAGTCCGAGGGCAAGCTGATCGTCGCCATCGTGTGTGACTTCGGCGAGCGCTACATCTCCACCGCCCTCTTCGAGGACATCCGCGGCTGACCGCCGCCCGCTCACCGACCGCACCGACCCGAAGGGGCCGCCCGTGGGACTGTTCTCCCGCATCAAGGAAGACATCGCGACCGTCCGCAGCCATGACCCGGCGGCGCGAGGTGACCTCGAGGTGGCCCTCGTCTACTCGGGTCTGCACGCCGTGTGGGCGCACCGCGTCGCGCACCGGATGTGGCGGCACGACCGGTTGAAGATGCCCGCGCGCGTGCTCTCGCAGGTCACGCGCGCGGCCACGGGCATCGAGATCCACCCCGGCGCGTCGATCGGTCGTCGGTTCTTCATCGACCACGGCATGGGCGTCGTGATCGGCGAGACCGCGGAGATCGGCGACGACGTGATGCTGTACCACGGGGTCACCCTCGGCGGCCGCTCCCTGGCCAAGGTGAAGCGGCACCCCACGCTGCGCGACGGCGTCGTGGTGGGGGCCGGCGCCAAGATCCTCGGACCCGTCGAGCTCGGGGAGGGAACGGCGGTGGGCGCCAACGCCGTCGTCGTGAAGGACACCCCCGCCGACGCGATCGCCACCGGCGTGCCGGCCACCGTCCGACCGCGCAAGGGCCCGTCCGAGGGCAAGCCGCTCGTGGACCCCGCGGAGTACGTGGACCCGGCCCTCTGGATCTGAGGGCCGGGTCCACGCCGGGTCAGTCCTGCGTGGGGTCGCCCTCGGTCGGCTGCGGCATGACGACGGGCACGCCCTCGCCGTCCACCTCGGTGCGGTCGCCGGACCACAGCGTGTGGAAGGAGCCTTCGCGATCGACGCGCAGGTAGGTGTGGGCGCCGAAGAAATCGCGCTGGCCCTGCACGAGGGCGGCCGGCAGGCGGTCGGCCCGCAGGCCGTCGTAGTACGCCAGGGCCGAGGAGAACACCGGCACCGGCACGCCCGCGGCGACGGCGGTGCCGACCACGCGGCGCCAGGCCGGCAGGGCCTCGGCGATCGCCTGGGCGAACTCGGGGGCGAAGAGCAGGTTGAGCGGCTGGCCGGGGGCGCGGGTGCCCGGCGCCGGATGGCGGGAGGTGTCGCGGCCGCCGAAGGCCTGCATGATCACGTCGAGCAGGTCGGCGCGGATGATGCAGCCGTCCCGCCACAGCGAGGCGATGGTGCCCAGGTCCAGCGACCAGCCGTACTCCTCGGCGGCGGCCGCGAGCATGTCCATGCCCTGCGCGTAGGCCACGAGCTTGGAGGCGAACAGCGCCTGGCGCACGTCCTCCACGAACGCGTCCGTGTCCTGCGGGGCGCGCTGCGCCTCCTCGTCGACGCCGGCCGCGAGGGTCTCACGGGCGACCTCGCGCACCGCGCGCTGAGAGGACAGCGAGCGGGCGAAGACGGACTCGGCGATCGCGGCCACCGGGGAGCCGACGTCGAGACCCGAGATCGCGGTCCAGCGGCCGGTGCCCTTCTGCCCGGCCTCGTCCACGATCACGTCCACGAGCGGGCGGCCCGTGGCCGCGTCCACCTGCGCGAGCACCTCGGCCGTGATCTCGATGAGGTAGGAGGCCAGGTCGGTCTGGTTCCACGCCGTGAACACCTCGGCCTGCTCGGCGGGCTCGAGGCCGCCCACACGGCGCAGCAGGTCGTAGGCCTCGCCGATGACCTGCATGTCCGCGTACTCGATGCCGTTGTGGACCATCTTCACGTAGTGGCCGGCGCCGTCCGTGCCGACCCAGGCGCAGCACGGCTCCCCCTCAAACTGCGCGGCGATCTTCTCGAGCATCGGGCCGAGGGCCTCGTAGGACTTCTCCGGACCGCCGGGCATGATCGCCGGACCGTGCAGGGCACCCTCCTCGCCGCCGGAGACACCGACGCCCACGAAGTGCAGGCCCTTCTCGGCGAGGGCCGCCTCGCGGCGGCGGGTGTCCTCGAAATGGGAGTTGCCGGCGTCGATGACGATGTCGCCCTCGTCCAGCAGGGGGACGAGCTGGTCGATGACGGCGTCCACGGGGGCGCCCGCCTTGACCATGATGAGCACCCGGCGCGGCACGGCGAGGGACTGCACGAGCTCGGCGAGCGTCTCCGTCGCCACGAACGCACCCTCGTCACCGTGCTCGGCCACGAGCTGGTCCGTGCGGGCCCGGCTGCGGTTGTGCAGGGCCACCGTGTAGCCGTGGCGGGCGAAGTTGCGGGCGAGGTTCGCGCCCATCACCGCCAGGCCCGTGACGCCGATGTCGGCGGCGCCGACGGGGACGGTGGTGGTCTGCTCGGTCATCGCGGGTGGCCTCCTGTGGCTCGGACGGTGGGACGGGCCGTGCCGGACACGGACCCGCCCCCCAGCCTACGTCGACCGCGGTCAGTCCCCCACGGCGTCGCGGCCGCGGCGCACGATCAGCGGGTCCGGGGTGCCGACGACCTCGTGGTCCTTGCCCTCGTACTCGAACTGGGACAGGAAGTAGCGCATCGCGTTGAGGCGGGCCCGCTTCTTGTCGTTGGAGCGGATGGAGATCCACGGGGCGTGGTCCGTGTCCGTGTGGAGGAACATGGCCTCCTTGGCCTCCGTGTACGCCTCCCAACGGTCCAGGGACTCGAGGTCCATGGGCGAGAGCTTCCACTGGCGGACCGGGTCGATCTGGCGGATCGCGAAGCGCGTGCGCTGCTCGGTCTGTGTCACGGAGAACCAGAACTTGGTGAGGTGGATGCCGTCGTCCACGAGCATCTTCTCGAACAGCGGCACCTGGTTCATGAAGCGGCGGTACTGCTCGTCCGTGGCGAAGCCCATCACGCGCTCGACGCCGGCGCGGTTGTACCACGATCGGTCGAACAGCACGATCTCGCCCGCCGTGGGGAAGTGCTGGATGTAGCGCTGGAAGTACCACTGGCCGAGCTCGCGGTCCGAGGGCTTGTTGAGGGCCACGACGCGGGCGGTGCGGGGGTTCAGGTGCTCGGTGAAGCGCTTGATGGTGCCGCCCTTGCCGGCGGCGTCGCGGCCCTCGAAGACGATGATGTGGCGCTGGCCGGTGTCCTCGCCCCAGTACTGCAGCTTGAGCAGTTCGATCTGCAGGCGGTACTTCTCCAGCTCGTACTCCTCGCGCGTCATGCGCGTCTCGTACGGGTAGTCCTCCCTCCACGTCTCCACGGCACGGCCCTGCGGATCGATCAGGTCGGGATCGTTGGTGTGGCCGTCCGAGACGGTGTAGCCGCCGTCGCGCAGCTTGTCGATGAACTCGCGGAGGTTCTCGCGGGGGGCGTCGGGCTGCAGCAGCTCCATGGACCGTCTCCTTCACTGGGTGCGTCACCGTGCCCGTCCGTCCCCCTCCTCGGTACGACGGCGGCGGGCCGCGGCCTGTGCTCTGTCCACCATTATGGGCGGGCGGCGGACGAGGGAGCCGGGCCCGGCAGCGCAGCCGCGTGAACAGCAGGTGAACCCTGGGAGGCGAACGGTCGCGGCCCCGGGCCGACGAGTGTCGGCCTGCTCAGCCGCGCGGGCCGACGCCCAGGAGCTCGTCGATCGCCGCGACGGCGGCACGCGCCGCGTCGACGTCGGCGAACTGCGCGACGGCGTCGTCGTACCGGCGGTGCCCGGGAAGCTTCAGGCCGACGGAGGCGCCGTCCGTGGCCGGGAGGATCCAGATCCGGCCGCGCGGCTCGACGTCGCGCTGCTCGGCCACGTCGGCCTCCTCGAACTCGCGGTCGTAGCCGGCCCACTCGACACCGGGCCGCGGGGTGTCGGCGCCGTCGAGGACGTCACGGCCGCCCATGCGCAGACAGGTGACGGACTGCAGGAGCGCGTCCAGGGTGCGGGCGGCGGCCTTGCCGGCCAGCTCGTCCTGGAAGAGGGCGAGGATGGACCACTGCCCGTCCTGGAGGAAGAGCATGGTCTGCTGCGCCTCGCCCCCGGTGATGACGGCGAGGTGACG
Organism: Micrococcus sp. KRD096; assembly: GCF_017168495.1. Taxonomy (NCBI): domain Bacteria; kingdom Bacillati; phylum Actinomycetota; class Actinomycetes; order Micrococcales; family Micrococcaceae; genus Micrococcus; species Micrococcus sp. KRD096. Next base: position 262,402 of record NZ_JABFAY010000002.1, on the reverse strand, counting down.
GGCGGCGCCGTCGGGACGGGCGGGCAGCTTCCAGAAGCCGAGGGGGGTCGCGGACATGCGCTCCACCCTAGTGCGCCCCGGACGCCGACGACGCGCCGCCGCCCGGCCCCTGCCCCGCATCCCGGGTTGAGTTGTCGCGGGTGCGCGGGCCCGTCACCCGCGACAACTCAACCCGGGATGCGGGAGGGTGGGCCGATGGGCCTGCTCCGCGACCTCCTCACCCGCCGCTCCGCCCGCGACCGCTCCTCCGACCCGCCGGCGACGCTCGGCCGACACCTCGACAACGCCGCGGCGATCGTGGCCGCCGCACGCCGGGCGGACGTTCCCCTCGCGGTGGCGGCGGCCCTGGCCGAGCTCGAGTCCGGTGGCCGGAACGTCTTCGGGCACGACGCCGGCGGCGTGCACAGCGCCCCGCGCGGGACGGACGTCCTCGTGACCCGGGAGCGCTATGAGGAGCTCGTGGCCCGGGTGGCGCAGGGGGAGAAGTCCAACGGCGTGGGGCCCGCGCAGATCACGTGGCCGCCGTACTTCGCGCAGGCGGCGGAGCGCGGTCTCCACCTGTGGGAGCCGGAGGACAACCTGGCCTTCGGGCTGGAGATCCTGCGCGGTCACCTGCGCGGCGACCTCTCCGCGGAGGGGATCGCCCGGGCGGGGACGCTCTACAACGCCGGGACGCTGTCCGACGGGGTCACCGCCTACGGCCGGCGCCTCGCCGCGGCGAGCCGCGCATGGGCCGAACGCCTGGGCGAACCCGCCCCGCCGCCGCTCAGGCCAGGTTGACCAACAGCACGTAGGCCAGCGTGCCGGAGGCGATCGAGACCAGGGTCCGCCGCCCGGCCAGCAGATGCACGACGACCGTCACCGCCGCCGCGATCAGCGCGTGGGCCACCCGCGTCCCGTCCACGGGCTCTCCGGGGGCCAGCGCCGCGGCGTCGAGCAGCATCACCAGGGCCAGGATGGTCAGCACGCCGGCGGGCATCCACACCGCCAGCCGCGCGGCGAGCACGGACTCCCGCAGCGGCTGCAGCAGGGCGAACGGCAGCGCCCGCAGGCAGAAGGTCACGAGGCCCGCGACGACGGCCGCGGCCACCAGGTAGGCGGCGCCGGTCATCGGGGATCCTCCTCGGCGTCGGGCTCGGCATCCGTGACGGCCCGCTCCCCCACCGCGGCGACGACGGGCACCGGTCCGGTGACGGGCACGGGCTCGGGCAGCGGCAGGGCGGTCCCGCGTGCGGCGAGCACGTGGAACGCGATCAGTACCGCGGCGTAGAGGGCGAACGCGACGACGAGCACCTGTGCCGGTGCCAGCAGCAGGGCCACCCCGACGGCGACCGCGGCCGCCAGCACGAGGGGCAGCTGGGCCCGCGTGCGGGCGGCGTCCATGGCGAGCACGATGAAGAGGGCGACGAGCGCGAACTCCAGGCCCTCCACCGGCCCGGGCAGCAGCCACGCGACGGCCACCCCGGCGAGGCCCCCGAGCACCCAATACGCATGCAGCGCGATCTGCATGGCCAGCAGCCGGGGCGCCGTCCAACCGCGGGGCTGGGCGGCGGCGATGGCGTAGGCCTCGTCGATCAGGGCGCCCATCGAGTAGATCCGCGCGAGGCGCCCCCGGACCACGCGCAGCGGGAAGCTGAACGCATAGAACACGTGGCGGAAGTTCACGAGGAACACCGTCACGGCGATCGTGAGCAGCGGCGTGCCCGCCACCACCAGCGAGACGAGCAGCAGCTCGACGGACCCGGCGAACACGACCACGGAGAACAGGGGTGCGACCCACGCGGGCAGCCCGGCCTGGACCACGAGCATCCCGAAGGCCACGCCCAGGGGGAACAGGCCGAGGCCGGCGCCCAGCGTCACGGCGACGCCGGAGCGCACCTCGGCCCACCGCGAGGGCGGAGCGGAGGCGCGCGAGGACGCTGACGAGGAGCCCATGATGGTGAGCATGCTCTCATAGGCGCCTGACGGGCGGTCGGCATGACGGAGCCGCGGCGTCACGCCGTGTCATGGCCCCGCGATCGGTGCACCCGGAGGGACTCGAACCCCCGACCCTCTCGGTGTAAACGAGATGCTCTGACCGACTGAGCTACAGGTGCCGGTGTCCGTCCAGGCTACCGGTGAGCGAGCAGGTCGCGCGTCGCCGCCTCGTGCTCGCTCCGGGTGCGTGCCTGTCCCGGGGCGGCGACCACGCGCGCGGCCTCGACCCCGTCCGCGTCGAGCAGCACGGAGACGCGGCGGGGCCGCCCGGTCTCCACGTCGAAGACGTCGAGGGCACGGCAGGCCGCGCCGTGGGGCCAGAAATCGGAGAGCAGGGTGAGCGGCTCCGGCAGTGCCAGCTCCTCGCGGACGCGGCGCAGCACGGGGGCGGCATCACACGAGACCACGCGGACAGCCACATCGTCGACCGCCACGTCCTCGGCGAGCGCCCCGATCCAGCCGAGCTCGTCCGTGCACACCGGCGTGAACGCCCCGGGCAGGAAGACGAGCCACGTGCCCCGCGGCCCGGCGGCGTCCTGGGGCCCGCGCGTCGGCGGCCACGGCCACGTCTGGCCGTGGTCGTCGCGCAGCGCGGGGACGACGTCGGCGCCCCGCGTCCCGCCGGACGGGGGCTCAGCCACCGCGCTTCTGGACGAGCTTCTGAGCGGCCCAGTCCTCGGAGGCACCGGCCCCGGTGGTGGCGTGCAGGCCCGCGGTGGAGGCGGCCTCGGCGACGTCCGCCGGGCTGACGTGGCCGGGGCGCCCCTTGCGGGGGGTCATGATCCAGACGGGGCCGGCATCGAGGGAGCGCTGGGCGTCCACGAGGGCGTCCGCGAGATCCATGACGTCGCCGTCGTCCGCGCGCCACCAGAAGAGGACCGCGTCCGCCGGCTCCTGGTCGTCCTCGGTCAGCAGCTCCTCGCCGAGCGCGTCCTCGAGCGCGTCGCGGAAGGTGACGTCGACGTCGTCGTCGTACCCCCACTCCTGCACCAGGTCGCCCCTCGAGAGGGCGAGCTCCGCCAGCAGGGCGCTGTCCGTCGAGGTCGGCGTCGACCCAGCCTGCATAGTGTCCGGTCCTCCTTGATGGTGGCGGGCACTGCGGCCCGCGCCGTCGAGCGGGTGATGATGACCACCATACGCCGTGGACGCCGCCGTTCCGGGGCCTCCGGCCGGGCGGACGCGGCGGCTCCGGTCTACTCTGGGGAGGAACAGACGCACTCTCCGGGCGACGCGCCCGGCTCGGCGTCGCGGGCCCGGACCGGATCGTCTGCCCGCAGCCCACCGCGGAGCACCCCTCCGCACGAGAACCAGGAGGCACCGTGAGCGCAGCCGAAGAGAGCTCGCAGATCCGCAGCGGTCTGACCGACCAGCTCCCGGACAAGGATCCCCAGGAGACGTCGGAGTGGATCGAGTCCCTCGACGGACTCATCGAGGAGCGCGGCACGGAGCGGGCGCAGTACATCATGCGCTCCCTCATGCAGCGCGCGAGCGCCCAGTCCGTCGCCCTGCCCTACGTGACCACCACGGACTACGTGAACACGATCCCGGCGGACCAGGAGCCGGAGTACCCGGGCGACGAGGAGCTCGAGCGCCGCTACCGCAACTACCTGCGGTGGAACGCCATGGCCCTCGTGCAGCGCGCCCAGCGCGACGGCGTCGGCGTCGGCGGTCACATCTCCTCCTACGCAGGCCAGGCGACCCTCTACGAGGTGGGCCTGAACCACTTCTTCCGCGGCCAGGACCACCCGGGCGGCGGCGACCACATCTTCTTCCAGGGCCACTCCTCGCCGGGCAACTACGCCCGAGCCTTCCTCGAGGGCCGCCTGACCGAGGAGGACCTCGACGGCTTCCGCCAGGAGAAGTCCCGCCAGGGCCACGGCCTGCCCTCCTACCCGCACCCGCGGATGATGCCGCACTTCTGGCAGTACCCCACCGTGTCCATGGGCCTGGGGCCGATGAACGCCATCTTCCAGGCGCAGACCAACCGGTACCTGCACAACAACGGCATCAAGGACACCTCCGACCAGCACGTGTGGGCCTTCCTCGGCGACGGCGAGATGGACGAACCGGAGTCGCGCGGCCAGCTGCACATCGCGGCCAACGACAAGCTCGACAACCTCACCTTCGTCATCAACTGCAACCTGCAGCGTCTCGACGGGCCGGTGCGCGGCAACGGCAAGATCGTCCAGGAGCTGGAGTCCTACTTCCGGGGCGCCGGCTGGAACGTCATCAAGGTCCTGTGGGGCCGCGAGTGGGATCCGCTGCTCGAGGCCGACGACGAGGGCGAGCTCGTGCGCATCATGAACGAGACGCTCGACGGCGACTACCAGACCTACAAGGCCGAGTCCGGCGGCTTCGTGCGCGACCACTTCTTCGGCCGGTCCTCCGTCACCAAGGAGATGGTGGCGGACATGACCGACGACGAGATCTGGGGCCTCAAGCGTGGCGGCCACGACTACAAGAAGGTGTACGCCGCCTACAAGGCCGCCATGGAGCACAAGGGCCAGCCCACCGTGATCCTGGCCCACACCATCAAGGGCTACGGCCTGGGCAAGTCCTTCGAGGGTCGCAACGCCACGCACCAGATGAAGAAGCTGACGGTGGACGACCTCAAGGTGTTCCGGGACCGCCACCGCATCCCGATCTCGGACGAGCAGATCGAGAAGGACCCGTACGACATCCCGTACTACCACCCGGGCGCCGACGCCCCGGAGATCACGTACATGATGGAGCGGCGCAAGGAGCTGGGCGGCTTCGTGCCGGAGCGGCGCAGCGACTACCACGCGATCCCGCTGCCCCCGGAGTCCGCGTACAAGCAGGCCCGCAAGGGATCGGGCAAGCAGCAGGCCGCCACGACCATGGCGTTCGTGCGCCTGCTCAAGGACCTGATGCGGGACAAGAACATGGGACCGCGCTTCGTGCCGATCATCCCGGACGAGGCCCGCACCTTCGGCATGGACTCGTTCTTCCCGACCGCGAAGATCTACAACCCCAAGGGCCAGAACTACCTGTCCGTGGACCGGGACCTGTTCCTGTCCTACAAGGAGTCCCCGCAGGGGAAGATCTACCACGTCGGCATCAACGAGGACGGCGCCACCGCGGCGTTCAACGCGATCGGCACGGCGTACTCCACGCACGGCGAGCCGATGATCCCGGTGTACATCTTCTACTCGATGTTCGGCTTCCAGCGGACCGCGGACAACATCTGGGCCGCAGGCGACCAGCTCGCGCGCGGCTTCATGATCGGCGCCACCGCCGGGCGCACCACCCTCGCCGGCGAGGGCACCCAGCACATGGACGGTCACTCCCCCGTCCTGGCGTCCACGAACCCGGCCGTGAAGCACCACGACCCGGCGTACTCGTACGAGATCGCCCACATCGTGCGCCAGGGCCTGGAGGACATGTACGGCGACCACGACCGCGGGGACGACGTCCGCAACGTCATCTACTACCTCACGGTGTACAACGAGCCGATCACCCACATCGAGGAGCCCGAGGGCCTCGACGTGGAGGGCCTGCTCAAGGGCATCTACCGCCTCTCCGAGGGCCAGGGCGACGGCCCGAAGGTCCAGCTCCTGGGCTCCGGCGTCTCCGTGCCGTGGGCGCTCGACGCCCAGCGGATCCTCTCCGAGGAGTGGGGCGTGAACGCCTCCGTGTGGTCGGTGACCTCCTACAACGAGCTGTACCGCGACGCCGTCGCGGCGGAGAAGGACGCCCTGAAGGACCCGTCCGCCACCCCGCGCGTGCCCTACGTGACGCAGGCGCTGCAGGGGGCCGAGGGCCCGATCGTGGCCACCTCGGACTACTCCACCTCGTGGACGAACCAGATCCGCCCGTTCGTGCCGAACCGCTTCTCGGCGCTCGGCGCCGACGAGTTCGGCTTCGCGGACACCCGCGCCGCCGCCCGTCGGTACTTCCTCATCGACACCCACTCGATGGTGGTCCGCGCGCTGCAGCTCCTCGAGGAGGAGGGCGAGGTCGAGCGGGGCACGGCCGCGAAGGCGCACGAGAAGTACCGCCTGGACGACGTCAACGCCGGCACCACCGGCATCGCGGGCGGCGACGCCTGACCCGCATGCCGCGGGGAGGCCGACGCCCTCCCGTCCCGACGCCGGCCGCTCGCCTCCGCCAGGGAGGCGAGCGGCCGGCGTCGTCGCTGTAGGAACCCCACAACACGCGCCTAGGATGAAGCGCATGCCCGAGCCCCGCCCCGCCGCCCCTCGCCCCGTGAGCACCGACGGGCTGGCCCGCCTCAGGAGCCACCTGGGGGCCCTGAACACGGCGGTGCTGCAGCGGCTGGACGCCACCCTGCCCTGGTACCGCCGACTCACCCCGGACGAGCGCAGCGCCCTCGGGCTCGTGGCCCAGCGCGCCCTGCAGGGCTTCCTCACGTGGTTCGAGCGGCCCACCTCCACGGGCCACGTCCTGCAGGACGTCTTCGGGCCCGCGCCCACCGATCTCACCGGGGCGATCTCGCTGCAGCGGGCCCTCCAGCTCATCCGGACGATGGTGGACGTCGTCGAGACGCGGGTGCCGGAGCTGCTGGCCGAGCGCGACCAGGCGCCCGTCCGCGAGCACATCCTCCACTACTCGCGCGAGGTCGCGTTCGCGCTCGCAGACGTGTACGCCCGGGCCGCGGAGATGCGCGGAGCGATGGACTCGCGGCTCGAGTCGGTCCTGCTGGACGCGGTGCTGCGCGGGCAGGACCCGGACGAGATCCGGCACCGGGCCACCGCGCTGGGCTGGCGTGGGGACCACGACGTGATGGTCATGGCGGGTCTCGCCCCGGGGCAGGACAAGCCCGCGTTCATCCCGGACCTGCGGCGGGCCGCGGCGAGGCTCGACTGCGACCTGCTCGTGGGCGTGCAGTCCGAACGGCTCGTCCTCGTGGTCGGCTCGGTGCGGGACGCGCGGGCGGTGGGCGAGGCGCTCGCGCGCTGGTTCGCGCCGGGACCGGTGATCGTGGGACCCGTCGTGGACTCGCTGATCTCGGCGCACGTCTCGGCCCGGCACACCCTCGCCGGGCTCAGCGCGGCGGCCGCCCATCCCCGGGCGTGCCGGCCCACCCCGGCGGAGGACCTGCTGCCCGAGCGGGCGCTGCTGGGCGACCCCACGGCCCGGGAGGCCCTCGTGGACGGGGTGTTCACGCCCCTGGCCGACGCCGGCACCTCCCTGCTGGAGACCGTGGACGCGTACGGCGCGCTGGGCCACTCGCTCGAGGGCACGGCCCGCGAGCTGTTCGTCCACGCGAACACCGTGCGGTACCGCCTCAAGCGGGTGGCCGAGGTGACCGGCTGGGACCCGCTGGTCCCTCGCGACGCGTACGTCCTGCAGACCGCGATCACCCTGGGCCGGCTCGCGGGGGCGCGGCCGACGACCGGGACAGGCTCGGACTGAGCCGGGGCGGCGCCCCCCCCCACTTGTAGAAACCCTCCAAACCCACTCGCCGTGCTTCGTGGCGCGATCTGCCCGGGATGGCGGCCGATCCTGACACGATGGAGGAATGCTTGCCATCGTGTGCCCCGGACAGGGGTCCCAGACGCCCGGCTTCCTCGCCCCCTGGCTCGAGCTGGACGGGACCCGCGACCTGCTCGCATCCCTCTCCGACGCCGCGGGCGTGGACCTGATCCGCCACGGCACTGAGTCGGACGAGGAGACCATCAAGGACACCGCCGTCGCCCAGCCGCTGATCGTGGCGGCCGGCCTCGTGGCCGCCGCGGCCCTCGAGGCGGACGCCGCCGCACCGAAGTCGACCGTCGTGGCCGGCCACTCCGTGGGCGAGGTCACCGCGGCCGCCGTCACCGGCGTGCTGTCCCCCGCCGAGGCCCTCTCCCTGGTGCGCGTGCGCGCCACCGGCATGGCCCGGGCCGCCGCGGCCACGCCCACGGGCATGGCCGCCGTCGTGGGTGGGGACCAGGACGAGGTCCTCGCGGCCATCGACGCGGCGGGCCTGACGCCCGCCAATGTCAACGGCGCCGGCCAGATCGTCGCCGCCGGCACCGCGGAGGCCCTCGGCGCGCTCGCCGAGTCCGCCCCCGCCCGCGCCCGCGTGATCCCGCTCAAGGTGGCCGGCGCGTTCCACACGGAGCACATGCGCCCCGCCGTGGACGACCTCGCGGCCCACGTCGCCGGCCTCTCCCCCTCGGACCCGCGCCTGCCCCTGCTGTCCAACCGGGACGGCGAGGCCGTCGAGTCCGGCACGGACGTGCTCGCCCGGATCGTGGACCAGGTCACCCGCCCGGTCCGCTGGGACCTGTGCATGGCGACCATGGCCACGCGGCAGGTCACGGGCGTCCTGGAGCTGCTGCCCGGTGGCACACTGACCGGACTGGCCAAGCGCGGTCTCAAGGGCACCGCGCAGCTCGCCGTGAAGACCCCCGAGGACCTGGACGCCGCGCGGGCGTTCCTGGCCGAGCACTCGGCCTGAACCCCGCGCACCGCCCGGCAGAGAGAAGCACCATGACCGTCACCCTGAAGCAGCACGAGCGCCCCGCGGCCAGCCGCATCGTGGCCGTGGGCGCCTACCGCCCGGCGAACCTGGTCCCCAATGAGGACCTCGTCGGCCCCATCGACTCGTCGGACGAGTGGATCCGCCAGCGCACCGGCATCGTCACGCGCCAGCGCGCCACGGCGGAGGAGACCGTGCCCGTCATGGCCGTGGGCGCCGCCCGGGAGGCCCTCGAGCGGGCCGGCCTGCAGGGCTCGGACCTGGACGCCGTGATCGTCTCGACCGTCACCTTCCCGCACGCCACCCCCTCGGCCGCGGCCCTCGTGGCGCACGAGATCGGCGCCACCCCGGCGCCCGCCTACGACGTCTCCGCCGCGTGCGCCGGCTACTGCTACGGCGTCGCGCAGGCCGACGCGCTCGTGCGCTCCGGCACCGCGCGGCACGTGCTCGTGGTCGGCGTCGAGCGCCTCTCCGACGTCGTGGATCCCACGGACCGCTCCATCTCCTTCCTCCTGGGCGACGGCGCGGGCGCCGTGATCGTGTCGGCCGCGGACGAGCCGGGCATCTCCCCCTCGGTGTGGGGTTCGGACGGGGAGCGCTGGTCCACGATCTCCATGACGCACTCGCAGCTGGAGCTGCGCGATGCCGTGGAGCACGCCCGCACCACGGGCGACGCCTCGGCGATCACCGGCGCGGAGGGGATGCTCTGGCCCACGCTGCGCCAGGACGGGCCCTCCGTCTTCCGCTGGGCCGTGTGGTCGATGGCGAAGGTGGCCCGCGAGGCCCTCGACGCCGCGGGCGTGGAGCCCGAGGACCTCGCCGCGTTCATCCCGCACCAGGCCAACATGCGGATCATCGACGAGTTCGCCAAGCAGCTGAAGCTGCCGGAGTCCGTCGTCGTGGCCCGGGACATCGCGGACGCCGGCAACACGTCGGCCGCGTCCATCCCGCTGGCCATGCACCGTCTGCTGGAGGAGAACCCCGAGCTCACCGGCGGCCTGGCCCTGCAGATCGGCTTCGGCGCCGGGCTGGTCTACGGCGCCCAGGTGGTCCGCCTCCCCTGAGGCGGCGCCGTCTGATTCACTGATCACGTACACCCCACACCCCTACCGAAGGAGACGCCCCATGGCTTCCAAGGAAGAGATCCTCGCCGGCCTCGCCGAGATCGTGAACGAGGAGACCGGCCTCGACACCGCCGAGGTGCAACCGGAGAAGTCCTTCACGGACGATCTGGACATCGACTCGATCTCGATGATGACCATCGTGGTCAACGCCGAGGACAAGTTCGGCGTGAAGATCCCGGACGAGGAGGTCAAGAACCTCAAGACCGTCCAGGACGCCGTCGACTTCATCGACGGCGCCCAGGCCTGATCGGCCCACGACGGCGGCGGGCCCGGCCCGCCCCGTCCCCTCGGTG